>NZ_JBSQBF010000002.1:0-144534 GCF_053851755.1 Mycoplasma sp. 3392
AATAGTTTAATTCTATATGTTGATTAGTCTTTCTATTCAGTTTTCAGAGATCTAGGAAAGCCCTTTTTGGGCTTTTTTATTTATCTTTTTAGTACAATATATGAATATGAAACAAATCACTAAACAAAGCAAAAACTATCATATTAAAGACATCACTAAGGCTTTGCAATTGCTACTTTTTTATTTTTTGATTGTAGCTATCTTTGCTTTATTTATGATGATGGGAAAATATATAAACAACGATCTATACTTCAAGAATAAGTTAGTTATTTCGTATTGATTAATTGCTGTAATATTAGTTAGTCTTTGTTGTGCAACTTATGATTTTATAAATTATAAAAAAGGTTGAGTAGCAATTAAAATATTTGCTTGGTTTAGTCTTGTTTTGTATATTTTAGCCTCGGTAATATTTGTCATTATTGTTTAAGAAAAGGCTAAAAAATCGTTTTGTAAAAAAATCGTTTTTTGTTATAATTAATAAGCAACTACGACTGTGATACATAAGGTTGTAATACTCCGAGCTTAGTTGTTCTTCTCGGAGATTAGTTTTTATGTGGAGTCAGTTCAAAATTAATGAACAAGGAGAACAAATGAAATTACAAATCAAAGTTAAATCATTCGAACATGCTTTAGTTGACCAAGCTAGTGTGAAAATTGTTGAATTAGCTAAAAGCGAGAAAGCTAATGTAAGTGGACCAATTCCATTGCCAACAAGAAAAGAAATCATCACTATCTTGCGTTCAGTTCACGTTAACAAAAAATCACGTGAACAGTTCGAATCAAGAACTCACAAACGTTTAATCATTATTGATAACGTAAGTGAAAAACTAGCTGATAGATTCAAATCTTTAGAATTGCCAGCTGGAGTTGAATTAAGTATCAAATCTGTTAAGTAATTAACAGTTTGTTTTTATTTTATATATGCGCCCGTGCGTACATATAAATATCAATTTCAATAACAAAATGAAAGGATCAAGATGAAAGGAATCTTAGGAAGAAAAGTTGGGATGACTCAATTATTCACAGCTGAAGGTAATGCAATTCCTGTTACTGTGATTGAAGTTAAACCAAATGTTGTTACTAAAGTTCTAACAGCTGATAAAGACGGTTATGTTGCTGTGCAATTAGCTGTTGAAGACAAAAAACAATCAAGAATCAAAAAACCTGAAGTTAATAGATTCGCTGCAGCCAACACAACACCTAAGCGCTTCGTAAAAGAAATTCGTAACATGTCAGGTTACGAATTAGGGCAAATGGTTGATGTAACTATTTTTGAAGCAGGAGAAGTCGTTGACGTACAAGCAACTTCTAAAGGAAAAGGGTTTGCAGGAACCATTAAACGTCACAATCAAAAAATCGGACCTAAGTCTCACGGGGGAGGGGGAGGAAGCAAACCTATCCGTCAAACTGGATCAATCGGGGACATTTCTGGAAACCGTGTTGTTAAAGGAATGACCATGCCAGGTCACTTAGGAAACGTTAAAACTACTGTACAAAACTTAGAAGTTGTTGCTACTGATAAAGAAAACAACTTAATCATTATTAAAGGTTCAGTACCAGGACCAAACAAAGGATTTGTAACAGTTAAACAAAATGCAAAACATATTGCTAAAAGACCAGCTATTGAATTAGTTGATCTAAAAGTTGCAATTGCTAAAAATGAACTATTCGAAGAAGCTAAAAAATATGGTGTGGTATTAGAATCATCAATGTCACTAGATGAAATGAAACAACTATTAGAAGAAGCAAAACAAAAAGCTGAAGAAGCTAAAGAACAAGAACAAGAGGTTTAATAATGGCAGAAAACAAAAAAGCTACAACTAAAAAAGAAGCTAAACCAGCTGTTGATGTTGTTAAAACACAATCTCAAAGTCTAAAATTTGCTTCAGATAAATTACCACAAAGATTATTCGGATTAGAAGAAGTTCACGCACAAGCAATTTTCGACACTATTTTAAGTGATCGTGCTTCAAGAAGATTTTCAACTCACAAAGTTAAAAATCGTGGAGAAGTTTCAGGGACAGGTAAAAAACCTTGAAGACAAAAAGGAACTGGTCGTGCACGTGCAGGATCAATGCGTTCACCAATTTGAGTAGGTGGGGGAAGAGCATTTGGACCTACCACAGCTAAAAACTACTCATTAAAAGTAAACAAAAAAGTTCGTGCTCTAGCAGTTAAAAGTGCTTTAAGCCAATTAGCTCAAGCACAACAAGTTTTTGTTCACGAATACAAACTTGCAAAACCTTCAACTAAAGAACTAGTTAGTCAATTAAAGGCAACAGGTCTAGCTGATGTTAAAAACGTTTTATTAGTAACTAGTGATGAAAATGTTTTCCTATCAGCAAGAAACTTACAAAACGTAGTTACTGTTAAAGTAAGCTCACTAAGCGTTGAAAGACTATTAGCAGCTGATGTGATGGTAATTAGTGAAAACGATGTAAAAGTATTAGAAGGGTTGGTTAAATAATGAACGTTAATGATGTAATTAAATATCCAATTTTAACTGAAAAAAGCTACAACCAAATGTCAGACAATATTTACACATTTGCAGTAGATCGTCGTACAAACAAAGTTGAAGTAAGAAAAGCTGTTGAATTCATTTTTGACGTTAAAGTAGCAAGTGTTAACATTCTAACAGTTGCTGCCAAACCAAAAAGACTAGGACGTTTTGCAGGATACACAAACAAATACAAAAAAGCTTTAGTATATCTACAAGATGGATACAGCATCAATTTCTTCCCAGAAGAATCTAAAGCTGAAGAAAAAGAAGAAACTGCAGCACAAACAGAAGTTGCAGAAAACAAAAAAGACGCTAAAGCAGTAGAAGCAAAAGTTGCTGAAAAATTAGCTAAAAAAGCTGCTAAATAATTTATCTTGCTAACCATAAGATAAGTTTTAAAACAGAATTAATCACCTAAAAGACAAAATCTCATTATTTTTAGGTCAATCATTAAAGGAGAATACGATGGCTATTAAACATTACAAGCCAACCTCTAATGGTCGTAGACACATGACATCGTTAGATTACAAGAAAAATCTAACTGGTCATGCTCCTGAAAAATCTCTACTAGTTACTTTAAAAAAACATGCTGGTAGAAATAATCGGGGAGTTATAACAACTCGTCACCACGGAGGTGGAACTAAACGTAAATATCGTATTATCGATTTCAAACGTAACAAAGATGGAATCGAAGGAATTGTTAAAACAATCGAATACGATCCAAACCGTAGTGCAAACATTTCATTAGTTGTTTATCGTGATGGAGAAAAACGTTACATCCTTCACCCTAAAGGACTAAGTGTTGGAAGTGTTGTTGTTTCAGGAGACAGTGCTGACATTAAAGTTGGAAACAGCTTGGCACTAAAAAACATTCCTGAAGGTACATTCGTTCACAACATCGAATTACAGCCTAAACAAGGGGGAATTATTGCCCGTAGTGCTGGAACAAGCGCCCAAATTTTAGGTAAAGATGAAGAAGGTAAATATATTATTCTAAGACTAAAAAGTGGTGAAGTACGTAAAGTTCTTGGAGAATGTCGTGCAACTATTGGAGTTGTCGGAAATGAAGAACACTTATTAGTAAATATCGGAAAAGCAGGACGTAACCGTCACCTTGGAATTCGTCCAACAGTACGTGGGTCAGCAATGAACCCTAACGATCACCCACATGGAGGGGGAGAAGGGCGTCAACCAATCGGACGTAAAGCTCCACTTACACCATGAGGTAAAAAAGCTCTTGGAGTTAAAACTCGTTCAACTAAGAAAGCTTCAAACAAGTTGATTATAAGAAGAAGAAAGGCAAGTAAATAATGGCTAGATCACTAAAAAAAGGTCCATTTGTTGATGACCATTTAATGAAAAAAGTTGTTGCTATTCTAGAAAACAAAGCACCAAAACGTCCAATTAAAACTTGAAGTCGTCGTTCAACAATCTTCCCAGAATTTGTTGGATTAACATTCCAAGTTCACAATGGAAAAGTTTTCAACGATGTTTTCGTAACAGCTGACATGGTCGGACATAAATTAGGAGAATTCTCACCAACCCGTACATACACAGGACATGGTGCAGATAAAGGGAAGAAGAAATAATGAAATCAGCAAACGCAAGTGTTAAAACACAAAGAATTTCTGCTCGTAAAGCCCGTCTAGTTGCTGACTTAATTCGTAACAAATCAACTCAAGAAGCTATCGCTATTCTAAAAACTACTAATAAAAAAGCTACTTACATTCTTTTAAAACTTCTAAAAAGTGCTATCGCTAATGCAACCAACAACCACGGTCTAAATGCTGATAAGTTATACATTTCAAAACTACTTGTAAATGAAGGTCCAACTTTAAAACGTTACCAACCTCACTCACAAGGTAGAGCATATCCAATCTTAAAGAGAACAAGCCACTTCTTTATCGAAGTAAGTGAATATTAATTAAGGAGAGTTTACTATGGGACAAAAAGTTAATCCAAATGGTTTTAGATACGGAATTACTAAAGACCACAACTCAACTTGATATGCTGACAAAGCACAATATGCTGCTAACTTATTACAAGACCAAGCAATTTACCGTTTCTTCAATAAATTAGTTCGTAACTACCAAATTGGAAATGTACAAATTAAAAGAGACAACAAAGAACACATTTCAGTATTATTGCACACAGCAAAACCAGGTGTTGTTTTAGGGACAAACGGAGACAACATTAAACAACTTACTGCTGATTTGAAAAAAGCGTTAAGAAATAAAAATTTAAATGTCAACATTGAAGTTGTTGAACTTAAAAAACCAGATTTAAATGCTAAATTACTAGCAGAACAAATCGCTGTTAAATTAGAAAACCGTGGAAGCTTTAGACTAGCTCAAAAACAAGCTATCAAGGCTGCTATGAAAGCTGGAGCTAAAGGTGTTAAAACTGCAGTTTCAGGACGTCTAAATGGAGTTGACATGGCTCGTAAAGAGGGATACAACGAAGGTGAAATGAAACTTCACACCCTTCGTCAAGATGTTGACTATGCAACAGCAACAGCTCGTACAACATATGGAGCACTAGGAATTAAAGTTTGAGTATCATTGGGAGAAAAATTAGAAAAAGGAGCTAACGATGTTACAACCAAAAAGAACTAAACACCGTAAAATGTTCCGTATCCGTCACGACAAAACCAAAGCATTTCGTGGAAACAAAGTAAGTTTTGGAGAATACGGATTGCAAGCTAAAACTTCTGCTTGAGTTTCAGCTCGTCAAATTGAAGCAGCCCGTATCGCTATTACCCGTAAAATGGGACGTGAAGGACAAGTTTGAATTAGAATTTTCCCACATATGTCAAAAACTTCTAAACCTATTGGAGTTCGTATGGGATCAGGAAAAGGATCTCCAGATCAATGACTAGCAGTTGTTAAAGAAGACACAATGATGTTTGAAGTTAAAGGTGTTAAAGAAGAAATTGCTCTAGAAGCACTACGTCTAGGTGGACACAAACTACCAGTTAAAGTAAAAATTGTTAAACGTGAAGAAACAGAAGGAGAAAACTAATGGAATTCAAAGATTTTCAAGCTAAAAGTGTTGAAGAACTAGAAAAATTAGTAGCTGACTACAAAGCTAACTTATTCACTCTTCGTTTCAAATCAAAAACTGGACAATTAGAACAAAACCACAAAATCAGAGAAGTTAAAAAAGATATCGCAAGAGCACTAACAGCATTAAATGAAAAAAAATCAAAGGAAGTTAAATAATGGAAAGATCAAACAACCGTAAAGTTTTAACTGGAAAAGTTGTTTCAACCAAAAATGATAAAACCATTATCGTTTTAGTAGAAACATATGTAAAACACCCAATTTACCAAAAACGTTTCAAAAAATCAAAACGTTTTGCAGTACATGATGAAAACAACCAAGCAAATTTAAATGATGTAGTTAGAATTCAAGAAACTCGTCCACTTTCAAAAACCAAACATTTCCGTCTAGTTGCAATTAAAGAAAAAGCTCTAGTGGGAGAAAACTAATGTTACAAGAATTATCAAGAGTTGTAGTAGCTGATAACTCAGGTGCTAAAGAAGTCGGAATTATTCGTAACTTAGGAGGAAGTGTTAAGAAATTTGCAAACATTGGTGATGTTGTTATCTGTTCTGTTAAAAAAGCTCTTCCAAACGGAATCGTTAAAGAAGGACAAATCGTTAAAGCTGTTGTTGTAAGAACTAAATACGGAATTCAACGTAAAAACGGTTCAAACATTCGTTTTGATGATAATGCTGTAGTAATCATTAAAGAAGATAAAAACCCACGTGGAACTCGTGTTTTCGGACCAGTAGCGCGTGAACTTCGTGATAAAGGATACTTAAAAATCGTTTCATTAGCACCGGAGGTACTATAATGGCTAGTCAAAAAATTCGTAAAAATGACACAGTTGTAGTTATCAGTGGAGCTCAAAAAGGTAAAGTATCAACCGTTCTAGCAATCGATCCAGTTAAACAATTAGTTACTTTAAAAGACGTTAACAAGAAAACTAAACACCACAAACCAAGCCAACAAAAAAATGAAGGTGGAATTGAAATTAAAGAATTCCCTATCCACATTTCAAATGTTGCTATTCTAGTTAAAAAAGGAACAGCAACAACCCCAGCAACATATTCAAGAGTAGGATTTAAAGTTGATAAAAACGGTAAAAAAGAAAGAATTGTTGTGAAAACTCAAAAAGCTATCTAATTAAGGAGACATTATGAATAAATTACAAAAACACTATAATGATGTAACCAAAGCTGAACTTAAACAACAATTCAACTACAAATCAGATATGCAAATCCCACGTATTGAAAAAATCGTTTTAAACATGACTGCTGGAAATGAAGTTTCAAACTCAAAAGCAATTGAAGAAGTTATGAATGAACTTGCTTTAATCGCAGGACAAAAACCATACCAAACCACAGCTAAAAAATCATTAGCTTCTTGAAAATTACGTGCTGGTATGCCAATGGGAGGAAAAGTTACTTTAAGAAGAGAAAGAATGTGATCATTCTTAGCAAAACTAATTGAAGTAGCACTACCTCGGGTACGTGATTTCCACGGTACAAATCCAAAAAGCTTCGATGGTAATGGAAACTATGCAATCGGAGTTAAAGAAGAAATTATCTTCCCAGAAATTAGTTTCGATAAAATCCGTAAACTAAAAGGACTAGATGTTCTAATCGTTACAAGTGCTAAAAATGACAAAGAAGCTTACGCTTTACTAAAAAGTTTAGGAATGCCTTTTGCGAAGGCTGAATAAGGAGTAATTAATGGCAAAAAAATCATTAAAAGTTAAAGCTAAAAAGACTCCAAAATTCTCAACCCGTTTCTATACACGTTGTGAATTATGTGGACGTCCACATGCAGTTTTAAGAAAATACAAAATCTGTAGAATTTGCTTCCGTACATTAGCTCACGAAGGTAAATTACCAGGAATTAAGAAAGCGAGTTGATAATATATGGCTATTATTATTGATCCAATTGCGGACATGTTTGTTCGTATCAAAAACGCTAATGCTCGTAAACACCGTGAAGTAGTTGTTCCTCACTCAAACAAAAAAGTAAAAATCCTTGAAATCTTTAAAAACGAAGGATACATTGCTGATTTTAAAGAAGTTGAAAAAGATAACCATAAAGCAATTTCAATTTCACTAAAATACAAGGGATACACCGGTTCACAACCAGTTATTAGTGGACTTAAAAAAGTTTCAAAACCAGGACTAAAAGTTTATGCATCAGCTAAAAACTTACCTAAAGTTCTTTCAGGATTTGGAACTGCAATTATTTCAACATCACAAGGACTAATGACCGATAAAGAAGCAAGAAAGGCAAATGTTGGTGGTGAAGTTATCGCCTACATTTGATAGGAATTAAGAATGTCTCGTGTCGGAAAAAGAGTTTTAAATATCCCAGCAAACGTTGAAGTTAAAATCGAAAAATCATTCGTTGAAGTTAAAGGACCAAAAGGAACACTAAGCTTTCAATTCTCAGATTTAATTGAAATTAAAAACGAAAACAACCAAATTACTACACACCGCCTAAACGAAGAAAAAAGCACCAAACAATTACACGGAACAACCAACTCTTTAATTAGTGGAATGCTAAAAGGAGTTAGTGAAGGATTTAAAAAAGAAATCGAAATTAAAGGGGTTGGATATAAAGCAACTCAAAAAGGTAACCAAATTGAAGTTATCGCCGGTTACTCACACCCAGTTTTAGTAGACATTCCTGCTAACTTAAAAGTAAGTCTACCAAAACCAACAAACATTGTTATTGAAGGAATTGATAAACAAGCTGTTGGTCAATTCGCAGCAGTTCTACGTGACATTCGTCGTCCAAGCGTTTACTCAGGAAAAGGAATTATGTACAAAGACGAAGTTATTCGTCGTAAAGAAGGAAAAAAAGCTTCTAAATAATCGAAGCTAGAAAGGTTAGACAAATATGCAAAAATCAAGAAATGACAGACGTAAAGTAAAACACTTAAAAATCCGTCAACACTTAAGTGGAACAGCTTCAGTTCCTCGTGTATCTGTTTACAAATCTTTACATAATTTCTATGCACAATTAATTAATGACGAAAACCACACCACACTAGCAGCTGCTTCAACCAAAGATTTACCACAACATGCTAATAATATTGATGCGGTAAAACAAGTAGCAAAATTATTTGCTAAAAAATTACACGAACTAAAAGTTGAACAAGTTGTTTATGACCGTTCAGGATACATTTACCACGGAAAAGTTGCTGCTTTTGCTGATTCACTAAGAGAAGAAGGGATTAAATTCTAATGGCAAACGAAAATAAAAACGTAAAAGAAATCACCGAAACAAATGCAGAAGCAAGAAAAACTAGAGTAGTTAAAAAAGCACGTCCAAACAACGCTGATGAAACTAAAGCAGTTCGTAAACCAAGAAATACTGAAAATAATCAAGAAGAAAGAAGACGTCCAAATCGTCAAAATTCTAATCGTGAATTAAATTCAGAATTCGAAGAAAAAGTTATTGACATCGCCAGAGTTACTGTCGTTGTTAAAGGGGGGAGAAGATTTAGCTTCTCAGCCTATGTAGTAGTTGGAAACAAAAAAGGAAAAGTGGGATTTGGACACGGTAAAGCAAACGAAGTTCAAGACGCTATTAAAAAAGCTGTTAAAGATGCACACAAAAACATCTTTGAAGTTCCTGTTGTAAACGGAACAGTTCCACATGAAATTCAAGCTAAATTCTTAGCTTCAAAAGTACAACTACGTCCTGCCTCAAAAGGAACAGGATTCAAAGCTTCAAATACCGTTCGTAGTGTTATGGAATTAGCCGGATATACTGATGTTTCAACAAAATCATTAGGATCAAGAACCAAACAAAACGTTGCTCACGCTGTAGTTAAGGCTTTAAAACAACTAAGAACCGCTCAACAAGTAGCTGAGCTTAGAGACATTAAAGTAGAAGATTTACAATAATTAAGGAGATTTTATGAAACAAACATTAAGCAATTTATCATACACTCCTGGTTCTCGTAAAGAAAAACACCGTGTAGGACGTGGACACGCTGCTGGAAAAGGAAAACAAGCAGGACGTGGACAAAGTGGTCAAACTAAACGTAACACAGTAAGACTAGGATTTGAAGGGGGACAAAACCCATTATTCAGAAGAATTCCAAAACGTGGATTCAAAAATGTTAACCACGTGGAATACCAAGTTGTTAACTTAGATCAATTACAAGAATATTACCAAGCAAATGAAGTTGTAAGTTTTGAATCTTTATTCAATAAAGGTCTAATCAAAAAATACGATATGCCAGTTAAAATTCTTGGAAGAGGAGAACTATCAAAAGCTTTAGTAGTTGAAGATGTTCACGCTCTAAGTCAATCAGCTAGCGAAGCAATTGTTGCAGCTGGAGGAAAAATCGAGGTTAAATAATGGCCTTAACAAAGAAAAAAACAAGCACTAACAATCGCAAACAAAACCAAGTGCGTTTCGATGCGAAGTGAGTGAAATTTAAAAATAGTTACACCGAGTTTTGAAAAAACCATGATCTTGTAAAAAAGATTTTGTATACTATTTTTCTTTTAACAATCTTTGTTGCAGCGGGAACTATTACTGTTCCAGGAATTAATTTAGTTAACCGAGATCAACTAAATGGTGGAGACTTTTTAGGAATCTTGAATCTAGTTGGTGGTGGAGGACTAAGAAACTTTAGCATTATGGCTTTAGGAATTAGCCCCTTCATTACTGCTAGTTTGATTATGATGATTTTACAAACTAAGCTCTTTCCACCAATCTATCGTCTAAGTCAAGCAGGACCACAAGGGAGAATAAAAATTAATATTATTACTCGTTTTGTAACGCTTGGCTTTGCAATTATTCAGGCTATTGTTTTAACAAGAGCCTTAAAAAACCCAACAAGTGGGTTCGGAATCAGAATTGTTGATAGTTTGAATACTAATGCTTATGCATTCTTCTTGCTACCTTTAATTCTGATTGCTGGTAGCCTCTTTGCCTTATTTTTAGGTGAAGAAATTACTAACAAGGGTGTAGGAAATGGAACAAGTTTAATCATTTTTGCTGGAATCGCTTCGAATTTGATTCCAACATTCAGAAATGCTTTCGAGTTTTTAGTTCCTTCATTCAAACAATCTAGTGCTACACTAAAAGAATTACTAAACTTTGGTGTTTATGTTCTTGGCTACTTATTAGTTGTAATGATAGTCGGTATCTTCTATCTAGCAGAAAGACACATTCCTATTCAACAAGTTGGAGCAGGGCTTTCAAGAAATGAAAAAGAACTTTCATATTTACCTTTAAAAGCCAATCCAGCTGGAATTATGTCAGTAATTTTTGCTTTAATGTTTCTAAGTTTACCAACTATGATTGCTGGATTATTCAATCCCGCAACGAGTGCTTTTTATCACTGAGTTTATACTAATTTACAACTAACCCAACCAATCGGTTTCTTCTTATTTGTTGTAATAACCTTTGCTTTCACACTTCTATTTGGTTTACAACAATCTAAAATTGACAAAATTAGTGAAGATTTTGCCAAAAATTCAACCTTCATCCCCGGTGTTAGACCAGGGGAACAAACCGAAGATTATTTAATTGCCAAAATTCTTAATTTAAGTTATTTTTCAAGCATTTATTTAATCTTAATTGGGGCTATGCGTTACATCGAAGAAATTTTAGGAATGCCACAATCAATAGCGTTCGGTGGAACTGGATTAATGATTTTAGTTTCAGTAACTATTGAAACAATCCAACAAATTCAAGCGCGTTACAAGTCTCAAGAACTTGCTCGTAAACGTAAAAAAATATTATATTCACAACAAAATGGTGAAGAAGGTGATTTATTGTGATAAAAGACTGAAACAATGTTAACCTAATATTCTTAGGTGCTCCGGGAGCAGGTAAGGGAACCATTGCGGAAAAATTATCCCTTCAAGATAATTTTGCCCACCTATCAACCGGTGCAATGTTTCGTGAAGAAATTAATGCCAAAACGCCATTAGGTTTACAAGTTGTTGAATTGACCAGCAATGGCCTATATGTTAGTGATGAAATTACTAATCAATTAGTTAAAAACAAGTTGGAAAAATTGACACTTGCAAAACGCCACTATATTTTAGACGGTTACCCTCGAACCGTTGACCAGGTCAATTTTCTTGACAATTTAGACTTTACTAAAATTGACTGAGCAATCTTGTTAGAAATCGATTCAGAAAGTGTTATCAAGAGACTAAGCGAAAGAAGAGTATGTCAAAAATGCTCGCGTACTTATCACTTGTCTTACAATCCTTCAAAAGATAACATTCACTGTGACGATGATGGTGAGAAATTAGTTCAAAGAAAAGATGACCAAAGCGATGTTGTTTTAAGAAGATTAAATGTTTATGAACAGCAAACAAAACCACTAATTGATTTCTACGCATCAAAAGGAATTTTAATTAGTATCAATGCCGACCAAGAAATTGAAAAAGTTTATCAAGACGTGGTTGATGCATTGAAACAAAAGGCTGCAAATGAATATTAAAATTAAAAATAAGCAACAAATTGATGATTTAAAAAAATCATGTGCTATCCTGGCAGAAGTTAAATACTTAGTTTATGACTTTATAAGACCAGGTGTTTCTTTAAAAGAAATTGATAGCATCGCTTTTAAAGAAATCATTGCTCGTAAAGCAAAACCTGCCTTTTTAGGCCAATATGGGTTCCCTAATACTTGTTGTATAAGTGTTAACGAAGAATTAATTCATGGAATTCCAAGCGACAGAGTTTTACAAGAGGGAGACTTAGTCAAAGTTGATATGGGTGTTATTTGAAATGGCATGTACAGTGATTCGGCTTTTACTAAGTATGTGGGTTCAAACCCAGGTGAAGAAGATAAAAAACTAATTAAAGTCGCCAAAGATGCTTTTTATGCCGGTTTTAATGAAGTCAAAGTCGGTAATCGAATTGGAGACATTTCAGCTGCTATTTATAAAGTTATCAAAGCAAATGGAATGTTTACTCCAGAAGAATTTAGCGGTCACGGTATAGGTACTGAGTTACACGAAGATCCCTTTGTGCCAAACATCGGCCTAAAAGGAACAGGACCACTAATTCGCAATGGTATGGCAATTTGTATTGAACCCATGATTTTGCAAGGTTCAGCAAATGTTAAAACCTTAAAAGATGATTGAACCATAGTGAGTCGCAATAATAAAAAGACAAGTCACTATGAACAAACAATTCTTATTGAAAATGATCAGGCAATCATTTTAACAGGAGACAAAATTTAAATGGCAAAAGATGCAATTAAAATGACTGGTAAAGTAACCAAAGTCCACTCATCAAAAGCCTATGTTGTAATGCTTGATAATGGTCTAGAAATTCAAGCTACAATTTCTGGAAAAATGGCTTTATACAATATTCGTATTATTCCAGGAGATGGTGTTGACGTGGAAATGAGTCCTTATGATTTAACTAAAGGACGAATCGTTTATCGTCATAAATAGCGAAAGGAAAAACGATGAAAGTTCGTGCTTCAATCAAACGTATTTGCAAAGATTGCAAAGTTATTAAAAGAAATGGTACAAACCGTATTATTTGTATTATTCCAAAACACAAACAAAGACAAGGATAGTAAATTATGGCTAGAGTTTTAAACGTTGAAATTCCTAACAATAAACGTGTAGTTATTTCTTTAACATACATTTATGGAATAGGAAAAAGTTTGGCACAAGAAATTTTACAAAAAGCTGATATCGATGAAAATATCCGGGTAAAAGATCTTTCTGAAGACCAACTTACAAAAATTCGTGACATTGCTAAAGAATACACAACTGAAGGTGATTTACGTCGTGAAGTTTCTTTAAACATCAAACGTTTAATGGAAATTAAATCATACCGTGGAATCAGACACCGTAAAGGATTACCAGTTCGTGGACAATGTACACAAAAGAATGCTCGTACAAGAAAGGGACCTCGTAAAACAGTTGCAGGTAAGAAAGGTAAATAATAATGGCTAAAAAACAAAAAAAAGTTATTACTAGCGGTATCGCCCACATTCACTCAACTTACCAAAACACTATTGTTTCATTTAGTGATGACAAAGGTAATGTTTTCGCGTGATCTTCATCAGGAGCAATTGGTTACAAAGGAACCAAGAAAAAAACCCCTTATGCAGCTGGTTTAGCAGCTGCTGCAGCCCTAGAAAAAGCTAAAGAATTTGGACTTAAAGAAGTAAAAATCTTAGTTAAAGGGGTAGGAGCTGGAAAATCAACAGCTCGTAAACAAATCGAAACTTCTGGTTTAATCATTAAAGAAGTTAAAGATGTAACACCAGTTCCACACAACGGAACCCGTCCACCTAAGAAAATTTTAAAAAGAAAGTAGAGCTTAAGTAATTATGGAAAAAATGGCAAAAATGAATTATTCAGAATTAAACAGTGAAAGAGTTGATGAATTTAGTTCAACATTTAGCTTAAAACCACTTTCAAGAGGTTTCGCTAATACACTGGGTACAGCGCTTCGTCGCACATTGCTATCATCAATTACTTCTTGCACTCCATTCGCAATCAAAATCAATAAAGTCGAACATGAATTTTCTACAATCGACGGTATCAGAGAAGATGTTGTTACACTATTACAAAATTTGACTAAAATTCGTTTCACATACAATGAAGAACTATTTAACAAAAATCAAATTGTTAAAGTAAGCTTCCGTTCAAACAAAATTGGTGAAGTTTATGCTCGTGATATCGAGTTTCCAAGCGGTCTAGAAATTGTTAACAAAGATTGCTACATTGCTGACATCCAAAAAGATGGAGATCTAGAATTTGATATGTTCTTACGTGCCGGAAGAGGATTTGTTGATTTCGAAGACAACAAAGCTTACATCCAAACATTAGAACAACGTCTAGATTCAAAAATCAAATCAGGACAATATTTAGCAGTTGACAGTGATTTCAGTCCTGTTAAAAAAATTAGCTTCCAAACTATTGAACTTAACTCTTCAAGTGCTTTAGTGGAAGAAGAATTACTAATGAGAGTAGAAACTGACGGAACAGTTGAAGCTCGCGAAGCATTAAGTCAAGCATCTAAAATCTTAATTGCTCACTTGCAAGTAATTGGAAATGTCCAAAACATTGAACAAATTGATCTTTTTGAAGATGAAAAAATCGAAAAACCAGTGGACGATAAATTAATTCTTCCAATTGAAAAATTAGACTTAACTATTCGTTCAGTTAATGCTTTACACCGTGCTGGATACAACACCATCGATGATTTAGTTAAATTAAGTGAAGATGAATTAGGTAACATTAAAAATCTAGGTAAAAAATCAGTCGACGATATTATTAAGAAAATTCAAATGTGAAAAGAATCAACCAATAAAGGAGATGAATAATGGCAAATCCTGTTCAAGTTTTTAGACGTAATTCAAAATGAACACGTCACTGACAACGTTCACTAGTAACAGATGTTTTAGTAAACGGAAAAGTTGAAACAACTTTACCACGTGCAAAACAATTACGTCGTAAGGTGGAAAAAGTTATTACCTTGGCTAAGAAAAATACTTTAGCAAGTCGTCGTCAAGCAGCAGCTTACTTAAGAGATGTTCAAATGAAAGATGGACGTGATGCTGTGCAATACTTATTTGAAGTTTTAGGACCTCGTTACGCAGAACGTAATGGTGGATATACTCGTATTATCAAAACTGGACCTCGTCGTGGAGACGGTGCTCCAATGGCAATGATTTCTTTAGTTTAATTACTAGCAAATTAAATTAGAAGCAATAAAGGAGATTAGAATATGGCTATAGTTCCAAAACGTAAAACTTCAAAACAAAGAAAACACCTACGTCGTGCACACCACGCTTTAGATGTTAAAGCACAATCAAGCTGTTCAAACTGTTTAGCACCAGTTTTATCACATACAATCTGTAATGAATGTGGTTTCTACAAAGGTGCTAAAGTAGCAAACTTCAAAGCTAAAGCTGACAAATAATTAATTTAATTAAAACCTTTGCTTCGGCAGAGGTTTTTTTATTTTTGGTTACAATTAAAGTAAAGGATTTATTATGCGTTTAATAATTTTTGCCAATATCAACCAGGACAACATCAGTATTGAAGATTTTATTCATTTCGAAAAATCATTCGCCAAAAAAGATAATCAAGTAGTTAAATTTATCAGTTGTGGAAATAGCGAAATGCCCGATAGTCGAATTAAAAATCATTTTGACTGAGCAGTACGTGGTCCAAAAGATATTAATAGCAAGTTGGATAACTTTTTAACTGTTACTTTAAATTTTGCCAACAATATTCAGAAAAGAGTATACCTAACCTACCAACCATCAGGAGCAAAAGAAGTTGATTACAACTCAGAGCTCTCAGTTGCAACTAAGGTAGAAGAGTATTTAGCCAGCAAAAATCTTGAAATTGACAACAACATTTTTATTCACGGTTTTGGAAGATACCCGTTATTAGTACAAAATGAAAAATTTACCACAATCTGCCCTGGAGCATTTATTGACCCACTTTTTGGTAGCGCCGAAACATATCTAAGTCTAGATTTAGACAACAATAGTGGTAAAATTACAAAATTTGAATTCAAAAAAGCAGGACTTTTAAACCACTATTACGAAATGCATAATCTTCACACTTATACGCTTGAAGATGTTACCAAGAAGCAAAAATAACCATTTTTACATAAATACCTATTATTAAGGTATTTTTTTTATTACTTTTCTTAACCAAAATCAAAATATTTTTGATATAGGTGGAAACAAATGTATTATAATATGGGTGATAGTGGGAGGAAATGGGAATGTATGGTAAATATGACCGAACATTAGACGAAAAAAACCGTTTAGTTGTACCTTCTAAGTTTCGTAATGAGTTAGGAAACACTTTTTTCATAACTTACGGACTAGATAGTTCAATCACTGTTCGTAGTCAAGAACAATTTGAGTTATTACAACAAAAATTGAATCAAACCAATATGCTAGATAAAAATGCCCGTAATTTTGCTCGTTACATATTCGCTAATACCGAAGAAGTAACATTAGACAAGTCAGGTCGTTTAAGTCTACCCCTACGTTTCATTACTCGTGCCGCTATCAAAAAAGATGTTGTGTTCATTGGTATGGGTCAATATTCAGAAATTTTCGCTAAGGAAGTTTATGAAGCGACCGAAGGTTCAATGGATGATGATGAGAACTTTGACAAACTAGCCCAAACATTATTTGAAAGTGGAGTTAGCTTATAACCCACATTCCTGTGCTTCTTTATGAAAGTATTGAAGCTCTTGACATAAAACCAAATGGAATTTATGTTGATGTTACTTTGGGAAGGGGTGGTCATAGTGAAGAAATCTTAAAAAAATTAACAACTGGCCATTTATATTGTTTCGATAAAGATAAACAAGCAATTTTAGAAGCAAACGAGCGCTTGAAAAAAGTATCAAATAAATTCACCTTGATACATAGTGATTTTGCTTCTTTAAAAGAACAATTGCGAACTTATGGCGTTACAAAAATAGATGGATTGATTGCAGACTTAGGAATTTCAAGTCCGCAAATTGATGATGCTAGTCGCGGCTTTAGCTATTCAAAAGATGCTAAATTAGATATGCGAATGAATCAAGAGCAAGAAATAAGTGCTTGAGATATTGTTAACCAAACTAGTGAAGAACAATTGGCAAAGATTTTGCAAAAAAACGCTGATGTTAAGCTTTTTTCAAAAGTTGCGAATGCCATTTGCAAATCTCGTCCAATCGATAGTACTTTGCAATTGTGTGAGGTTATTAAAAATGCTTATCCTGCTGCAATATTGCGTCAAAAAAATCCTTATCGCGCCATTTTTCAGGCAATAAGAATTGAAGTTAATCAGGAATTTGAGGCAATTGAAAAAATGTTGCCACAAGCTGTTGAATTACTAACTAAAAATGGTAAATTGGCAGTTATCAGTTTTCATTCTTTAGAAGACAGAATAGTTAAGAACTACTTTAAATCGTTAAAAATAAATAGCGATACTTACAAACTTCCGGTGCAAATTACCGAAGGTTATAAATTTAAAAAAATTACTGTCACCGAACAAGAAGCGACTGAAAATTATCGCTCACGTTCAGCAACATTACGAGTATTGGAGAAATTAATTTAAGTTATGGAAAGAAAAGTTTTGGTTTTTTTAAAACTGAAAAGCAAAAACTTTGAAGTTAGTGCCTTAGAGTGCATTAACAATAACTTTTATACACTTTTCCAAAAAGATATTGAATTCAAACAGGCTTTAGCGCAAGTTAAAAATGCATTTGAAGAAATTCAAAGAATTGTTAATGTTAAAAAAACAATTAACAATGTTATTTGTGTTTTTGATAAGCCAGAAAGTCTAAAAACTCAAGTTATAAATTACCAAGCAAATTATCACGGCCAAAAATTTGATGCTCTTTGTCTAAAAGAAATCGAAAATCATTTTGCTAACAATTTAGGAAATGATTATCTAATTTCAAAAAGAGACTTAAAAGTAGCTGCTAATGTTGACAACAACTTCCAAGAATATAAAAATTTAAAACAGTTAATCAATAAAAATGTAAACCAATTAATGCTAGAATCTCGTTTAAGTTTTATTGATAGCGAGGCTTTTGAAATGATGCAAGCTTTAGTTAAAAAGTTGAATTTAAAAGTCGAAAAATTCTTGTCGCAAAACGAAGTTAATGCCATTTATTTAGCAAGCAACGTTTATAGTTCTCAAAAACAAATTAGCGTTACTCTAGGAAAAGAACATTTAGAATTAAGCCTTATTCAAAAAGATAATTTAATCAATTACAAAGCAATTAATTTTGGTCTAGCAAATTTAGTAAAACAAATTGCTAAAAAACACAACTTAAGTTTTCAAGAAGCACAAAATATTTTAGTAAGTTATCCAAAAATGGTAAAAGATGCATACCAAAGTTTAACTTATAGAAATAATTTAAAAACGTATCAACTATATTCATTAATTAATAATTTTTGAGAAACAATTTATCAAGAAATCAAAGCTTTTAGTCAAGAAAATGACTTAATTGGTGTTAATGTGGTTATTAACAAATCCAATTTAATCAATTTAGAAAACATGATGCAGTTTTTTAAAACAATTTCCGAAGACTTTACATTTTCTTTAAACAAACAAAGCTTTGTAGACAAAAATCTAAAACTAAACAATTCAGCAATAATCAATTACTTATGCTTTAACGATTACGAACAAGATATTACTAACACCTTTATTATTGATACAAACGTTATTAGAGATGTTAAAATTAAAACTAGTATTTTCAATCGTATTCGCATGTTATTTAATTAATAAATATAAGGAGCATTATGGATCAAAAAGAACTTTCAGCAATTGCCAAAATTAAAGTTATTGGAGTTGGTGGAGCAGGTAATAATTCAATTAAAAGTTTAATCGATGTGGTTAAAATTGAAGGGGTTGAATATATTGCTGTTAACACTGATAAACAAGCTTTAAAAGATATTGCCGATCAATCTATCTGCTTGCAAATCGGGCACGCAAGTGGTAGAGGTGCTGGTGCCAATCCCGAAGTTGGTCGCCAAGCTGCCATTGATAGTAAAGAAGAAATTCGTGAAAGAATTAAAAATGCTGAATTAGTAATTATTGCTGCAGGAATGGGTGGAGGAACCGGAACTGGTGCTTCACCTGAAATAGCAAAATTAGCTAAAGAATCAGGAGCTCTAACTTTAGCAGTTGTTACAACTCCTTTCGGTTTTGAAGGAACCAAAAGAAGACAAACAGCTGACAAAGGTTTAGAAGAACTGAGAAAAAATGTTGATGGTTATGTTGTTGTTTCGAACGAAAAATTGTTAGAAGAATATGGAAATATTCCTATTGATGAATCTTGAAAATATTCAAACAGAGTTTTAAAACAATTAATTCGCTCAATTATTGATATTACAGTTTTACCTTCATACATCAACCTAGACTTTGAAGATTTAAACACCCTAATTCGTTCTAACCCAGGAGAATTTGTGGTTGGAATCGGACAGGCAACTGGAACAGATAAAGCGCAAAAAGCTGTTGCAGCTGCTCTAAAAAGTCCAATTTTAGAATCAAGTATACTAGGTGCAACAGAATGTATAGTTCAAATTTCAATCGGTAAAAAAGGTACTTTAAACGACGTTAACAACGTAAACGAAACAATGAAAGAAATCATTGGAAGTGACGTTAATATGATTTTCGGTTACAATTCACAATCACAAAGTGATAAAGAAACTGATGATTCAATTATTGTTACAATTATTGCTGCCGGTGTCGAAAATAAAAAACAATCAAGTCATGAAATTTCAGAAGAAATTAATGAAAGAATTAAGAGTTCAAATATTCAGTTCGAATCAGATAAAACAAGAGAAATTATTTTAAGTAAAGACTCGCATTCAATGCTAAATGAATTTAACAAAATCGAAGATGAACACAGTTTTGAAAATGAGCTATCAGATGTCTTTGGTGAATAGTGATGTTTCGAAGCTACAAATGCAAAAGATAATCATTTTAACAAGAACCTAACAAGGTTCTTGTTTTTCAATTTATATCTTATTTTGAGTACTTTTTCAGTCTTACTAGCAATTAAGTATAATTTAAGCGATGACAAAGAAATTTATTGATGAATGACTAAAACAAGTTACTCTAGAACCCTATGATGAATATCGACATGGTTCGCTAAAAGGAATTTATTTAATAAGAATTCAAAACTTACTTTATGTTGGTCAAACTGGTGAAAATTTTAAATCACGTTTTGCTTCTCATAGAAGAGAATTTTTAAAAGCCTCAAAGAATTGAAAAAGCATGAAAGAATCAGGAAAAACTAACATGTATACCAAGTGTTTTGAATACTACAGTAGATCACACAAAGATCCTGACTGATTGATTAAAAGAACTAAGTATTTCATTCTTGAGTCTCACGGTGTTGCAATTTTTGAACAATTAAATTGAAGCGAACACCACTACATAAAATTACTGAAAACCCAGATATATGGATTGAATCAACTCTCAATTGTTGCACATGAGAAACATCATCTAAGAAGAAAAGCAACCAATTGAGATGAGAAAGCACAAAAATATTGAGAAAAAGATAAACAAGAATTTCGTGCCTGACAAAGAGAGGTGGTGCAAGAATTGGAACAAAAAGACAAGAAACTACTAAAACTTTTACTCAGAACTAATGAGCGCTCCGCTGAAAGAGTTATTGGCGAGATTGAAGGTCACAAAGCATTTTGATTCATTTTATTAATAGTGCTAGTAGTGGCAGTCGTGTGTTGTATAATATTAGCATTAACTTTGAAAAAATAAAATAAATATTTTATTTAGAAAGGAATTAGATGGCAAAAATTGTAGTAGGAATGAGTGGTGGAGTAGATTCTAGTGTTGCAGCATATTTATTAAAAAAACAAGGCCACGAAGTTGTTGGTCTTTTTATGCGTAATTGGGACAGTATGTTGAACAATGATTTTTTAGGAAATGATGATATTTCACAAGATATTTGTCCCCAAGAACAAGACTATCAGGATGCTCTTGCTGTGGCTAAAAAACTTGATATTCCACTACATAGAGTAGATTTTGTTAAAGAGTATTGAGACAATGTTTTTTCTTACTTAATTCGTGAATATGAAGCAGGAAGAACACCTAATCCAGACATTTTCTGTAACAAATACATTAAATTTAATGCTTTTGCTGAATATGCTTTCCAGACACTAAAATCTGACTATATTGCAATGGGTCATTATGCCAAAAGTGTAGGTGATCAATTGTTTAGAGCCAAGGATAATTCCAAAGATCAAACTTACTTTTTAGCCCAACTTTCTAATTCACAAATTGCTAAGTCATTATTCCCACTGGCAGATTATCTAAAAAGTGAAATTCGCCAAATTGCTCACGATCTAGATTTAATCACTGCTGATAAAAAAGATTCAACCGGAATTTGTTTTATTGGTGAAAGAAGATTCAGTGACTTTTTAGAAAATTATATTCCTGCCCAACCTGGAAATATTATTGATATCGAAACAAAGAAAATTGTCGGTAAACACAAAGGGGCAATGTACTACACAATCGGACAAAGAAAAGGACTGAACCTTGGTGGTTTTGAAAAGCCTTACTTTGTAGTAGGACACAATATTGCTAAAAAAGAAATTTATGTTGCCAATGAAGATAATAAAGAATACTTACTAAGCGACAAAATGATTGCAAATGATTTTAATCAAATTGCTCACGAGTGAAATAGTGATAATTTAACAGCTAAATTTAGGTATCGTCAAGAAGACATTAAATGTCGAATTAAAGTTTTAGCAAACAATCAAATTGAAGTAATTTACGATGCCACTGAAGCAGTAACACCAGGACAGCAAGTTGTTATTTACGACGGTCAAAAAGTTGTTGGTGGTGCAATAATTGATAAGATTTATTATCAAGACAAATTAAAAACATTTTTATATGAGGACTAATTATGTTAACAAGCAAACAAATAAGACAAATGTGATTAGACTTTTTCGCTTCAAAAAACCACATGGTAGTTGAATCAAAAAGCCTTATTCCAGTTAATGATCCTTCACTTTTATGAATTAATAGTGGAGTAGCAACTTTAAAAGATTATTTTAGCGGTAAAAAAATTCCCCCATTCCCAAGACTAACTAATGCGCAAAAATCTATTCGTACTAATGATATTGAAAACGTTGGAATCACAACTCGTCACCACACATTTTTTGAAATGTTAGGTAATTTTAGTATCGGTGATTATTTTAAAAATGAAGCGATAGCTTTTGCATATGAATTTGTATTTGATGTTCTGAAATTTGAAAAAGAACGCATTTATATTACTTTTTACGAAGAAGATATGGATACTTACCGTCGTTGAGTGGAACTGGGTGTGGATCCAAACCACATGATAAAAGGGACAAAAGAAACTAACTTTTGAGATATCGGTCAAGGTCCTTGCGGTCCTTGTACTGAGATTTATTACGATAGAGGTCCTAAATATGACAGTCGTGGTGTGGAATTAATTAAAGATGACATTGAAAATGATAGATTTATTGAAATTTGAAACGTCGTTTTCAGTCAATTTAATAATGATGGAGAAAATAATTACACCGAATTAAAACATAAAAACATTGATACTGGAGCAGGATTCGAACGTTTATGTGCCATTATTCAAGATGTGCCAACTAATTTTGATACTGATTTATTCCAAACAATTATTCATGAAATTGAAAAATACACACCTTACCGTTACGATATAAATAATTACTTCACAAAAGAAAAACAACAAGCAATCATTAACAGTCAATTTAAGATTATTGCAGATCATATGCGGGCAAGTGTTAATGCTATTAACGACGGAGTGAAACCTTCGAATGTTGGAAGAGGTTACATTATTCGTCGTCTAATTCGTCGCTCATATCGTTCAGGATTGAAGCTAAAAATTGAAGGTAGCGCCTTTTTATACAAATTAGTCCAAGCTGTTAAAGATTCATTAATTTACGACATTGATGTTGAAACGGTTTCGAAAGTAATTTACGACGAAGAAATGTTATTTTCAAAAACTATTAATCAAGGTGAAAAATTACTTGAAAAAGAAATAGAAAAAGAAGGAAATATTTCAACCGAAATTGCTTTCAAAATGTTTGATACTTATGGATTCCCAATTGAATTAACTAGCGAAATTTTGGCTGAAAAAGGTTTAAAAATTGATATTAGAGAATTCAATAAATACCTAGAAATGCACCGGGAAAAATCTCGTTCACAAGTAGCAAGCGGGATGCAAAAAGTTATTGCTTCATTAGATTTAATAACAAAATTAGAATCTGAATTCACAGGATATAGCGAAACTCAACATAACAAAGCTAAAATTCTTTACTTACTAAATGAATTTGAAGAAATCGAGCAAACCAATAACAGTGAAGATGTAAGTTATGTAATTTTAGATAAAACTCCATTCTACGCAACCAGTGGAGGACAATTCCACGACTGAGGAAAAATAGTTCAAGATGGTGAAGAAATTGAAATTTTGGACGTTTTCAAAGATAAACACTGAAACCATGTTCACAAAGTTAAAGGAAAAATTCAAAAAGACTTGCCTGTCGACTGTTTTGTCGATGTAGAAAAAAGACAAGGATACATGCGTGGGCACTCAGCAACACACATTATGTTCCATGCTTTAAGAGAAACATTTAATGATGAAAAGATCGAACAACTAGGTTCAAGCATTATGCCTGAATACTTCACATTCGATTTCCCTGCTGATAAAAAACCAACTAAAGAGCAAATTCAAAGTATCGAAGCTAAAATGAAAGCATACATTGCTCGTGATGTTAAACGTGAATATAAGATTATGTCAGTCAAAGAAGCAGAAGCATTCGGTGCATACATGACTATTGAAGAAAGTGATTATCATGACCAAAGCCATGTTCGTGTAGTTGTTTTTGATGGAATTACTAAAGATTTATGTGGTGGAACACATGCTCCAAGCACTGGATTTTTAGAAGATTTTAAAATTATTTCTGTTGACTCAAAAGGAACTGGAATTTATCGTTTAAGAGTTATAACATCAACTAAATTAGTTAAAGAATACTATGAACAAAAAATTCAAGAACAAATTGAATTACTAAATGCATTAAAAGCAAAAAACATTGAACTTGATGCAAATTATCAATATGAGTTGAGTCTTTTTGATACAACTAGTTACACAAACGATCAATTACATGCTTACTTAGAACAATTGGAAAACGAAGAAGATAAACTAAGAAATGACTTCAAAGAACTACACAAACAAAAGCAAAATGCGAGTCTTGACTTGAGTGGTGTTGAACTTAAAGTTTCTTCAAATGGAACTCAATATCTAATCTTGCAAGCAGATGAAGCAAGCCTAGTTAAAAAGACAGCTATCGAATTAAGAGAAAAATACCAGGAAGCACTAATTATTGCCTACAGTCTAAATGAAGGTAAAGTATTTGTAACTGTTGCATCTAAACAAAAACCTTCAAATTTAATCCTTAAAACCATTCTTGACAAAAATAATGGTAAAGGTGGTGGAAATGCAATAGCAGCGCAAGGAAGTTTTGAAACCGAAAAAGATAGCACACAACTAGAAGAAATGTTTTTATCAATTATTAACAATGCGTAAATTAGCTTTCGATTTAGGAACAAAAACTTGTGGTTTTGCAATTACTGATTCGGATTGCATCATTGCTAGTGGTTTGGAAAATTTTCGCTTTGAAGAAAATAATTTTCAAGCAGTTATAAAACGCGTGCAATTGTATTTAGAGCAATATAAAAACGATATTGATGTTTTTGTATTGGGTTATCCATTAAGAAAAGACAATTCTAAATCAGAACGAAGTATTATGGTTGAAGAATTTAAAACATTACTAGAACAAAATTTCAGTCAAAAAGTTATTTTAGTAAACGAGCACTCATCAACAATCGGAGCTGAATCAATCTTAATCAATGCCGGTTATTCAAGAAAAAAACGCAAAGGAGTTAAAGATAAATTAGCAGCTCAGTTAATTTTAGAAGATTATCTGACCTACTATTTTAAAAATTAATATGGCCAAAATTTATTTAAGTGACCCAGAAAGAAAAATTACTATCATGAGTGATGATAATCAAAGTCAGGATGCTATAGTTTTATTTGAATATAGTGAAAATGGAGACGAATATCTATTTGTTGTTACTGATGATGAAAAAAACGAAGCAATAGTGTTTAAACGTTCAGAAGGAAAATTGGTAGCTTTACCAGATGATGAATTTGCCATCATGGAAGAAGTTTTAAACCAATTTTTAGAAGAAAACGAAATTTATGAATAAAGAATGAGCTTCTTGAAAAACTCCACTTTTAATTAGTGTTTTTGTTGTTATTGTAATTGCCGCTGTTGCTTACTTCATTTTGCATCGTTCAGTAATAAAACTTAGAAAAAAATACGAAACCAAAATGCGTGAGGAAGCATTTGCTGAAGCTGCTACCTTCAGTCCAGATTTCGAAAAACATTTGATTGCTTTACAACAAAAAACTGAAAATTGAAAAGCTAATGATCTATTGAGTGCGTTCTTAGTTAACACAACCTTTATTAATCAATTTAAAGACGTTTATCTTGAAGATAATGTGGATGATTTTGTAGCACAAATATTGTTACGTAACAATCCTGGCTTGAATGTTGATATGCTTAAACCAAAATCTGAAGGTTTTGTTGATATTGACTCACAAAATACAGTAAACAAAGTGGACTCATTGCAAAAAGACTATGATTTATTACTCTTGTTGAGTAGTCTTGATGATGATTATGAAAAACAATTGCTAAAATTAAATTATGCAAAACAAAGTGGTATGACAGTTTTAATTTATAATTCTTATACCAAGAGACAAGTTAAGCATATTTGTGAACTTTTAGAACAACGCCACTACCGCTTTGAAAAAGTTGGTTATCGTTCTGTTTCACTATTGTTGATAGTAAAAGATGACAAAAGCAAAACTACTTTAAAAAAATAAAGAGGATAAAATGGAAGAAAAAGATATTATTTACTTATCAAAAGAACGTTTAGACGAATATGTTGCTGAATTAGATTATTTACGTAATGTAGTTCGTCCACAAGTTATTGACGAAATTAAAGAAGCACGTGGACAAGGTGACCTTTCAGAAAATGCTGAATATGATGCAGCCCGTGATAAACAAGCCCAAATTGAATCAAGAATTAACGAAATTCAACACATTATAGAAAATCACGTTTTAATTGACACAAAAAACAAAAAAACCACTGTTTCAATTGGTTCTACAGTAACAATCGAAAACAAAAAAAATGGTGAAAGAAAAGTTTTAACCATTGTAGGTTCTCTTGATGCTGATCCTTTTGCAAAGAAAATTTCAAACCAAAGCCCACTAGCAAAAGCAGTTTTAGGTAAAAAAGTTAACGAAGAAACTGAAGTTGACGCGCCCGAAAAATACATCGTAAAAATCATTAATATCGAATAAAAAAACAAATCACTTCGGTGATTTTTTTGTCAAAATTTTGACAAAAGTGGTAGTCAAAAATTATTCATTTTTTTATTTCAAAGTCCCAATTTTTACTCTAAAATAGAAACATAAAAAACGGGAGGACACATTATGATTATTGGTATCAGTGGAATGATTTCAAGTGGAAAATCATCACTATCGGACAAACTACAAAAACACTATGAAAACGCCAAATTACTACACGAATTTGACGAGAATGATGAAGTATTCAACACATTTTTAAAATGACTATACGAGAAAAAACCAGATTTAACGATTGGTTTTCAATCTTACATAGTTGAAAGTCACTCAACAAAATTCAATCAAATGATGAAGGATTATTTAGCAAGTAATCCTAATATGCAAAAAGATCACATTTTCTTAGACCGTTTTAGTCTAGAACATTACATTTTTGCAAAAATCATTTTGCAACAAAAAGGTGAAAGATATCTAAAAGCATATGATGCTTTATTCGAACACTTAATTACTGAAGATGAACTACCTGATATAGCAATTTATTTAGACATCAACTTTGATACATTCCAAAAAAGAATTTTTCAAAGAGGTCGGGCAAGTGAAGTTGATAACTGAGAAGCAAACTATGACTATTTCAAACACTTGCATGCTAATTACTACTCAACATTTTTGGAATTATGTAAAAAATACAATCTAAAACATGTTGTTATTGATACAAATAATATGACTGAAGAACAAGTCATGCAAAAAGCAATCGAAATTATTGACAATTACGCCAAGGATTTTAAAAAATAATGATTGATAAACGCATTGAAAAAGTTCTTTTTACTCAAAGTCAACTTGAAACGCGAATTACTGAATTGAGTGATTGAGTAAATAGTCAGTATCAAGATTCCAAAGACTTGATTATTGTGTCAATTTTAAAGGGTGCAATACCTTTTGTTGCTCAGTTAATCAAAACTATTAGTGTTGATTTTATTCTCGATTTTATGACAATTTCTTCATATCATGGTTCAACTAAGAGTTCAGGTAGTGTAAAAGTAGTTTTAGACTTGGCTTTTGATATTGAAAACAAAGACGTTTTGATTGTTGAAGATATTGTTGACACAGGACGTACAATTTCAAAAGTAGTTGCTATGCTAAAACAACGTAATCCTAAGAGTTTAAAAGTTTTAAGCTTACTTGATAAACCAATTGGTCGTGAAAGTGAATTTAAAGTCGATAAAAGTGGTTTTGAAATAGGCAATGAATTTGTTGTTGGATTTGGTTTTGACTATCAAGAAAAAATGCGTAACCTTCCATATATTGGAACTCTCAAAAAAGAATTAATAAAAT
This sequence comes from Mycoplasma sp. 3392, assembly GCF_053851755.1. NCBI lineage: Bacteria > Bacillati > Mycoplasmatota > Mollicutes > Mycoplasmatales > Mycoplasmataceae > Mycoplasma > Mycoplasma sp. 3392. Next base: position 27,794 of record NZ_JBSQBF010000002.1, read on the forward strand.
AAAAAGCTCACTTGTTTAATGCAAGGAGCTTTTTGATTATTTTAAGTATTTGTTTAAGTAGATAACTCCACTAATTAGGGCAATAATTGCTCCTATTATTAACGGAATATTGAATAATAAAATATTTAAGCCTGTTGGTGCAAATATTGCAAATGATAATACAATCAATGCTAAAGAAATAACAATAGTTTTAACTTTGCCTCAAACTGAAGCAGATACTTCTTTATTTTTACTAATAGCTCAAATTCTTGCGCCGTCTACAAAAATGTCACGAACAATAATAACAAGTACTAAAGGAATATATGTAAGCCCTGCTGATGCTAAAAATAGAAGCATACACACTGTTATTGCTTTATCGGCTATAGGATCAAAAATCTTTCCGAACGTTGATACAACTTTTCATTTTCTTGCTAAAAAACCATCTAGAAAATCTGTGATCATACAGAAAATAAAGATAGCAACGTTGGTGAAGTAAATTGGTATTCATTTCGTTGAATGCATGGCGTTAGCGTATCTAAGAACAATCATTAAAACTATGAAAGGAACTATTAAAAACAAACGACAAAGGGTTAAAAAATTAGGAATTTTTGTTTTTATATTATTGTTTTCCATCATTTGCCTCTTCAAGTTCTAAATCTTCATCGTCATAAAATTTTTCTCTAATACTTTGTTTAGCATTTTGACGATATGTTTTCAGCACATCATCATCAATCAGTTCAGTCTGCAATTGTTTAAAATAGTTCATTTCTTCCTGACATTTTTTGTGTCAAGTATTCAATGAAGTGTTATTTAGAGTAACCAAAGCTTTTACAAAATATTGATATTTTTCACTTTCTTTAAAATCTTTAAAGTCTTCTCTTTCATATAAAACTTGTAAAAGTTTAGCAGCTCCATTTTTTAGTTCAGACATTTTTCTTTGTCCAACACTAACTTGGAATTTGTCTAATTCTTCAAGTGAGTAATCAATAATTTCATTGATAGTTACAACATATTCACGATAAACTTCTTTGTTTACTTCGATTCTTTTGATACGTTTTCTTACTTCCCGTTTTTTATCAACAAAGTGCTTAATAATTTTGAAAATAATGTAACCTACCAAAATAACTAGAATACCACCCAAAATTGCATAAGTCACTCATGACATTGCGCTAGTTGGTCGTTGCTGAGTGTTTGTTGCTTCAGCAAAATTGATTAGTAATTGATTGTTCTGCATGTTAGTTCCTTTTATTAATGAATTAATAACTTCTAAAATTATAACATAAGCAATCTTAGTCTTTTTTAGCCTAAGCTAGCTTGATTCCCACATTTTTCTCATCCCTTGACTCAACAAAATCGATATAGTAAAATTAAAGTGAGTAGATAAAATAAAAGCACCCGAAGGTGCCTGCTCTTAAACCCGGTTTTGTATCAATGTAAATTGATGTCGATTATTTATCTAAGAATATTGATATTCTTCTCGGTTTTGGTTCAATTCCCTTAACCAAGCTCCCTTACCATAATTTAGGTTTCTAGCTTGCGGAGTTTAACCTTTGCACTCTTACCCTAACGGGCAGACTTAGTTTCTGTGTCACTAGTCGTCAGCATCAAATGCTGCCTGAATTTATTAGATTCAGCACAAACACTACTTTCATCGCAGAAAGTGCTAGCCGGGATTTTCCTCTACATTTTTTACAAATGCAGCAATCGACGAGCCATTAAGAATTATAAATTAATTTTTGAAAAAAAGAATATCTACTCGATTTAAAAACTCGCAGCAAAATTTACTTAAATAAGTAGATGAAAAAGTTTAAAAAGATTAAAAACGTTCTAATTTTCATTGCCCTAGGCAGTGTTTTGGTTGCTTCCTTATTGAGTATTAATCATTTGAAAAACCAGTCAACTCTAAAATCTAAGAAAAGGAACAATGACAAGCATTACAACGAATTTTTTCAAATCACTGTCAGTGGCGCAATAGAATTACCTGGAACATACTACTTCGAAAAAGATGCAACTTTGAGAACCGTTTTGAAAAAAGTCGGAATAATGAAGCAAGCTGATTGATCAAAAATTGATCTAAGTATGCATCTAAAAGACAAAATGAATGTTGAAATCCCTTTTAAGCCGGACTTTAAATTGCCTGTGAGTTTTTTTAATACAATCGAGAAGTTTAAAATCCTTAACATTGCACCTAAACAAGCTAAGAGTCTTTTCAATTATTTCAAAGAAAACACTTATTATCAATGAGAAGATATTGCCAAACTTGATCAAATTGGTGAAATTACTATTGCCAAATTGCGCGAGCATTTAATTTTGTAAAGCATGGTTGAGTAAGTCTCTTGACTGTGATTTTAGGTTATTATTTTTTTCAAAATTACAACTTTTATTTACTTCCAATTATTATTCTTTTAATAGCATCAAAAATAGCAAGTTTAGGTTTTTGAAAATCCATTTTGATATTATCTTGTTTGTTATTGTTAGCACTATTAATTTCTAATCTCGCGTGACAAAATGCCCAGCACTTTAGTGTTATTGTCAGGCCAAAAATAATATTCAGAAGAGGTCTTGTTTTCCAGTTTTTAAACAAAACTTTTTTAGTTCAAAACGTAAATTATATTAAGCCTCAAAACTATTATTTTATACAAGGTTGTATTGAAAAAAATTTGAATGAAAACACTCAATCTTTTCTAGACCAACTAAAAATTGATTTTGTACTTAAAACCAGTACTTTTTCAGTCTTTAATAATAATAAAATTTACAATTTTTTAATTCACAACATTGAAAGAAACGATGTTGTTTCCCAAACGTTTCTTAAGCTTTTATTACTTGGTATTAAAGATAAAAATGACATTGTGGTTCAGCACATTTATAAGTTGAATATTAGTCATATTTTTGTGGTTAGCGGATTTCATTTTGGACTAGTAGGATTTGGTTTAATGACAATGTTTAAAAAGTTAAAAATCAATAACCACATTTGTTACTTTTCAACATTTGTAATTTTGTTTTTATTGTTGTGTTTACTGAATTTTTCAATCAGTGGTTTAAGGTGCTTTGTTTACTTTGTAATTCTTTATCTTTTGGATTGCAAAAAACCAAACAAATCAAATAAAGTTTTAGCTTTTTATTTAACGCTCTTTATTAATTTTGTTTACATGCCTACTCTTTTTTACAACATTGGTGCAATAGCTAGTTATAGCTTAACTTTTATGTGTTTGAATGTCGCAACAAAAGACACACGATTGAAGTTTATTCAAATTAATCTACTTGCTTATATTCTCAGTCTCGTTTTATTTTCATCAATAATGAAACGAATAAATGTTTTGGCTTTATTTTATCAATTGCTCTTTAGCGCAATAATTCCATTCATTTATCTGAATTCACTTCTTTTCTTTTGGTCACCATATACTAATTATTTGATCTTTAATTCTTTGAATTGAATTTTGAATTTCTTAACATCATTACCTTCCACTATTCCTATCCTTAGTTTTGGTACAACGTCGTTTCTATATTTCTACTTATTTTGCCTACCTTGATTTTATTTTCAAAAGCAACAAAAAGTAAAATCAAAATGAGAATTCACAACTCTTAAATACACTTAATCAATATTGGTGAAAATCTGTGCATTTTTTCGACTGGATAACCTTTCTTTCTATAAGAAAAAGTCGACTTTTTACAATATCACTTTTCAGCAAAAAAGTTAATGGGTATAATTAGAATTATGAATTTTGTTTATGGTGACGAAAAATTTTTCGTCGAATTTTATATTAAAAAGTTTATAAAGGCAAACAAGGATGTTTTTGACCGTCGTAAGTTTGATGAATCTTCTGATTTGGAAGATATTTTTGATGCACTTTCTTCAGTTGATATTTTCGATGAAAAAAGATTGGTAATTATTGAAAATTTAGTGCTATTTAAAGACTTAAAAAATCAAAAAAAAGACATCGACAAATTTATTGAGGTTCTTGATAATTTATCGCCAACAGTTGAAGTTTTGATTTCTTTATATAGTGAACAAGAAGCTAAAATTAGTCAATCAAAAATATTCAAATATCTAACAAAAAAAGCAAATGTCAAAAAAGTTAATAAACTAAAAGCATATGAAATGAATGCTTTTATCAAGAAATATGTCGAAGATAACAAGGGTTCTATTACTCCTGATGCAATAAACGATATCGTTGCTCGTTATGGTTCGAATTTATTCTTAATTTGCCAAGATTTAGATAAATACTTAGTTAACAAAGAACAACCAATAACTCTTAAAACAATGGAAAATGATGAAATAATGTTTTCTGAAAATCCTGAATTTGCATTTGGTGATGCCTTTCTAAAATGTGTAAGCAATGAAAAACTATACGAAAAATTTGAAGAGCAAATGCTTATGGGGACTCCTTTTGCATTACTTAACACTTGAGTAGTAAATATCTTAGAACAAGCAATAAAAATCCACGTTTTAAGGCAAAATAAGCTGTCAGATTCAGAAATTATAATGATTCTGAAATTACATGCCTTTCGTTTCAAATTAATCAATAACTTTTTAAATTTTCATAAAATCGAACAAATTCAAAGCTGAATGTCACAAGTAAGCCAACTTGATTTAGATTTAAAAGAAGGTTTTTTATCTGAAGAAGTTTGTTTAAGCAAGTTTATAACTGTTTTAATGGAGTAAAAATGAATAATGATTTTTTGAATAAAAAATACCCAAAATTAAATTTCTATGAGCTAAAAGTTGACAAATTTTTAGACACAAATAATTCTGGTTTTGGAGATTATCAAGGAGTAGAAAGAAAAATTGAATATTTTGAAAAAATGAATTTTAATGTCATTTTGTTCAACAATATCCTTGACTACTACCAGGAATTAGACAACATCAATGAAATCCATAATCGCTATGGATCTCTTTATGACTTGCGAAGAATGGTGAAATTATTAGCAGAGAAAAATATTGCTTCAGCTGTCACAATAGACATTAAAAAAATTCAACAAACTTACACGAACTTTAAACGTGCTAATCAATTTTATGACAACAACAAAACACTTGAAGAACAAAAAGAATTATCAAGTTTAGAACGTTATGTATCTTTCGAACATGTTCGTGAAAACAAAATTGATCTAAACTCGAACATCTTAAGCTATTATGAAACAATCCTGAAATTCTATGGACGTTTAGGATTTAAGTATATTTTTATTGAAAATGCTGAAGTTTTACAAGTACAAAAAAGCGACACTTTTTCTTCTGAATTGATTCAAAAATTGAAAGAAATTTACATCATGACAAAACGTTATGATGGTGAGATTAAATTAGTCTTATCAGCCGACAATGTATCTCATAAATTCATAAAAAAACTTCTTTCAGCTGATGCTACTATTTGCGATTATGTGTTTCTAAATTACTTTGCTTTAATTGGAAGAGACAAAAATTATAAAAACTACCTGATGCGAACTTTCCGGCCAGCAAAATTATTTAAAGAAATCAAAAAATACTCAAAATTGCATCAATTTATTATTTCACTTGCATCAGATAAAACAGGAAGAATTAATTCACGTTGGGGTGATGAAAATGCTTACAAATTTGAGTCTGCTAAGTCACTGGCCTTGTTGTTGTTCTCTAGTGCTAACTCAACATCAACTTATTATGGTGATGAACTTGGAATGTTAAAAGCAAAGATTTCTGATAATTCACAGTACAAAATTGCTAATTTTAATGAAATTAAACGTAATCTTGAATCAAAAAATATTAGTAACGAAAAGTTTTTAAAATCAATATCCTATCAACACCCAATTAGTACTAATGGGGTAATGAGCTGATCTAATCAACTTAATGCTGGATTTTCACAACAAAGAGAAATTAGTTTTACAAAACCAGAAAACTTTAAGGAAATTAACTTTACTTCAGAAGCAAACAATAAAAATTCACCGCTTAATTTCTATCGCTTCTTACTAAGTCTTGTTAATGATGATGATTGAGGTGATTTAATGAAGTATGGTTCAACTCATTTTAGAATCTCACTAAATCGCAAAATTTTAAAAGTTATCCGTAAACACCAAAATCAAAAAATGATATTTGTTGTTAATTTAAGCAAAAAACCTCGTCACTACAAGGTAGGTAAAAAATGACAAATTTTTGCTTCTAGCTACTCAGATAAAACCTACACCACAATACCAGAGCAACTAGATGCTTTCGAAAGTTTAATCCTAGTTAAAAAAGACGATGACATTGAGAAATTTAATGCTGAAAAATAAGCTAAAAACTTATGTTAATTATTAATTAAAATGTGATAAAATTGAAAAGCAATATATGAAGACAATAACTGCGAAAGCTTAATTTGTTATCGAGTATAGAAGTTTTGATGTATTGTATCCAAATCTTAAAAGGAGACAAAATGAGCGACTTAAGAAATGCTAAAGTTTTGGTAGTTGACGAAATTACTAATGCTTTAAAAAATTCTCATGCTCTAGTTGTTGCACGTTACCAAGGATTAAACGTTGAACAATTACAAACATTGAGAAAAGAAGCTAAAGCTCTAGGTGTAACTTTAAAAGTTTACAAAAACCGTTTAGTAAAACAAGCTACTCCTGCTTTAGGTCACGAAGCTCTTAACGACTACTTAACAGGTGCTAACATTTATGCATTTTCAAATAACGATGATATGTCAGCAGCTAAAGTTATCGCTAAGTTTGCTAAAGAATTCCCTCAACTAGAAGTTGTGGCTGGAATTTATGAAAACCGGGTAATTGATGCCCAAGAAGTTCAAGTAGTTGCTTCTCTACCAAGCTACGAAGAAGCACTTATGTTACTTGGAAACTCACTACTTGCACCATTGAGAAATCTTTCAATTGGTCTAGATATGTTAGTAAAAGAAAACAAATTACAAGGATAGGATAGGTAAAAACTATGGCAAAATTAACAAAAGAAGAATTTATCTCTGCATTAAAAGAAATGAACATTAAAGAAGTTATGGAACTAGTTGAAGGACTAAAAGAAGAATTCGGAATTGACCCTTCAGCAGTTGCAGTAGCAGCAGCCGCTCCAGCAGCTGGTGCAGCAGAAGAAAAAACAGAATTCAATGTTACTCTAAAATCAGCTGGAGACCAAAAAGTTAACGTTATTAAAGCTGTTAAAGAAGCAACAGGATTAGGACTAATGGAAGCTAAAAAATTAGTTGAATCAGCTCCTGCAGTTGTTAAAGAAAACGTTAAAAAAGATGAAGCTGAAGAAATCAAAGCTAAACTTGTTGCTGCTGGTGCAGAAGTTTCAATCGATTAATAATTTTCTATAAACATTAAATGGCTCTATGCCATTTTTGTTGTTTTATTAAGGCACTTTTATTTTTCGCCTAAAAACACCAAAACCACTCAAAACTGAATAAATTTTGTATACAAAAAACATTTTTTAAACAAAAAATTTGGCTTAAGCCAAGCATTATTTCTGAGGAGTTAAATATGGAACAAAACCACCAAAAATTTATTGAAAGAAAATTCGGGCCGATTACCACTCGGCGTGATTATTCAAAATCTCCTAAAGTTTTTAAAACCCCAGACTTTTTAAAAATGCAACGTGATTCTTTTGAACAATTCATTGACCAAGGAATTGAAGAAGAACTAAACTCAGTTTACCCTATCGAAGTTCCTAACAAAGTAAGAATTGAATATAAGAAAAACTCACGTGTTTTTGAAAAACCAAGTAAATCAGAATTCGAATCAATAAAAACCGCTAAGCAAAAAGGTTCTTCATACGTTGGAAAATTAAAAGCAACTCTTCGTCAAACTAACACAACAACTGGTGAGACTGAAGACTATGAAGTTGTTTTTGGAGAAATTCCAATTATGACTGATGGTGGAACATTCATTATCAACGGAAGTGAAAAAGTTATTGTTAGCCAATTAATTCGTTCAACCGGAGCATATTTCGGAGTAGGAGTTCGGAACAAACAAGCTAACGACCTGTTCAACAAACTTGAAATCTTCCCACACGTTGGTTCATGATTAGAAATTAGCCACAAAGTTACTGGAGTTAGTGTTGACTCAGTAAAAATTAAGATTGACAAAAACAAAGGAATTTACTTAACTACATTTTTAAAAGCATTAGGATTAACTGAAGCATCAATTACTAATTTGTTTGGTACAAATGATGTTTTAGCTGAAACTTTAAGAAAAGACAAGGTAAAAGAGGATGACCGTGAAGAAGCTATAAGACTTTCACAGGAACAAATTTACCGTATCATCCGTCGTGGGGATAGAATGACTGATGATAGTGTTAGAAATCTATTACCAAATGTACTATTCAACGAAAAACGTTATGATCTAGCAATCACTGGACGTTTTACTATTAACCGTAAACTAAGTGTTATCGATCGTATCGTAAACTCATATTTAGCTCAAGATTTAATCAAAACTGATGAAGACGGAGTAGTAAGTGTAGTTTATAAAAAGGGAACATTCATTACTCCTGATCTAGCAACCAAAATTAATGATGATTTTAAAAATGGAAACATTGATTTAACAAGATTACCAGATATTAGTGAAACAATCTATGCAAATCAATTAAGTACCCCAACAAAATCATTAGCAAACAAACTAAATGTTTCAATGGTTCGTATTTGACCTACTGAAAAAGCAATGGAATTAAATAGTGAACCTGTTTTAGTTATCGGAAATGATCAAAGTTCAGAAGATAAACACTTAATCATTCCTGACATTATTGCTGCTGTTTCATACTACTTTAATTTATTAGAAGGAGTAGGAACTAGTGATGATAATGACTCGCTTGTAAATAAGAGAATTGTTACAATTGGAGAATTATTACAAAACCAATTCAGAATTGGATTACTAAGACTTGAAAAAGTTTCACGTGAAAAGATTTCTGGAAAAGACATTGAAAAAATTACTGCTAAAAATGTAACAAACAACAAGCCTATTTACAACCAAATGAAGACATTCTTCAACTCATCAAAACTTTCACAATTCATGGATCAAGTTAACCCACTAGGAGAAATTTCGAATAAACGTCGGGTAACCAGTTTGGGACCTAGAGGACTTAACCGTGATACAGCACAATTCGATGTTCGTGACGTTCACTCAACTCACTATGGACGTATTTGTCCGATTGAAACACCTGAAGGACCAAACATCGGACTTATCTTAAATATGGCTTCATATGCCAACATTGATAAACACGGATTCATTCAAACTCCATACTTTAAAGTAAATAACGGAGTTGTTGATTTTAACGATGTTCGTTACTTATCAGCAATTGAAGAAGTAAATTACTCATTTGCCCAATCATCAATTAATATCGATGAAAATGGAAAAATTTTAGATCCTAAAGTTGTTGTTCGTAAAAACAATGACTATATTGAAGTTGATGCTAAAGATGTTAACTACCTAGGAGTTAGTTCACGTCAAATGACATCAATCGCTGCTTCAGCTATTCCATTCTTGGAAAATGACGATGCTAACCGGGCACTAATGGGATCAAACATGCAACGTCAAGCAGTTCCATTAATTAAACCTGAAGCGCCATTAGTTGCAACTGGAGTTGAAGCAGATATTGCTAAATACTCAGCTGCTAACATTCGTTCAAACCACGATGGAGTTGTAACTTTCGTTGATGCTTCAAGAATTGACATCAAACCAAACGGACAAAAACAAGCAATCAAATACTGATTACGTACTTTTGAGCGTTCAAACCAAGGAACAGTTATTCACCAAAGACCAATCGTTAAAGTTGGACAAGAAATTGCTAAAGGTGATTTACTAACTGATGGACCAAGTATGGAAAATGGGGAATTAGCTCTAGGTAAAAACGTACTTGTTGGATTCAGTACCTGATTTGGATACAACTATGAAGATGCTGTTATTCTTAACGAAAGATTAGTTAAAGATGACGTTTATACATCAATTCATATTGAAGAACAAACCATTCAATTCCGTCGTTCAAAAGCTGGAGACGACATTCTAACCAGTGAAATCCCTAACGTTTCTAACCGTTCAAAACGTTTCTTGACTGAAGAAGGAATTGTTAGAGTTGGATCAGAAGTTAGTGCTGGAGACATTCTTGTAGGACGTGTTTCACCAAAAGCTGAAGAAAACCCAAGTCCTGAAGAAAAACTAATGGCTGCTATCTTTGGGCAAAAAACATCAACTCACAAAGATACATCACTAAAAGTTAAACACGGACACGCAGGAACAGTTGTTGCTGTTGATGTTCTAAGTCGCGAAAATGGTGATTCGCTAGAAGATGGAATCGAAAAAATCGTTAAGGTCTCAATTGCACAAAAACGTAAAATCAAAGTCGGGGACAAAATGGCCGGACGGCACGGAAATAAAGGGGTTGTTTCAATCGTTTTACCAGAAGAAGATATGCCATATCTAGAAGACGGAACACCACTTGATATTCTTCTTAACCCACAAGGGGTTCCTTCACGGATGAACATTGGACAAGTTCTTGAATTGCACTTAGGACTGGCTGCAAGAAAATTGAATACTAAATTTGTTTCACCAATTTTTGATGGAATTAGTTACCAAGAAATCAAGAAAATCCAGCAAGAAGCAGGAATTGATCCAAGTGGAAAGATGACTGTCTACAGCGGACAAACCGGAGAACCATTTGATAACCCTATTTCAGTTGGAATCATGTACTACTTGAAGCTATACCACATGGTTGATGACAAGATGCATGCTCGTAGTGTTGGTCCTTACTCATTAATTACTCAACAACCTCTTGGAGGAAAGAGTCAAAATGGGGGACAACGTTTCGGAGAAATGGAAACTTGAGCTATCGAATCGTATGGAGCAACAAACGTATTGCAAGAATTATTGACATACAAATCAGATAACATTATTGGACGTAACCAACTTTACAATGCTCTTGCTACAGGTTCAAAACTACCACAACCAGGTACTCCAGAATCATTCAGCGTTCTAAGTTATGAACTAAGAGGATTAGGAATTAAATTAGAAGTTAGTGAGCAAGAAAAAAATAAACATGTTGGTGAACAATTACCACTAGAAGCGCAAGGAGAATACTAATTATGGCAAAAAATTACAAAGGTAATCATGACTCAATTTCACATATTTCACTTGCACTTGCAACTAGTGAAGATGTTCGAAACTGAAGTAATGGTGAAGTAACAAAACCTGAAACTATTAACTATAAAAGTTACAAACCAGAACGCCACGGATTATTTGATGAATTAATTTTCGGACCAATGATTGACTTCCGTTGTCCAATCTGTGGTCACAAATACAAAAAAATTAATGAAGGACAAAACTGTTCAAAAACTGACTTGTGTAAACTAGAAAAACCAGTCATCTTGCAAAAAATGGCTCGTCGTAACCACATGGGTCACATTGAACTATCCGCTCCTGTTGTTCACTTTTGATACTACAAAGTTGACCACTCAATTTTGGCAAAATTGTTAGGTTTAAGAGTTGAAAATACTAGTGAATATGTTCGTCGTGCGGATTATGAAAACTTAATTTACTACAAATCACACATTGTTTTAGAATCAGACGGACTGAAAAGCCTACCAAAAAACAAAATCATTGAAGTTAATAACGCTGGACCTATCTACCGTGATGCTTTACAAGAATTAGCATATCGTTTTGAAGAAGGTAGTGAAGAACGTTTAGATATTGAAGAAGCAATCGAAAACTTGATTGAAAAAGGGGAATCAAAAATCGGTCAAGACTATGGGATTGACTTCTATGAATTCAATGACATTATTCAAGAGTACTCAAATGCTAAAATCACTACCGGTTCAAAAGCTATTGAGTATTTACTAAAAAACATTAATCTAGAACAAGAACAAAGTGAAGTTGAAGCAGCAATTAGAGAAATCAATCACGAAGAATACACAAATGGAGTAATTTCTTCAACTCAAAAAACTAATCGTGAAAAACTTTACAAACGTTTACAAGTAATTAATTCATTCATTGAAAGTGGTCAATCACCAACCTCAATGTTGATTTACAATCTACCAGTTATCCCTGTTGACTTGCGTCCATTGATTCAATTAGATGGAGGACGTCACTCAACTAGTGACGTTAACGAACTATATCGTCGTATTATCATCAGAAATAACCGTTTAAAACAATGAATTGAAAAAGAAGCACCTAACTTGATTATCCAAAACGAATTACGGATGATTCAAGAAGCAGTTGATGCTTTAATTGACAATGCTCGCCGTAGCCCGAGCCCAGTCCTTTCAAAAGATAACCGTCCATTTAAGTCAATTAGTGATGCGCTAACTGGTAAAAAAGGACGTTTTAGACAAAACTTGTTGGGAAAACGTGTTGACTACTCGGGTCGTAGTGTTATTGTTGTTGGTCCGAATCTAAAAATGCACCAATGTGGTATCCCACGTGAAATGGCTGCGAAACTATTTGAACCATGAATTATTAACGTTTTAATTGAAAAAGAAATCGCTTCAACCATTAAACAAGCCAAAAAAATGATTGAAGATCAAAACCCAGTAATCTGACCACATGTTGCTGAAGTAATTAAAGGAAGATTAGTGCTTCTTAACCGGGCACCAACCCTTCACCGTCTAAGTATTCAAGCATTTGAGCCAGTTTTAGTTCGGGGGAAAGCTATTAGATTACACCCACTAGTATGTACTGCCTTCAATGCTGACTTCGACGGGGACCAAATGGCTGTCCATGTTCCAGTTAGTGATGAAGCATTACTAGAAGCTCGTGAACTAATGCTTGCTAATAAAAACATTCTAGGTCCTAAAGATGGAGAACCTATCATCAACCCTTCACAAGATATGATTTTAGGTCTTTACTACTTAACTTTAGAAAAGCCAGGATCTAAAGGAGAAGGAAGAATTTTCCGTGACTTTGAACACATGATGCGTGCTTATGAAGCTAAAAGAGTAGACTTACATGCTCGTGTTGCTATGCCAATCGAAGCAATTAAAGATAAATCTGAATCAATTTACAATCCTGAAGACAAATACATCATTTCTTCAGTTGGAAAATTCATCTTTAACTCAGTATTCCCACGCTCATTCCCATTCATTCACCACGCTGATTTTGGAACAACAAATGAAGAAATCAAACAAAACTCAAGACGTTTTGTTCTAAGAAGTGGTCAAGATATTGAAAGTTACATTAAATATGAGTTAGGAATTCAAAAAGCATTTACCAAGAAAAACATTGCCAAAATTGTTCGTTTAGTATTCGATCGTTATGTTTCAGTTGTTTCAATTAAAGATATTGCAACAGTGATTGATAAATTAACTCCTGAAAATTACAAACAAACCTTATCAGAATACATTCAATTGCTAGATTACAATGGTAAAAACATTAATGCTTTACACGCTAATGAATTAGCACAACTAACAGAAAAACACTTTGAACACTGCTTTAATAAAGCAAAAACAGACGCAAACGGTAACTACTACAGCTATTTATCAAGTGCTGAAAAAGCTCGTATTTTAGATGGTGTTTGATTTGATTACACAAACAAAGTAGCTTCAATTCTAGACAAAATTAAAGCTCTAGGATTTGAGTACTCAACAAAGAGTGGTATTAGTATTGCTATTAGTGACATCATCGGAACTGACAAAAAATCGGATTTCATTGATGAAGGGGATAAATATATCAACGAACTAAAAGAATTCTATAACTCTGGAGAATTAACTGATGACGACCGTTATAACTTAACTATCCGTAAATGAACTGAAGTTAAGGATAAAATTCAAAGTCAACTAAGTGAAGTTATTAAACAAAATACTTATAACCCAGTTATTATGATGATTGACTCAGGGGCTCGGGGAACAATTAATAACTACGTTCAATTAGCAGGTATGCGGGGACTAATGGCAAACAACACCAAAACCCTAAAAGCCGATGCTAAAAACGACCGGGTAGTTCGTTCAACTGTTGAAGTTCCTGTTAAATCTTCATTCCTTGAAGGACTAACAGCATACGAATTCTATTCATCAACTCACGGGGCTCGTAAAGGACTAACCGATACTGCTCTTAACACCTCAAAATCTGGATATCTAACCCGTCGTTTAGTTGACGTTGCACAAAACATTGTTGTTAAAGAAGAAGACTGTGGATCAGATTACGGATTCTTAATTAGAGACATTACTGACACAAAAACAAAGCAAACAATCGTGTCAATGTTAGACCGTATTGAAGGTCGTTTCTCTAACCAAGATGTTTATGATAATAACAACAAATTATTAATTGCTAAAAACCAACTTATTACTCCTGCTGATGTAGCTAAATTACGTAAAGCTGAAATTAAAGAAATTGAAATTCGTTCAATTTTTGGATGTAATACACGTAATGGTGTATGTAAACACTGTTTTGGAAAAGACTTAGCAACAAACCGTCTTGTAAACATCGGAGAAGCAGTTGGAATTATTGCTGCTCAAAGTATCGGGGAACCAGGAACTCAGCTAACCATGCGTACCTTCCACTCTGGAGGGGTTGCTGGGGTTGAAGATATTACTGGTGGATTTACCCGTCTAACTGAATTAATCGATGCTTATGAACAACCTTGAGGAACTCCGGCTGTTATTTCTCCTATTGAAGGACAAGTAGTTGGAATTGAAACTCAAGAAGGAAAAGAAGGACACTATCTAGTTAAAATTGAATACACTAACAGTAACAAAGAATCACAAATTCTTACTCAACACGTTGAAACTAAGAAAAAACTACGTGTTGAAGTTGGTGACAATGTTCGTATCGGGCAAAAAATCTCAGAAGGTCCAATTATTCTTAAAGACTTACTACAAATTGCCGATGCTCATGCCGTACAGAATTACTTGCTAAAAGAAATTCAAAGAATTTATCGTTCACAAGGAATTGCAATTAGTGATAAATATATCGAAATCATTGTTCGTCAAATGATGTCTAAAGTTGTAATTACTGATCCAGGAGATTCTAAATTCTTTGCTGGAGCAATTGTTGACATTTTTGACTACCAAAGTGAAAGTGGAAAATTATTATCACAAAACAAACGTCCTCCATATGGAAATATCATCATTAAAGGAGCAAAACAAACTCCTTTACTAAGTGATTCATTCTTAGCAGCTGCTTCATACCAAGAAACTACAAAGATTTTAGTTCATGCAGCAATTTCTAACCAAGTAGATCCATTAGAAGGACTAAAAGAAAACATCATTGTTGGTAAGAAAATTCCTGCTGGAACAAACTTCTTACCAGTAGAAGAAAATTCAAAATACAACATTCGTTCATTTGCTAGCTATTTCAAAAACGATGACGAAATGAATTTAGATTTACAAACAGTAAATAAAGATTTAGAAGAAGAATTAACTCAAATTCACCAAGAAAGAGAAATTGAAAATATTTACGAATATTTCGATGATTCAAGTACTGATGAAGATAGCTATGAAATCGATGAAGAATAATTAAATAGCCCAATTTTTGGGCTGTTTTTTTATCTTTTTTGCCCCAAACACCAAAGCACTAAAAGCAAAACATTTTAAACTTGTCTAAGACTGAAAAAGTACTCAAAATAAGCATTTTTTTGGATTTTAAAAATTCAGCAAAATCTCATTTTTATATTGACTAAAAACCTTTAAAAGTTGAATAATGTATAATTATTTAACAATGAATACAAATTACGAATCAAAAGACTTAAAAGTACTTAGAGGTTTAGAACCAGTCAGAAAAAGACCAGGAATGTATATTGGTTCTACAGATATCAATGGACTACATCACTTAGTTTGAGAAATTATTGATAACTCAATTGACGAGGCTTTAGCGGGTTTTGCGACCGAAATTACCGTTACTCTTCATAAAGATCAATCAATCAGTGTTGAAGATAATGGAAGAGGAATTCCTGTTGATTATCGTGAAGAGTTCAAAAAGACTGGAGTTGAGTTGGTTTTCACAGAACTTCATGCCGGAGGAAAATTTGACGACTCAGTCTATAAAACCAGTGGAGGACTACACGGAGTAGGTTCAACTGTAGTTAATGCCCTTAGTTCACGCTTGGTTGCAACCATTTATAAAAACAAAAATATTTATCAAACTGAATTTAAACAAGACGAAATAGTTCAAAGAACAAAAATCATTGGCCCAACCACAAAACAAGGAACCCTTGTTCATTTTTGACCTGATCCTACAATTTTCAAAAAAGTTAAGTTTAATCCCCAAACAATCATTGAAAAAATTCGTGAATCGTGTTTTTTGATTTCAAAATTACAAATTACGTTCATTGATGAAAATACTGAAACCAGTGAAACTTTTAAATATGAGGATGGTTTAAAAGAATATGTTCGCTTTGTTAATGAAAACAAAGACTTAATAACTGACATCATCTTTTTTAAATCACAATTTAAAGGAATTGACGTTGAAATTGCTATCCAATATACTGATAGCTACTCGGAAACTATTGTTTCATTTGTTAATAACATTAAAACTAAAGATGGAGGAACCCACGAAACTGCTTTCAAAACTGCATTAACTAAAACAATTAACGAATATGCACAAGAAAAAGGTTTTGCTAAAGGTAAAACTAGTTATGATGGAAGTGATGTTCGTGAAGGTTTAACGGCAATTATTAGTCTAAAAGTTCCTGAAGCTATTTTGGAATTCGTGGGACAAACTAAAGATAAATTAGGAACTCCAGAAGGACGTGAAGCAGTAGATGAAGCATTAAGTTCTAATTTAAAAATTTTCCTAAACGAAAATAAGCAAGAATCAGAAAAAATTCTTAACAAAATCAAGAAAGCATTCGACGCCAGAACTGCTGCCCGTAACGCTCGTAATGAAGTAAGAAAAGTAAAAGATAAATTACAAAACAAAAAGATTATCAGCGGAAAATTAACTCCTGCCCAATCAAAAAATTCGACTGAAAAAGAACTGTTCTTAGTCGAAGGAGATTCGGCTGGTGGGAGTGCTAAACAAGGTCGTGATGCTAAAATTCAAGCTATTTTGCCACTAAAAGGTAAAGTTGTTAACTCAGAAAAAGAAAAATTACTTGACATTCTAAAAAATGAAGAACTAGCCACAATAATTAACATTTTAGGAGCTGGAATTGGAGAAGATTTCAATCTTAAAAATCTCCAATATAACAAAATAATCATTATGACTGACGCCGACACTGATGGAGCACATATCCAAATTCTTTTACTCACATTCTTCTTTAGACACATGAAACCATTAATTGAAAATGGTCATGTCTACATCGCTTTACCACCTTTATACAAAATTAGTGGAAAATCTAAAACATACGATCCAGTAACTTATGCCTGAAGTGATGAAGAATTGCGTCAAATACTAGCTGAATTTTCTTCTTATACAGTGCAACGCTATAAAGGGTTAGGGGAAATGAATGCTGATCAGTTATGGGAAACTACTATGAATCCAAAAACAAGAACTTTAATTCAAGTAAGTTTAGAAGATGTAGTTTTAGCTGAAAAAAGAGTTTCAACTTTTATGGGTAAAAATGCTGAAGCAAGAAAACGCTGAATTGAAAATAACATTGACTTTTCTCTAGAAGATGACTATAAAATCGATTAAGGAGTTTTATGGCTAAAAATCGTGATGAAATTATTGAAAAAATCATCAATGAAAGCTTAGACATCATCATGTCTAATGGTTTTAATCGTTATTCAAAATATGTTATTCAACAAAGAGCATTGCCCGATGCAAGAGACGGATTAAAACCAGTTCAAAGAAGAATTCTTTATTCAATGTGAGAAATGTCACTAACAAATGACAAACCTTTCAAAAAATCAGCCAGAGTAGTAGGAGATGTTATTGGTCGTTTTCATCCACACGGAGATAGTTCAATTTATGAAGCACTAATCAGGATGTCACAAGAGTGAAAAATGGCTTTACCATTAATTGAAATGCATGGTAATAAAGGTTCGATTGATGATGATCCAGCCGCTGCTATGCGTTATACTGAAACAAGACTGGAAAAAATCGCCAATCCTTTAATGGGCGAAATCGATAAAAAAATTGTTTCTTTTGCACCTAACTTTGATGACACTGAATATGAACCAACTGTTTTGCCGACTTATTTTCCTAATTTACTAGCCAACGGAGCTAAAGGAATTGCTGAAGGGTATGCAACCGAAATACCGCCTCACAATTTAAATGAATTACTTGATGCTTGTGTCAAAATCATTCAAAATCCACACATTTCAAATGAAAAATTGTTACAAATCATTCAAGGTCCTGATTTTCCAACTGGTGGAATTATTAGTGATATTGATGGCTTCAAAGAAGCATTTGAAACCGGAAAAGGAAGAGTTGAAATTTATGCTAAACATCGTTTAGTTTATGACAAAAATAATAATGTTGAAGCAATTGAAATTCTAGAAATTCCTTATGGAGTAGTTAAGGTTGAATTAATTAAGCAAATTGATAATCTTATTTTTAATAAAACTATCAATGGAATCAAAGAAGTTCGTGACCAGTCTTCAAGAAATGGAATTAGTATCTATATTGAGTTAGAAACCGAATCAAATGCACAAGCAATTCTTAACTATTTGTTTGAAAAGACTGATCTTAAAAAATATTTCAATTACAACATGGTGGCAATTTGCGATAATGCGCCAAAACTTTTAGGTATTAGACAACTTCTTGATATCTTCTTAAAACACTTATTTAGCTGTAAAACAGACGCTTTAAAATATGATTTTGAAAAAATTTCGCGTCGTCTAGAAATTGTTGAAGGATTGATTAGAGTTAGTGAAATAAGTGATGCAGTAATCAAGCTGATTCGTGAGTCAGACAACAGCAAAAAAGGTGTAATTGAAGCCTTGATGCGTGAGTTTAAATTTACTGAATTACAAGCAACAGCTATTGCCGAATTGCGTTTATATAAATTGTCTAGAATGGATCAATTAGAGTATCAAAAAGAACGCCAGGAACTTCAAGAACAAATTAATCGCCTAGACTTACTTCTAACTAATGAGCAAGAATTCAAAAAATTCTTAATTGATCTTTTACAAGACATTAAGAAAACATATGCTTTACCACGAAGAAGTGAAATTTCGCATGTCAAGATTGAAACAGAAATAAACACAAAAGCACTGGCAAAAAATGAAGATTTCTATGTTTTTGTATCAAATGATGGTTATATAAAACGTTTAAGCAGCAAAATTTTTAATGCTAACTCTTTTGATACTTACAATTTAAAAGAAAACGATTTTGTTATTTTTGGACAAGAAATTAACTCACTATCACAATTATTATTTTTCACATCACAAGGTAATTATTTTGTTATCAATGGTTTCGACCTAAAAGAAAACGGTTGAAAAGAACTAGGTACCCACGCAAGTGACTATGCTCGTTTAGAAGGTAGCGAAAAAATTGTTGCTATTTATAATCTCAAAAATGCCCGTCAAAATAATAATGTCTTACTAGTTTCAAAATATGGAGTAGCAAAGCAAATTAACCTTGAAGAATTGAGTCAACAAACTAATCGTAAATTCCTTGCTATCAAACTAAAAGATGAAAGTGATGAATTAGTTGCAGCTCAAATTGTGAGTCCACAAAGCAATATTTTTGTCTTGCTTTCCGACGGACTATACCAATATTTTGAAAATAGTCAAATACCTCTATATAGTCTTAAAGCAAGTGGAGTGCAAATGACTAAACTAAACGATAATTATGTTGCCAAAGTGCTAGTAATGAACGAAAATGACAAGTTATTGTTAGCAACTTCACAAGGACAATTCAAAAAAGTATTGGCTAAAAATATTGTCGATGTTAAAAGAGTCAATGTACCAAAAGTTTTCTACTACATCCTAAAAAACAAACCAATTGTAATTCAAGATATTGCTACTTATGAATCAGGAATTGAGTTCTGATACACATCGCAAGAAAATAAATTGCAAAGATGATTAGTTGAAGATATTCCCGCTTCACAGCCAAAAGAAAGTTTTGGTGCTGTCAAAATTAATGATTTAAACGTTGGTAGATTTATTAAAAATGTATTTATTAGTCCAGATAAAAATTCCCAAACTAAAATTCTTGATGAATCTGAAAATGATAATTTAGATGTAGATGTTATGGAAACATTCATTTTTGATGAGCCTTTATCAAGTGAAGAAATAGCAAGTGAACAAAAAGAAGAAAACGAGCCAAAACACCAAAAATCAAATCAGGATAATGTCGGAATAATAGATTGATTTAATGTTGATGCCTTAATTGAAAAAGCCAACAATCTCGAAAAAAACAACAAAAAAAATTAGTATAATTTTTAAATAAATTAACAACATTAGGAGGAAAAATGCGTATTGAAATCAGACAAAGAAACAAAGTTAGAGCTGAAAAAAGAGCTAAAAAACTAGCTAAAGAACGTGCTCGTGACCAAAGAAGAGCTGCACGTGCTGCTGAAAATAAATAGATAAATGCACACTACAAAAATTGATCTAAGTAAGATATTTAAAGTTAATTGAATTAGTATCTTAGCTATCAATATCAGCTTGTTTTTTATATTAATATTCGAACCAATGGCTGTTTTGGGAATTTTTGCACCAATAATCGCAATTTTTGCGTACTCGGTGTTAGGTTCATTTCTAGCCTTTGAAACACTAAAAGTGAAAAAAACTACCGTTTGAAGAAAAACGGAATCACTTATCGCTAATTTATTCTTAGTATTTTTAATTAGCTTTTTCGTTATCAAACTTGTTAACTTAGTATTACAAGCCATACTTTTTGACAAACTAGATAAATGACTTTTAGCAACACAAATTTTTAGTACCTTTGCTTTTGTCGTAATGATCTTAGTATTGGCAATTTTGATTTGATACTTTGTTAAAAAAGTGCGCGAAAATCGTCGTCCAACAGTTTGAGATGTAACAGATAAGTTAAAAATTATCGATCTTATTTACTATCCAACTACATTCTTGATGTTATTCTTAGCAGTAATCTTGAAACCAATAATGTTTTTTACTAATGGTTTTTGATTATCATATCAGATTGTAATTTTACCAGTTTTGTTAAGTTTAATTGTTGCTAATAATGTTTGATACGCAATAGTAAATTACAAAAATTTTCATTCAAAGAATAAATCAAAATTGGATGTAAAAACCTTTTTAAAATAGGCACAAAAAGCCTATTTTTTATATCCTGGCTAGTTTATAAACTAGCGTTTTAATCTATAATTAAAAGAATATGGAGAAAGCAATGAAAAACAAGACATTTTACATTACAACACCTATTTATTATCCTAATGGAAATTTACATATCGGTCATTTTTACACAACAACGATTGCTAAAACCTTGGCAAATTACAAAAAAATGCAAGGATATGACACATTTTTTGTAACTGGTATCGATGAACACGGTCAAAAAATTCAAAAAAGTGCTCAAGCTCAAGGTATTGAGCCTCAAGCCTTTGTTGATTTACAAGCTGAACAATTCAAAAAGTTATGAAAAGATAGTCAAATCGAATACGATTTTTTCTCAAGAACTACTGCCCCAAATCACCAAAACGCAATTCGTAAGATTTTTGCAAAAATGCTAGAAAAAGGTTTAATACGTTTAGGAAAATATAAAGGGTTATATTCAATAAGTGATGAAGAATACCTTACACCTTCACAAGCACTTGAAATTGATGGTAAATTCTATCACCCATCTTCAAAACATGAATTAGTTGAAATCGAAGAAGAAACTTACTTTTTTGAAATGTCAAAATTCAGTACTTGAATCGAGGCTTTTTACCAAGAAAATCCTAACTTTATGACTTCAAATAAGGTTAAAAATGAACTTTTAAATAATTTCATTCAAAAAGGTTTAGAAGACTTGAGCGTAACAAGAATTACTTTTGATTGAGGAATAAGTGTTGTTACTCCTTCACAGTTTAAACACGTTATCTATGTGTGATTAGATGCTTTATTTAACTATTTAACTGCACTTGGATATTTAACAGATGATGAGACAAACTATGTTAAATACTGACAAAACGGTAATGAAATTGTCCATGTTGTAGGTAAAGAAATTACTCGTTTTCACTGCATTTATTGACCTATCTTTTTGAAAAGTTTAGATTTAAGATTGCCAACTTGCATCTTGACTCATGGTTGAATTGTTACTCCTGAAGGAAAAATGTCAAAATCTAAAGGTAACACTGTAGATCCTTACTTTTTAATTGAAAACTATGGTGTCGAAGAAACAAAATATTTCTTCATGTCGCAAATTAATATCAATAACGATGGAGTGTTTGAACTAAACAACTTCATTAATACACTAAATGCTGATCTTGCTAACAACTTTGGTAACTTATTAAACCGTACAGTAGCAATGCTAAATCAGTCTTTTGACAATGGTATTGTTTACAAAAAGCAATCATTAGAGTCTATTGATTTAGAAATGTATGAACAAATTGCATCAAGTTTTGTTGAATACCAAGAACATTTTGATAATTTTGAGTCTGATAAAGCACTAAAAGCTGCAATTGCACTTTCAAAAGAATTAAATTTATATATTGACAAGACTACACCTTGAAAACTAAAAGACAATTTAGAACGTTTAAATGATGTGTTGTGTGCACTTTTAAATGGAGTGTATGCAGTTAATGTTATGTTGAGTGTTGTTTTAAACAATAAAAGTCAGAAAATCAACAAATTTTTAGCTCAGAACGAGTTAAGTTTTGAAAAAATATATGATTTTAGCAAGTTTGACAACAAAAAATGCTTAGTTAGCGAAATCTTGTTCACTAGAATCAAAACTAACTAAGTTGTTGCTAGCAAGTCTAGCAACTTTTTTATTGCTTGTATACTCTTAAAAAGAGTATAACTTGTATAATATTAATCATGATAAAAATTAAAGACTTGTATTATAAATATCCTGAAAGTGATTCTTTCGCTTTACAAGGAGTAAATTTAGAAATTAAAACTGGCCACTATGTGGGTATTTTAGGACACAATGGAAGTGGAAAGAGTACTCTTTCGAAACTAATAAGTGCAATTTATAAAGCTACTGAAGGTCAAATTTACATTGACGATATTTTGTACTCAAAAGAAAACTTGCAAAAGATTCGTTCAAAAATCGGAATTGTTTTTCAAAACCCAGACAACCAATTTATTGGAGCGACAGTTGAAGATGATATTGCTTTTGGTTTAGAAAACAAACTAGTTCCGCGTGAACAAATGAAAGAAAAGATTGAAAAATACACAACTTTGGTTTCAATGCAGGATAGTTTAGATCGTGAGCCACAAAATTTAAGTGGTGGACAAAAACAAAGAGTTGCCATTGCTTCAACTCTTGCTCTTGATCCTGATGTTATTATTTTTGACGAAGTAACTTCAATGCTTGATCCTAAAGGAAAACATGAAATTTTGAAAATTATTCATAATTTGCATCGTGAAACTAATAAAACTTTAATTTCTGTTACTCATGATATGGATGAAGCGATATTGTGCGATGAATTGTTAGTTTTTAGCGGTGGAAAACTAATTGCCTCAGGAAGTCCAAAAGATATCTTAAATAACAAAGAAATTGTGGAAATTGCAAAAATTGACTCACCTTTTATCTACAAGCTTAGTGAGTTAGTTGATGGCGTAGAACCAACTTATAACGAACAGGAGTTAATTGAAGCAATATGCAAATAAAAGTTGACAATATTTCAAAAGAATTTGATAAAAAATTACCTACTCACATTCAAGTTTTAAAAGATATTAGCGTAGATATTTCTGAAGGTGAAATTATTTCTATCATCGGACATACAGGAAGTGGAAAAACTACTTTTATCGAACACCTTAATGCATTACTAATTCCAGATAGTGGAAAAATTACTTTTAAAGATGTTACAAGTCTTAAAAAATCAAAAAAGAATTTGTTTGCTAAATTTAGAAAAACAAAAACAAGTCCTGAACCAGAAGATGTTGAACTGGTAACAATGGATATTGAAATTGTTAATACTAAACGCAAAATTAAAAACATTAAAGCACTGAGAAAACAAGTTGGAGTAGTGTTCCAATTTGCTGAATATCAATTGTTCGAAAAAACTATTGAAAAAGATATTATTTTTGGCTCTGTTTCAATGGGTATGGATGTTAATAAAGCAAAAGAATTAGCGAAAAAATACATCAAAATTGTTGGACTGCCTGAAAGTTATTTGACTCGTTCACCTTTTAATTTAAGTGGTGGACAAAAACGTCGTGTTGCCCTTGCTGGAATTTTGGCAATGGAACCGAAATTCTTAATTCTTGATGAACCAACTGCTGGACTAGATCCAGCTGGGGTTGAACAAATGTTGCAACTTTTCTATGACTTACATGTTAAAGAAAACAAAACAATCATTATTGTTACTCATGATTTAGATAATGCTTTACGTTGAACTAAAAGAACCATTTTGTTTAAGAATGGTGAAATTATTCGTGATGGTGACACCTACAGCATTCTAAATGATGAACAATGTTTAGTTGAAAACAATTTGCGTTCAACACAATTGCTAACTTTTGTTCGTAAATTAGAACAAAGAGGAGTAAGAGTTGGAAAAGTAACTAATGTTAATGAATTAGCTCAAGCAATTAACAACTGAAAACAAAGACAAAGACAATTGAAAGGAGAATAAATGAATGCCATTATAGGAAAATATGTCAATCTTAATACTCCTATCCACAAAATGGATCCGAGATTGAAATTTATTGCAAACATTTTATTCATCATTTTATTCTTCTTAGTCGATCATTTTGTTACTCTTGGGATTTTGTTAGTTTTCATTGCTTGTGTTTATTTACTGGCTACTCATTCAGTACGCTCATTAATTAAAAAGATTCGTTTACCAATTTATATCGGTCTAGTCTTAGCGCTAATCAACTTTTTTACCATTAAAGGGGCAGGTATAAATTATGTTCCTTTGAGTGGTGAGAGTAATGTTGATGCTTATGTAAATTACAATGGTTTGATTTTGGTAAATGACACATATTGAGCACCAGGTGGACCTAATAGTGCTTTCCAAATTACTCGTTTCTCACTAATGCGAGCAGCAAGTATCACAGCAAGAATTTATGGAATCATTCTTTCAACTACAATCCTAACTTTTACAACTAAACCAGTCCTACTTACAAAGGCAATTAATGACTTACTTTATCCTTTGAAGTTATTAAAATTTCCAAGTGAAATTATTACAATGATAATTAACATCGCTTTACGTTTTATTCCTACTTTATTAGATGAAGCGGGCAGAATCATGAAAGCTCAATCTTCACGGGGAGTTGACTTTAAAAACGGAAGAACAAAAGAGAAAATTAAGTCAATGTTAACCTTAATTATTCCTTTATTCGTTTCTTCTTTTGCCAAAGCAAACGACTTGAGTGATGCGATGACAGTTAGAGGTTATAATCCTTACCAAAAAAGAACACACTATCGTTTGATTAAACCAGTTTGAATTGACTTTTTAGCAGTTGTAATTTTAATGGGTATTTCAACTATGGTTATTTTCTTCCAAGTACAGTCGCAATCATTACCACATTGATGATTACAAACTTTTGTTAAGGTATAATGATGACAAAAAAAGAAAAAGATATTCGCCTGGAAATATTAGAATTACAACAACAAATTCAAATTTGAAACAACGCCTATTTTGATAATGATGATCCATTAGTAAGCGATGCTGAGTATGATGTTGCTTTAGTTAAACTTAAAGAACTGGAAACTCAGTTCGCTTATTTATTAACTGAACAAGAACTAAAAAACAGTCCCACAAATCGCATTGGGGCTTCAGTATCAAATGCTTTTACTAAATTTCAGCATGCAAAACCTATGCTTTCATTGCAAAAAGCGTATGAAAAAGATGAACTAAAGCGTTGAATTGAAAATGTTGAAAAGGCTAATTCGCAATCAACTTTTTTCATTGAACCTAAAATTGATGGTCTTTCGATTTCTTTACATTATGAAAATGGAAAATTAATTCGAGCAGTAACTCGTGGAGATGGAACAGTTGGTGAAGATGTTACTCACAATTTATTGGTAAACGAAGAAATTCCTTTACAAATTGATTACTTACAGCCATTAGAAGTTCGTGGTGAAGTTTACTTAAAACTTTCACAATTCGAACAAATCAATAAACAATTAGCACAAGAAAATAAAAAGCTTCTTGTTAACCCTAGAAATGGGGCAAGTGGAACACTGCGTCAATTAGATAGTCAAATTACGAAACAAAGAAAATTATCAGTATATTGCTATGCTATAAATGATGCAACCAAGCACAATCTTCATACCATTGATGAAGTTCGTGATTTTTTACACACACACAACTTTCCAGTCACAAAAGAAGGTAAAAAAGTTTACAATCTGGAAGAAATTTTGGCTTGAATTAATGAATTTAAAGAAGTCAAAAAGACTTTAGATTATGAAACTGATGGTGTAGTTATAAAGGTAAATGAGTTTAATGTGTACGACTTATTAGGTCAAACTCAAAAATTCCCTCGCTGAGCGATTGCTTTTAAGTATGAACCTGATGTTGCCACAACTGTTATTTTAGATATCTTCACTACAGTAGGAAGAACCGGTTTTATTACCTATAATGCTAAACTTGAACCAGTCTTTTTATCAGGATCGACTATCAGTGCTGCAACTTTACATAACTATGATTACATTAATAAGTTAAAAATTGACATCGGTGACTTAGTTTATATTAAAAAAGCTGGTGAAATTATTCCTAAAGTCATTGGAACAGTGAAGCAAAAAGGTTCGACCAGTTACAAAAAACAAAAATATTGTCCTAAGTGTGGTTCGCCACTAGAAGATAGCGAAACCTTAATCGATCAATTTTGTACTAATGATATGTGTCCTGAGGTTAGACTAAGAAAATTGATTCATTTTGCTTCAAAAGGAGCAATGAATATTGACTTTTTAGGTGAAAAAACAGTCGAAATGTTATTTAATAAAAATCTTGTTACTGATTATCATGATTTTTACTCTTTAAAAGATCATTACGATGAATTGATTCAAATTGAAGGATATGGGAAAAAGAGTGTTGACCAAATTCTAGCAAGTATCGAAAATAGTCGCCAAAATTCTTTAGCAAGACTGTTGCATGGTATTTCTATTAAACACATTGGTGAAAAAAATGCTTACTTTATTGCTTCAGAAGTGCAAAAATTCAGTAACTTTTTGACTTTTGATTTTGATAAGCTGATTAATTTTGATGAAATTGGACAAAAAACGGTTGATTCGTTAAAGAATTTTGTTGCTAATGAAAAAAATGTTGCAATGGTTAACAATTTACTTGCCTGCGGACTAGATTTAGAACATCAAAAAAATATTAAGTCTTTAGAATTAGCGAATTTAGTTTTTGTTATTACTGGAACTCTAAGTCAAAGTAGGAAAGAAATTGAAAAAATGCTAATTAGTAGGGGAGCTAAAGTAACAAATACTGTAACAAAATCAACATCATATTTAGTCGTTGGTGAGAATCCAGGTTCTAAGTACGAAAAAGCTCAGCAATTAGGTACTAAAATCATTTCCGAACAAGATCTAATAAATGAATTTCTAAACTAATAAAAATTACTGATTTTAAGCAACCAGTGGGTTGCTTTTTTGTCATTTTTTTTCAAAAACAGAGGATCGCATAGCAACAAGACGTTGCTATTTTGCCGAACACAAAAACACTTAAAATGTAGTTTTTTTAACCTATAGGTTAATTTTTTTTGAAAAAAGTCAAAAAAATAGACCTTTTCCAAAAAAAAAAAAAAAAAAGTGGTAACTTTTTTGTGACTAATTTTTTACAAAAAATTAGCCTACAAAACTAGGAGTACACTATGGATAACAAGAAAGAAATAGAAAGAGCTGAATTACATAAAGCGATCTGAAAAATTGCCAATGACTTGCGCGGTCAATTAGATGGATGAGAATTCAAAAACTTTGTATTTGGAACAATGTTTTATCGTTACATTTCAGAGCACATCACAAACTGATGGAATAAAAATGAACAAGACAGCGATCCAAATTTTGATTATGCTAACTATGATGATAAACTTGCAGATGAAGAATTTAAAGAAGCATCTATTGAAGAAATTGGTTTTTACATAAAACCTTCGCATCTTTTTGCAAATGTTCGTAAAAACGAAAGACAAAATGAAAATTTAAATACCTTAATTGAAAACATTTTCAGAAGTATTGAGGATTCATCAAAGGGAACAAGCAGCGAAGAAGATTTCAAAGGTCTTTTTGATGATTTTACTGTTAACATCCCAAGACTCGGTAAAACAGTTGTAGAAAAAAATGCCAAGATCATCAAGTTGTTAGATGGTATTGGAGACATGAGACTCGGAGAATTTTCGGAAAATACCATCGATGCATTTGGGGATGCATATGAATTTTTAATGGGAATGTATGCATCACAAGCAGGAAAAAGTGGTGGTGAATACTATACACCACAAGAAGTTAGTCAACTTCTAGTAAAACTAGCAATCAAGAACAAAAAGAAAATCAACAAAATATATGACATGTGTTGTGGTTCTGGTTCACTTTTATTACAAGCAATTAAATTGCTAGGTATTGACAAAGTTAATGGCTTCTACGGTCAGGAAGTCAATCTAACAACATACAACTTATGTAGAATCAATATGTTTTTACACGATGTTCCATTCAACCAATTCCACATTGCATTAGGAGACACACTTAAAGGGTCTGCATTAAAAGATAAAGGTCCCTTTGATGTTATCGTTTCTAATCCCCCTTACTCAATTAAATGAGATGGAGATAAAGATATAACACTAATCCAGGATGAACGTTATGCCCCTGCTGGAGTACTTGCTCCTAAATCAAAAGCTGACTTAGCATTCGTAATGCATGCGGTTCACTACTTATCTTCTGATGGAGTAGCAGCACTAGTTTCATTTCCTGGAATTTTGCATCGTTCTGGAGCAGAACAAAAAATCAGAAAATATTTAGTAGAAGAAAACTTGGTTGATGCAGTCATTCAATTACCACAAAACCTATTTTTTGGAACATCTATTACTACATCAATCTTAGTTTTGAATAAGGCTAAAAGGGATACAAATATTCAGTTTATTGATGCAACCAATGAATTTGTAAAAGTTACAACTAAAAACAAGTTGAGTCAAGCAAATATTGACAAAATTTTCAATACTTATTCAAATAAAGAAGTTATAGAACACTTTTCGAATATTGTTCCACAATCTCAAGTTATAGATAAAAAGTACAATCTTTCAGTTTCTAATTATGTTGAACCAAGAGACACAAAAGAACCGATCAATATACAAGTTTTAAACAAAGAAATAGCTGAAATTGTTGCTAAACAAGAAAAGTTGAGAGAAGAAATCAACAAAATCATTGACGAAATAGAAAGATTTAGCTAATTTTATCAAGTATGAACAAAGATTTTTTAGAGACAACATACGGCAACATTATTCAGCATGAATATCCTGAACCATACATGTTAAAAAGTAAAAAAGCAGAAAAAAATGGAACTACTCCTGTTCTAACGCCGGGAAAAACTTTTTTGCTTGGTTACACAAATGAGGACTTTGGTATTTATCAAGCGTCAAAAGATGATCCTGTAATAATTTTCGATGAGTTTACTACTAATACACAGTGAGTTGATTTTGATTTTAAGGTAATATCGTCGGCTATTAAAATTTTAAAATTGCGTGAAGATTTCAAAGAAAAAGTGATATTAAAGTTTATTTACTACATGATGAAGAGCAAAGTTTTTATTCCAGAAGGACATTCTAGGCATTGAAAAAACAAATTTTCAATCCAAAAAATTAAGATACCATCAATTGACGTACAAAAAATCATAGTAGAAAAGTTAGATGTATTTCAATCATCTACAGCGGAGCTGACAGCGGAGCTGACAGCGGAGCTGAATAAGAGATTAAAACAATATGATTACTATAGAGATTTACTATTATCTAATGATAATGGTGTTTTTAGCGTTGTAAATCAATACAATCTTGATGAAATCTGTGATTTTAAAAAAGGTAACATTGTTCGTTTATCGTCTTTAAAAACGGGAGATATTCCAATTGTTAGTGGTGGCAAAGAGGTTTCGGGATATACCGATAAATCCAATTTTGATGGTGAAACAATTGCGGTTGCTGCTTCAGGTTCAGCAGGTTATGTTTCTTGATGAAATGAACCAATATTTGTATCGGATGCTTTCACTCTTAAAAACAAAAATAATGATGCTTTGAATTTGAAGTATTTATTTTATTGATTAAAGTCAAAACAAGACATTATTTATTCGTTTAAGAAGGGTGTTGGTACACCACACGTCTATATAAGTGATGTTTCCAAAATGGTAATAACACTGCCGCACATTGACAAACAAAACGAAATTGTTCGTTGATTGGACAACTTCTACACAATATGCAAAGATCTTAATATTGGACTTCCTGCTGAACTTGAAGCTCGCAATAAACAGTATGAATTATACAGAGATAAATTGTTTGAATACATCGAAACAGGCAATATCAATGTAGATAACTTGAGAGAGAGAGAGAGAGAGAGAGGATCTAATTAGATTCATAGAGAACTTTGTTAGCTCAATATCATTTTCAAATGCTAAAAAAATATATTTACTCAAAGATGTTTCAATCATCAAAAAAGGGAAACAAATAAATAAAGTACTTTTAAGTCCAATTAGAACTGATACATACTGTTATCCTGTGATGAATGGTGGTAAAAACCCATCCGGATATTGACATAATTTTAATGCTGAAAACGTTATTTCTATATGTGAAGGTGGCAATGTTGGTTATTCAAGGATGATGAATGAAAAGTATTGGTCTGGCGGCCATAATTACGCAATATCAGTAGAAAATACTCAAAATTGAGTAAACATTGAATATTTATATTTTTATTTGAAGCAAAATGAAACAAAACTAAAACAACTTGCAAATGGTGCGGGGATAGAAAACTTAAATTTTAGTGATTTGCAAGATTTTGTAGTTCACTTGCCAAACAAAAACATTCAAGATGAAATTGCTTCAAAACTAATAAGATTCGAAAATCTTACTAATGGGATAACTGAAGGAATTCCACTACTAATTGAAAAAGTTGAACAACAATATGAATACTATCGAGATTTATTATTTAAAAAAATTGAGTAAAAAAACAAAAACTAGAAGGTTAATATGAATAATTCGCAACATATTTTCGAGACGAACAAAAATACTATTGTTGGTGAATATGAGCCAACAATAAATAACAAAAATAAATCTTTTTCAGAAGAATCTGCTTTAGAAAATTACTTGATTGAAATGCTTGAAAACCAAGGTTATGAATATGCTAGCGAAATTAAAAATGAAGAACAATTGCTAGCTAACCTAAGAAATAAGATTGAAAAATTGAACAATACAAAATTTTCAGATCAAGAATGAAACATCCTAAAAAGAGATTATTTGTGTAAACCAAACGAAAGCATTGAAGATAAAACACAAAGAATTCAAAATGATTACTTGTATACTCTCAAAAGAGACAATGATGAGTCTGAAAACATAAAAATCATCAATAAAAAAGACATTCACTCGAACTCACTACAAGTAATCAATCAATTTAGAGCGGATTCTAAAATTCCGGGAAGAAAAAATCGTTATGATGTTACTATTTTAGTCAATGGTTTACCTTTAGTTCACATTGAACTAAAAAAATCTGGTGTTAATATTGAAAATGCTTTCAATCAAATTGAACGCTACCAGGCTGAGTCTTTTGATAAAAGCGAAGGATTGTTCAATTATGTGCAAATATTCATAATTTCTAATGGAACTTTAACCAAATATTACTCAAATACTACTCGAAAATACGCTATTGATCAGCGTAAAGAAACAGCTAAAAAAGAAACTCGAAGCTCAAATAGCTTCAAATTTACAAATTACTGAGCCAATGTCAAAAACAAATTACTAGAAGGTATTGAAGATTTCACCAAAACCTTTTTAAGAAAGTCTGTTTTGCTAGAAGTTTTAACAAAATATTGCGTCTATACTGAAGATAACAAATTATTAGTGATGCGCCCATACCAAATAGCTGCGGCTGAAGGAATTATCAACAAATTAAGACTAGTAGTTAATTATCCAGATAAATTTAAAGGAAACAAAAAGGGCGGTTATATTTGACACACAACCGGTTCTGGTAAAACATTGACATCATTCAAAACTGCTCAGCTAGCAACACAAATTAGTGAACTTAAAAAGATTATTTTTGTTGTTGATAGAAAAGACCTTGATTATCAAACAATAAATGAATTTAATAAATTCCAGAAAGGCTCTGTAGCAAGTACAAGAAGCACCAATATTTTGGCTGGTAAAATCACCAGCACCAAAGAAACTGATAGAGTAATTGTTACAACTATTCAAAAACTTTCTCGTTTTGTCAACAAAAATCACTCTAATTTAAGTATTTTTAATGAAAATGTTGTTTTCATCTTCGACGAGTGTCATCGTTCGCAATTTGGTAAGATGCATGCCCAAATTAAGAAGAAATTTAAAAATGCTATCATGTTTGGTTTTACTGGAACACCAATTTTGGATGAAAATTCAGCATCTGCTTCAAATAATTTAACGACTGAAGCACTTTTTGGTGAAAAGATACATTCATACACAATTATTGACGCAATCAGAGATGAAAATGTTTTGAAATTCAATGTTGAATATGCCAAAATTGAGCACAATTTACCCTTAAGTATCAGTGAAGAAGACATTTATATGCAATCTGGTTATATTTCAGCAGTTGTTAGTCATATATTAGATAATTTTGATAAAAAAACACTGCAAAATGAAAGTTATAATGCAGCAAAACTAACAAATATTAAACAATTGACAACAAGAAATGATGGTGCTAAACAAATGAGTGTTTCGGTACAACAAAATGGATTTAACTCAATTTTTGCTGTTTCAAGTATTGCACAACTAAAACTTTATTATGACGAATTAATTAAACAAATTGAAAAAAGACAAAGCAACATCAAAATTGCTGCTATCTACAGTAAAAGTGCTACCGATTCAGAAGAATATGAAGATATTGACGGAAATGACTTTGAAGCAGTTAATTCGCTTTCGGATTCTGATAAGAAATTCTTAACCAAAATTATCAACAATTACAATAATCATTTTGGTACAAATTACAGTATTGACGATGAAGGTTTTGCAAGTTACTACAAAGACATTTCATTAAGAACTAAAAACAAAGAAATTGACATTTTGCTAGTTGTTAATATGTTTTTAACTGGTTTTGATGCACCAACATTGAATACATTGTGAGTCGATAAGAATTTAAAACACCACAGCCTATTGCAAGCATTTAGTCGAACAAACAGAATTTATAACAATGTAAAAGATTCAGGTAATATTGTTTGTTATCGTGACCTAAAACAACAAGTTGATGAATCAATTAGACTGTTTAGTGATGAAGATACAGCATCAACTATTGTGTTGATGCGTACTTTCGAAGAATACAACAACGGTTATTACAATGATAAAGGCGAATAT
Source organism: Mycoplasma sp. 3392 (assembly GCF_053851755.1). NCBI lineage: Bacteria > Bacillati > Mycoplasmatota > Mollicutes > Mycoplasmatales > Mycoplasmataceae > Mycoplasma > Mycoplasma sp. 3392. Next base: position 61,177 of record NZ_JBSQBF010000002.1, read on the forward strand.
CAACCAGGTTTTAGTGAAATTCAAAATAACTTAAAGCAAAAATTTAATCCCAATGATCCATATGTTTTTGATAAGTTATTATCCTTTGAACCATTTAGAAATGATTTTTTACGCCAATATAACTCTTTTATCAAATTGAAAAATATAATTCAGAGATTTGATGAATTTAATGAAGAAAAACATGCCATTGTAACAAGTGACGAAAACCTTAAATACAAATCTTGATATTTAGAATTGCATGATCGTGCCAAAAATACTAGCAAAGATCATACACCAATTGAAATTCCGGAAGATATTGTTTGAAATATTGAAATCATTCGTCAAGATCAAATCACTGTGCTTTATGTTCTTAACTTAATTAACAAGTACAAACAAGCAAATAATTATATTTCATCAGAATATAGAGAAAAAATTATGAATGCGGTTAATTCTGCAATAGACACAAGACGTTTAGCTGATATTTTTGAAAAATTCATTGATATTTGTATTTCTAAAGAAGCCGACGAAGACGATATTGTTTCGCAATTCAAGAATTTTGCTATTTCTAACTATGAGCAAGAAAAAAATAATTTGATAACTAATAAAAAATTAAAACAAGATAAGATCGATGAAAAAATGGTCGATTTTTTCAAAGAAGCTAAAGTTAATTTGGAAGGTTCTTTAAATGATTTAACTGCTCAAAGAATTTCATCACGTGGTGATTCGAAAGCAAAGAGACAACAATGATTTGAAGAAATCCGTGAAGGAATTAATTATTTATTCAATAAATATTTTGTAATCAAAGATGACATCGTTGTTGAATATGAAAAGAGTCTTTCAAATTAAAGCAAAAGAATACTACCTAATTAAAAGGGCAGGAATTTAATTCTTGTCCTTTTATTTTCGATTATTAAATACGAAATTAGACCTGAGACAACTTAAAGGTTTTTTATTTCATAAAAAAAGCGGAATGGTTATAATTTTTCATATGATTAATATAGTTTTATACCAACCTGAAATTAGTCCTAATACTGCTAATATCATTCGAACTTGTTTTAGTGCTGGTGCTAAATTGCACATTATTAAGCCAATTGCTTTCGACTTACACCCACATTGAATGAAAAGAGCGGCTGCAGGAAGATTTTTAAGTGATATCGAGCACGAAATTCACAACTCATACCAAGATTTTTTAGCCAAATATGGCTCAAAAAATGTTTACTATGTAACTCGTTATGGATACACTACATATGCTGACATAGATTTTAAAACTGAATTTAAACAAAACGATGAAGTGTGAATTATGTTTGGTACTGAATCTACCGGGATACCAAAGAAAATTTTGCAAACTAATTTAGATAATTGCTTGCGTATTCCAATGACACCAGAAAGTCGTTCGATAAATTTAGCAAATAGTGTAATTGTTGTTTTATATGAGGTTTTAAGACAATTAGATTTTATGAACTTATCAAAATACGAAGTGCAAAAAGGAAAAGATTTTATCAAGGAGTAAAATGCCAAAACTTACTGTCGACCAAATTGTGAAAATGAAATTTAGTCCGGCAATTAACGGTTACAATGCTGATGAAGTTGATGAATTCATTGATCTTTTGATTGAAGATATTGTTGAATACATTGATGAAATTGAAAAATTGAAGGCAAGGTTAAAAAATGATTAATTGATTTCCAGGACACATGAAAAAGGCATTCGACCAAATCAAACAAAAAGAAAAGTTGTTTGATGTTTTTATTATTGTTTTGGATGCCCGTTGTCCAATTGGTTCTTACAATGCCGAATTTGATAAAATCTCACCACACAAAAAGCGGATTTTTGCTTTTACCAAAATTGATCTTGTAGATAAAAATCGTTTTAATCAAGTTGTTAAATCATTTAACAATCCCAACGATGAAATAGTTTTTTTAAATTTAAAAGACAATAATAAGTCTTACAATGCACTAACAAAAGTAATTAAAAAAATTTATACTCAAAAACAACAAAATACTAAAAAAGGTTTTAAAGTTCCACCATTAAAAATTGGAGTATTAGGAGTTCCAAATAGTGGCAAAAGTACACTAATCAATATTTTAGCTAAATCTAAAGTAGCTAAAGTTGGTAATGAAGCAGGAATAACGCGGTCAGAGCAGTGAGTAAATTGTAATAACGAATTCATTGTTTTAGATACTCCTGGTTTGCTGTGACCTAAATTTGATGATCAAATGCAAGCTGTCAAATTAGCTGTCATCGGTTCAATAAAAAAAGAAGCATTAGACTTAAAAGATTTTTGTTATGAAGCATACAGGTTAGTTTCACAATATAAACCTCAAGCCTTAGAAGCTTTAGATTTAGAAGCATCGCAAGAAGATGAAATAATTTATAACAACATTATTCAACTTGCTAGACAGAAAAACTTTTTAGATAAAAACAAACAAGTTTTATTTACTGAAACTTATAATTTCTTAATTAATTATTTTAGAAATCTAAAAAACATTATTTACGACTAGGAGAAAGTATGGATTTTCGTGATTTTGTTGAATTTAAAGATAACAATAGACTACCAATACACACAAAAGTTATCGATTCTGACTTGAGAATTGTTTTTTTAGGTGATTCAATTTCAGCTGGTTTTAACTCAAAATTTGGTTTTCAGTCTTGTGGTTATTTCGACAAAGAACAAAGAAAAGTTATAGGTTTAAGTTATCCTGCCTATTTAGTGCGGATGATAGAAGAAATTAGACCTAACTTTTTAAGTTCTTATGATAATTTTGGTTTCAGTGCTATAACAGCGGCTCAATATAGTGAGCTGTTAGATTTTAAACGCGAAGTTTCAGCTTCACTGCAAAATGAAATGGATTTTATTCGTTCAATTAATGATAATGATCAAAACCCTTTTCAACATGAATTAAGCCCTTACTTTAAAAACTTTAATTTCGGTAATGGTGATTTTGACATAATTAAGGCAAAAATTCAAAATGCTAATGTTGTTGTTGTAACCTTAGGAGCAAACGATTTTTTAGCTAAAATTCCTTGAAATTTATTACGTAATTTTTATGCTGTTAAAAATCTTTCACGTCGCGCCTTTGCTTTTTCGCAAGTTGTAGAACATTTACATATAACAAGTGAAAAAATTGTTAGTGATTTAGAGCAAGTAATTACTAAAATTAGAGCTTTAAATAGCGAAACAAACATAGTTTTAGTTGGTTATCCTTTACCTTTAATTCACTTTAAAAATGCTTTAGATGATACATTTTCAACCACTGATATTAGTTCTGAAAAAATGAGTGATATTATGTTGGGATATTTAAATGCCGCAATCAAAGAAGCTGCCAATAGAACTAACAATATGTATGTCGACAGTTTTGATCGCGATTTTTGAATCACTAACAAAAATTTCTTATATGAAAACATTTTAGACATTCATCCAACTGAAAAAGGGTACAAACATATGGCACAAAGTATTCTTTTAAAACTTGGATTAGATGACAATTATGTTTCAAAAGTCTATGGGGATGATTCTGATAATATTTTGAATTTTTTACCAAAATTTAATATCTACAAAAAGGATTTCAATAGTTATCGCAAAATTTTCAACCTTAAAGCCAATAGTTTAGGTTTAATATTGGCAGTTTTAGGTATGAATCGTGGAGATAAATTATTTTTAGACGATTACTATGAACAAGAAATCAAAAACTTAATGTTACCCAACTATCGCATTTCTGAAGCAACTAGAGCATTAGAAAAACATTTGCAAATGGGATTCGGAAGTACATTAACAAGATATATCGAGAAAAAGTTTGCTTCCGCACCACAAGAATATAAAACTAAACAAAATCTTTTAAATTTCTTAGAAGGTAAGAAATGAAGTCAGGAAATTTTTCTTACCTTACTTGAAAACAACCATGTTGATAATTTTATTTACACAGTTCAAACAAATTTAACAAAGAAAAATCAAATTGCTTGAACTGATATTATTGAGTCAAAAAATAATGTTATTAAAAGACAAAATTTAGTTTACCCAGTTGCTCAAAATTTACTAAAAGCAAAATTTATTAATGATTCAAAAGAAGAGTTATGAAATATTGTTTATGATTTTATGACTGAAATTTTGACTACTCCGCTTCTGGAAACACTCATCAATCATAAATTGGATGAAAGATATAGTTATAGTCGCGATTATTTGGCGCAACTAGAAAGCTTTAAAGAATTTATTGATTTCTTATTCAATAACTTTATGTTAAATATCAAAAAATACTCAGAATTAAGATCTTTTGACGAGTTATGATACGTCTGATTAAAACAAAACCACTACAAAATCATTTTCTATTTTGACAAGATTCTAAAAGAAATCAGTTCAAAAGAAAACTTTGCCAAATCAATTCAGTTCATTAAATTAAATTTATTTTCAATTTACAAAATTAATTTTGAACTAAGCGAAAAAGAAAACGCAAAAATTGAAAGAGCAATTTCAAACTTGCTATATTTTGTTTCTGACAACAAGCCGAAACTGAATAAATTGTTAACAATGTTGTTGCAAGAAGCACAAACAATTTCAATTTATGATTATTTATTCAGTGCCGAAAAACAAAAACGTCGCAAGATGATTAAACGTAAATTCTTTGCCAAAGCTTATTTATATTCAAGAATTTTTGGAAAAATCTTTTATTCATCAAGTTCTATCCACTTAATCTTAACCAAAGCTAAAAAAGCACATAGTCAAGAAACTAAGAAAGGAAAATAATGCGTGTATATTCAAAAACAATGAATGTTTATAATGTCATTGAACTAAAAAACGGTTTAGGTTCACCACACTCACCACATATTGGTTGAGAAGAAGTAAAAGGTGCAAAATCTTATGCTATTAGTTTAATTGATCATGAAGCTAACGGGGTTGTAGGAATGTCATTTATTCACTGAATAGCATTCAATATTCACAATGACCATATATGTCGTAATTCAAGTATTTCGAAAGCAAATGAAATAGTGCAATTTGAAAATTCACTATCAAAAAATGTTAATGAAATTTTGTTACCGAGTCAATATTTAGATGATAATGCTTCACGTTATTACGGGCCTTGTCCTCCTGACCAAGATCATACTTATGAAGTGCGTGTTTATGCTTTAGATTTTGAAGATGTAAGCAAATTTGTTGATACATCAAAACCATTATTTTGAAATGATATGGAAGAAATAATTGCAAACCACGTTATTGATGAAGGGGTACTAACTTTTGCTTCGCAACAAGCATTAACTGATTCAGAAGGTAACTTATATGCCGATGAAAGTCAAACTCATGGAATGTTTTATGTCTTAAATGAAAACAAAGAAGTCGACGGCCTAAAAGTTACTATTCCTGCTTTGGAGCAAGATGATAAAAACATTCTTCACTTGCCCAAAAAATATTATTTTGATATCGACAGTGTGTCAAAACCAGACTTGAAGGTTTCAACTCCCTTAATAAAAATTAAAAACATTAAAAATGTTAAAGAATATGCAATTTTTATTTTCAATTCTTCGACAGCACAACAATGAGGATTAGTAAGTTGTGAGTTTGCATGTTTAGGTATCAAACCACAAAGTGGAGATTGAACAATTATTAAAGAAAACGACTTTACTAAAGATGAAGAACGGAGCGCTCGTCACTACATTAATAATTCATTTAGTCAGCAGTCGATTATGCCAGAAGAAATTAAAAAGTATTTCGTTAATCGTCAAAATAAGTGAAATGTTTTTAAAAACAAAAAGTCAAAAACAAAAAACAAGTTCCATTGAATGGTAGTTTACGCTTTAGATCAGAACATAACTGAGCGCCAAAAAGCTAACAACGTAGCGGATGCCTATCGGCTAATTAAAAATAAAGTAATAGCCGAAAAAATCATTAAATTCAAACTCAAATAAAAATTATGGTGGGTTAAAAACCTACCTTTTTATTAAAAACACTAAAAAAAACTGATTATTTTGCATCTTTTTCGTATTTTTTAAGATTCTTAATTTCATGCCAAAGAAAATTTAAAAAATAATTTGAAAACAAAAAATAAAAATATGTCTATAATTATTTGCGAAAGGAAAAGTAAAATGACTACATTTAACTCATTACGCAAGTGTACATTTTATATGACATACATGTTTATTAACACATGTATTATTTTCTTTTCAAATTTTGATTTTATTATTAAGTGAATTATTATTAATAACCAAAAACTAAATTTGAAAGCAATCTAGCTTTTTGCCAAAACTTTAATTCGACAAAAGGCTAAGAAGTCCGTTTTTTTCACATAAATAAAGTCAAAATTAATTGTTATTCTTGTGGTTTATCCCAAAATTGAAACTATTTTTAATAATTTTAATTCTAAAAGCTAGCAATTAACTTTGTCGGTTAAGTGCTAGCTTTTATTTTTTAAAAGCAGCAAGAAATAACAAAATTATCTAAAAACAATTAAGGAGAAAAAAATGAAAAAACTTAAGTGACGTAAATCGCTTCTTCTCTCATCATTGACAGTTTTAGGATTAGGTGCCAGTGCTGTGCCATTTATCGCTGCTTCATGTGATGATACAAATAGTGGTGGTGGTACTGGTGGTGGTAAAACCGAAGGTGGAAGCCAAGATGGAAGTCAAAATTCACAAAACAGTGTTGAACCAAATATCGATGTAAATGATTCTTTATATAAATCTTATTCACCAGATTTACAAAGTTATTACAATGCTAAGATTTCAAAATCAAAAAGTGATGCTCTAAAATACTGACAAGGTAAACAAACAGTTGCAAGTCTTAAAAAATGATCAACAAGTTATAACACTGATGCTCCAAACCGTGCCTTCATATATGAAGGTTCAAGAGGATATGGTTCATTAGGAAATGCTGCAAGTCTTTCAGAAACATCAACATTATTGGTTCGTATGCAAGGTTTAAATCAAGCAACGTATGAAACAAAATTAGTGATTGATGATGGTAAACCAACTACTCAAATTTTGATTACTCGTCCTTCATACTGAAGATATACACTTGATGGTGCAAAGGCCATTTTAGTTACTAAAAACGATGGTTCAGTAGTTGTTTTCGACAATGATGAAGTAGATTCAATTGATAAACAAAAACCAGTAATGTTAGCAGATGGTATTCATTTTAGATACATGGATAACCAAGCAACTTCAAGTAATGATCGTTCAATTAACTCACAACACTTCAAAGATGTCTTAAAAGACGCAAAAAGTATGCAATTCGTTGTTCGTGAATATGCTTGAGTAGATGGTGATGGTAAAGATTCAGGAACTAAAACAAAAGCCGAAGACTACTATGTAAGTTTTGTTCGTACTGTTGCTAATTCAAAAGGGTTCAGACTAGAAAATGGTGGAACTGAAAGTTTAGACAAAATCATCAATGAAATCTCAACAAGAATGGGTTCTCCAGACATTTATGGTGAAAAATCAAAATATCCAAATGCTTACATCTACCAAGCCTTCGGAATCGACTTATCAGCACTATTGGATAAATCAAAAGCTATAACCAAAACACAAACATCTGAAGCTCAGTACAATAATTTAGATGCTTATACTTTTAGTCTTGTTGATGGAGCAACAGAGCCTAATTTCTATGGTTTATTTGAACAAGTTGCTAAATCATTTGAATGATCAGCGGCACCTAGTGACTGAATTAAACAAAATACCAATAATATTGATGCAAGTTCTCCATATTGAGGAAATCTTGAGAGTGATGAAAAAACTCAATTAGAAAGTGCACTAAAAGATTCTCAATACAATAGTCTTGCAAAAGAAGCAGGAATTTACTGATATGGAATTACTCCAAAAGCTACTTTATACTCAGGACGTTACTTACCAACAAAAACAATTAACTCAACTGAACTAAGAAAAAACCATTCATACTGAAATCAAAATTGAGTAAATTCAGGATTAACAATTGATACAATCGTTGAAAATTACAACTTAAGTCAAAACCCTGAAGCATTCAAAGTCCAACAATACAACCAATACAAAGAAGGAAGTACATCAGCAATTTCTTATTCTTCTTTAACATCGGCACAACAAAGTGAATTTACTAAAGACATTTGAGGTTACAGATATAACCAATCAAGAAACTTAAAAACATGAGTAGCTCGTGATCTTCTTTCTGCATTCCCAACTAATCTATCTTCTTTAGTAAAAGATTTAAAATCAGACAAAAAATACACTGATCAAGTGCCAGGATGACAAGCTAAATACCCTTACAATGATGCATATGCAAAATTAATGTACGGTGCTTCATTAGAAGATATTGCTAATGGAAATGTAAAAGATGTAACATCATTTATCGCTGGAAGTGGTTTAGAATTCAGAACATTAACTAATGCTGCTTTAAACTGAAGAAAAATAGCATTTACTGTAAGCCCAAATGCTCGTGAATGATTAGTTCGTTTTGCGCAAGATACACCTTTTGGTGGAACAAACCAAGCTGAATGAGCTGCTAAAGATGAAGTCACTCCACGTGATAAATATAATGAAATTAACGCATTGTATGCAGTTGATAAAGACGGAAACAAATTAGGTTTAAATGACAACAATTCTTCAATCACTCCAAAAGACAATGAAAATGCAATTCTAAAAGTTTCAGATGACTTAGATCAATACAAATCAGCTGCTTATGACAAAGTAAAAGTGGCAGTAAAAGCATTGTTGGACAAATTCTATGCAGAAAATAATCTATCAAATGATGTAAAAGTAAGTTGAGAATTAATTTATCCATATTCAAATATTTCGGCTAACGACACTAAATTGTACGAAAATGTGCAAAAAACTTTGAACTCACTAGATTCTCGTTTAGATGTTAAATTCAATGCTACAATCGGAAACTGAACTGAAGTGCAATATCCAAAACTTGTAGCAGCAGGCCTTGACATTGTAGGATGAGGATACGACTACCAAACAATAGGTTCAGGATTTGACGCTTACTCATGAATGGGTTCATTGTTACCAACACTATATGAAATTGCAACTAAACCTGAATTACAAGCTAGCTTGCAAAAAGCATTCCCTCACTTAGTTGAACTATCAAAAGAATTGAAAAAATTCTATGATGACAATAAATCTAAATTCAGCAATCTTTTAGATGCAGATAAATGATGAAACACTGCGCTAAAAGAAGGAAGAGATTATTACTCAAAATTCGGTGACAATATTTGAACTTTCTCATACCAATTCTGACAAAATATTAACAGTACAAGTACAAATGAAAAATTACTAGCACTTGCAAATGAAGTGTCAGTATTCACTGGACCTTCACTTGATGGAAATATGGTAACAGCACGTTCAGCCTTTATTCCATACTTAGCATCAATTCAATATGACATTCCAAGAGTTGGGACAGACTACGTATACATTGCAGATTACAAACTAAATAAATAGAAAATGACTCGTTATATTTTAGAAAGAATAGGTTTTGCACTCTTAACCTTATTTCTAATTTCTTTAGTTTCGTATGTTTTAATGGCAGCTTTTTCACAAGAAAACCCATTTTTAACTTACGCTCAATCCAAAAACATTAGTCCAGTAGCTGACTATGTTAAAGCACAAGAAATTAAATATGGTTGAAACTTACCTATTATTGTTCGATTTTTCAAATATTTAGGGGGGATTTTTAAAGGTGATTGAGGTGCAATTTATAACCCTGATATAGCAACCAAGTTAGGAATGGAAAATAGTACAATTCCAAAACTATTCTTTGTTCCTTTAGTTTACTCGATCCGTATTTCATTACCAGCCTTTTTCATTAGTGCAATTATCGGAATAGGGTTAGGAACTTTATCAGGATACAAAAGAGGTACACTAACCGACAGTATCATCAATACTTTTGTACTTATCTTTATTGCATTGCCTTCATTCATCATCGCCCCACTAGCAATCAATTTAGCCGTTAAATTAGGTTTACCTTCACGGGTATTCTTAGAAAAGGACGGCTTTTCTCAGTCTAGACAGATTTTGTCATATTTAACCCCAATCATCATTGTTATTCTAGGTTCACTAGCAACTTATACTTCATATACTCGAAATCAAATTATTACTGTTTTAACTTCAAACCATGTTTTAATCGCTAAAACTAAAGGTTTGAGTAATTGACAAATTTTCTGAAAACACGTTTTAAGAAATATTTCCATTCCGTTGTTTTCAATCATTTTTCCATCATATATTGGTTTATTAACTGGTTCGATTGTTATTGAAACGTACTGAAGCGTGCCAGGAACATCACAAGTTATTATTAACTCATTCCCTAAAGGTGAAATCAATATTGTGATGTTTAACATTGTATTCTTTACATTCTTATCAGTCTTTACTGAAATTATTGTTGATGTCAGTTATGTAGTTCTAGATCCAAGAATTAAATACGCATCAGCTTCAAAATACAACTATTTAGGTTACCTAAAATCTTGAAATGAAAGAAGAAGAATCTTCAAATCAATGCAATTAGAAATTAGCGAAGGAGGACAAAGTGAAAGCAGCAGAGTTTAATAAAAAATACAAACTGAGTAATGAATTAAACGAAAAAATTCATTTTGTTGACCCTAATAAACGTAAAATCATTTCAAATATTGCTGGTAAGCCCAAAAAAATCGTTATTGAAATCTTCAAACGTTTCTTCAAGAACCCTTATGTAGCGTTTTCATTCTTTATTTTTGTTGCTTTATTGTTGTGTGCTTTTATCATTCCAGCAACATCGCAATATCAAGCAAATAAACCAGTCACCGGTGATAACTTAGAATTTATTAAATTTTTACCACCTAACAACAGTCCGATAACAACTCGTAATGTTACTTTAACTCCAGGTTCAGGAGCAGAAGCAGTCAGTGATCAAGTTTTTGCTACTTACTTAAGAATTAAAGACTTAGTAAGCAAGGATGACACTCCAGAATATGTAAAAGATTATTTCCAAATCTTGTTAAATTCTTCATCATTTTCACAAATTGGAGAATCAGTTCAAGTTTCCTTTACTTACAATAGCTATCAAATGTATCAATCTTATGTTGTTTACGCAAAATTATTTGCTTATTTAAGTGAAAATAACAGCAATTTCCCAGCTCAAGATGTTTTCACCTCTTGAATAAACTCAGCACCAAAAGTTAATTCGATTTTAGGAACTGATGTTTACGGAAGAGATGTTTGAACAGCTTCTTGATATGCAACTGCTGAATCAATCAAAATTGCTATTTTAACTGCTATCGTGCAAACCATTATTGGAGTATCAATTGGAGCTTATTTAGGTTTCAAAGCAGGAACAAGAATTGATACCATAACAATGCGGGTAATTGAAATTATTCTTTCACCACCTTCATTAATTTGAATGCTACTATTCGTATCAATTTTAGGAGTTAACAACTGAGCTTTAATCTTGTCACTAATCATTACCGGTTGAGCATGACCAGTTTCTTCAACAAGAATGTTTATTATTACTGTTAAAGATGAAGAATACATTACAGCTGCAAAAAGTATTGGTGCTTCGACCACAAGACAAGTATTCATTCATGCACTACCAGCAATCTTAGGAAAAATTGCTAACTCATTTGTTAAAAGAATTCCGTCAATCATCTTGTCTCTTGCTTCACTTGCCTTCTTAGGTTTCTACAAAGACAACAACAATGTTAACTTAGGACAATTATTAATTGATGCAACACCACAAATTTCAAATAACTTCTGAATCTTATTATTGCCTTCATTAATCCTTCTAACTCTATCACTTTCATTGCATTTCATTGCTATCGGAGTACACGATTCACTCGATCCGCGTATAATTAGTGCGAATAAAAAATAGAGGTTTTTATGTCAAAAAGTAAAAAAGTCGTTTTAGACGTTGAAAATTTATCAGTCAGTTTTCGCACTGGTAAGAAAAAAATCTTAAACATCATTCGCGGTGTTGATTTAAAAATTTATGAAGGACAAATTGTTGGATTAGTTGGTGAATCAGGTTCAGGAAAAAGTGTTACATCCAAAAGTTTAATTAATGTTAATGGTAAAACTATTTTTAAAGCTGACAAGGCAATGGTTGAAGATGTTGATTTATTGAGTCTAAAAAAAGATAAAAGTTGGCAAAAAGTGCGTGGTTCAAAAATTGGTTATATACCTCAAGACCCACTTACTTCGTTAAATCCAACTCGTAAAATCGGGAAACAATTACTTGATGCCTTAAATCACAATAGTGAGTGAAAAAAGGCTTCTTATGCTGCCAAAAAAGATTATTTAATTGCCTTGTTGAAAAAATTTGGTCTAAGAAATGCAGAAGAAATTTTCTACATGTATCCACACACATTAAGTGGAGGGATGAAACAAAGAATTGTTATCACAATGGTGGTTGCTTTAAAACCAAAAATTATTATTGCTGATGAGCCAACAACCGCTCTAGATCCTACTGTTCAGGCTTCAGTATTGGCATTATTTAATGACATTAATCGTGAGTTTGGAATATCAATTATTTTAATTAGTCACAACATTTCAGTAGTTGCTAAATTCTGTGATTACATTTACGTAATGTATGCTGGAAGAGTAGTTGAACGAGGAACTAAAAAAGAAATTTTCACTGACCCACGTCACCCATATACTTGAGCATTAATTAGCGCAGTACCAGAAAATAAAGAACAACGTCTTTACTCAATTAAAGGTACTCCACCTGATATGGCTAATTTATCGTTAGGTGATCCATTTGCACCACGTAATGACTATGCTTTAGAGATTGATTTTATTAAAGAACCACCTTTAATCGAAGTCAGTCCTACTCACTCAGCTGCGACTTGATTATTGCACCCAGATGCACCAAAAGTTGAGCTTAATCCTGATTTAGTAAAACGTTTAGAATCATTTAGAAAGGTTTTTGAAGATGAACAAAGATAAGCAAAAAGTTGTTTTAGAAATAGACAATCTAAAGAAATATTTTATTCATGGTTCAAACGTTAACAAAGCAGTAGATTCAGTATCTTTCAATGTCCATGAGTCAGAAATTGTTGGTTTAATCGGAGAGTCTGGTTCAGGTAAAACAACTGTTGGACGTTCATTAATGCGTCTGTATGATGATTACAACGGGTTCGTTCGTTTAGATGGAAGAATAGTTAGTGGTCGCAAAATTAGCCGTGATACTGAAAAGTTTCTACGTCGTAATGTACAAATGATTTTCCAGGATCCACATGCTTCTCTAAATGGACAAAAAAACATTTTCTCAACACTAAAAGAACCACTTGTAGTAAATGGGATTATGCGTGAGAAAATGAAAGATCTATTCAGTGACTGAAGACACGTTAAGAAAAATTTCCGTTACACTTTTAAATCATTAGCACAAGAATATGAAATCATTAATTTAAGTTCATTCAATAATATTGCTAAAGATTTTGTTGTTGAGTGAGAAAATAAATTCAATAATTTAACTTTTGACAGCCAACTTTCAAATGAAGATAATTTCAATCAATACTTTGCATTTTTAGAAGAAAAGCAAAGCATGGAGACTGAAGTTATCAACACCATGTACTCAAATACAAACAAATTGATTGACTTTTATTACCAGAAACAAAAAGACTACCGTGAAGACAATATCGACTTAGATGAAATTGAATTACGTAATGCTTTAAAAAATTACAACAATGCTAAACTAGGTCTTCGTTACACAAACGAACAAGTTAAACTTTACCATGAGTATAAAAATATTAGATCTCAGTATAAAGCACTCAAAAAAGAACACAGTGAGTTTTTAAAAGTTTCTAAAAATGCTTTTACAAATTATATTTATGAGTTCAAAAATGAAAAAAACATGCTAAAGAACTCACGTTTGCTTTCGACAAATTTAGATTTTTATATCTATAACCTAAAAAGAGAATTAATTAATTCAAAAGCAAATGAATTTCTAAAAGAAGTGTATCCTGAACTGAAATATTTAGAGTTTGAACAAATCAAAGCTTTAATTAAACACTTGCGTGAATACATGGTTGGTTTTTATAGAATCAAACTGAATGTTGAATACTCAAAACAAGCAAAACAATTGTTACAAGAAACTATTGATTCTGAGTTTAATTTCAATATCGATGAGTATTTAAAACAGTCAAAAACCAATAAAGCTAACTTTGATAAAAGATTTAAAGACATCGAAAGCCAAATTGCTTTCTACATTGAAAATTTGGCACCTAAAACTGTTGATAAAGCACAAGCTAAACAAGATTTAAATAAAGCAAAACAAAGACTTTCACTGGCTGAAGATAGCTATCAAAAACGTTATATTCAACATGTTAGTGAAAGAAAAGAATTAATTGCAGCAACTGAGGCCAAAATTGTTGAAATTAATGAAACTTACTATGCTTTAAGAAAACAAATTAAAGAATTAGTTAAAAGATTTAAATCAGTGCACAAAAATTTCATTCAATATCTAAAAAATCAAGAAGTTGCTAGCGAAAAAGTAGCTAAAAAACAACAAAAATATGAAATTATTTCTTTCAATACAGTTGTTAACGCTAAATTAGAAACTCAAAAATCATTTGCTATTGAGTATCGCTACTTGGTTAAAGATATTCACAACATTGACTTACTACTAGGAATAAACCATAATTTAGTAGACATCATTTTCAAAGACAAATATCCAAAATTGCGTTTTATCTATTCAAATTACATTTTTGCTCCTTTTGCTTGAATTAGATTAAAGAATCTTTTCTATAAAACAATAATTTACAAAGCTTTAGAAGATGTTGGTTTATTAAAACAATTTGCATATCGTTATCCACATGAATTTAGTGGTGGGCAAAGACAAAGAATCGTTATTGCGCGGGCATTGATTACTCAACCAAAAGTAATTATTGCTGATGAACCAATTGCTTCACTTGATATTTCAATTCAGGTTCAAGTTGTTAACTTGTTAAAAGATTTATGTAAAGAAAAAAACATTGGACTAATATTTATCGCTCACGACTTGTCAATGATTGAATACATTGCTGATAAAGTGCAAATTATGCACCTTGGGAAAATTGTTGAATCAGGTGACACTGAACAAATTTATGCTCACCCAGTTCACCCTTACACAATCAATTTATTCAAAGCGATTCCAAAAATTTCCAATGCAAATGAAAAATTTGAAAATGTAAGTTTCGAACTAAATTACTTAGAACAACAAAAATTCCCTAACGTTCCGAAAACTTGACAAATTGGTCAAAATCACTTCGTTTACGGAACTAATCAACAAGTTCATGAGTGAACTAAAGAAATTAGTGATGTTAAAACTTTAAAACTAAATAGTGATGATGATAGTTATTTTGAAGAATTAATTTTAAGCAACGAAGAAAAGAACAATGACAAATAAAGAAAGATTAACTTTTAAGCAACGATTTTCAAGTTATGTAAAAAGAGGTTTCAACACTGGAACAATCATCTTTTTAGTTGTCAATATAATAGTTTTTTTGACTTTCTTTTTAATATTATTTTTTCGTTACCGTGCTCAGGCTGAACAAAACAAAATCGCTTTAACAACACTAAAGATTTGTGATGCATTAACGGTAGCTAATATTATGGTTTTTTCATTAAATATTCTTGCCTTGATTGTTAGAAGAGGATTTGGAAGAGGAATTATTCGTTTTTTCCGACAAACCTTTAATGGTATGAAATATTACAAAGACGATGATACATTTCGCAAATCACAACAAAGAAAACATAATAATAGCTTTAATGATGATTATTATGATGCCTTACGAAATCAGAAAAACCAGCAACCAAAAGAAATTAGTTCTAAAGATCCCATTAGTTGAAAAAGTTCATCTTTTATATTCATATTTCTTATCTTGTTAACTATTATTTTACAAATCATTTTAATACCTTTTATGGTTAGATAATTTTGTTCCTGACTAGGGTCGAATAATCAGACTCTAGTCAGTTTTTTTATCTTCGAAAGGTGTTAAGTAAAATTGCTTGACACCTTAACAAAATATGCTATAATTTGTTTTATTAAAAACACATCACATTATTATGAAAGGAAAACGCTATGGTTAAATTAAGACTAAAACGTAATGGAAAAAAATTCCAAGCTATTTATAAAATTGTTGCTGCCGATGCTCGTTCACCACGTGATGGACGTTTCATCGAAGAAGTAGGTTTTTACAACCCTCACTCAAAAGAAGTAGTATTAAACAAAGAATCTCTAACTAAATGATTAAACCAAGGTGCTCAACCAACTGACACTGTTAGAAAACTTCTAAAACACGACAATTTCTACGCTGAATACACAAAAAACCGTAAATAATCAGTATGAAAATTAATATTTTGACTTTGTTTCCGAAATTTTTCGAAAATTTCGTTCAAGAATCAATTATTGCAAGAGCAATCAAATTAGGTCACTTGGAAATCAATATTATTGACTGAAGACAATTTTCAAAAGATAAACACCAAAAAGTAGACGATGAAGTTTATGGCGGTGGCCAAGGGATGTTGTTGCAAGTGGAACCATTAGATTTAGCGTTGCAAACAGTTGGTGGTAAAAAGATTCTTCTTTCACCACAAGGAAAAGTTTTCAATCAACAAAAAGCTCGTGAATTTGCTAAAGAAAATGAAATAACACTAATTGCCGGACATTATGAAGGTTTTGATGAAAGAATTCTAAATTTTGTCGACGAAGAATTAAGTATTGGTGATTATGTATTAACTGGTGGCGAAATTCCGGCTATGATTGTGGCGGATGCTATTGCTAGACTTGCACCGGGAGTTATTAGAAAATCATCACATTTAGAAGAAAGTTTCGAAGGTGATGGCTTGCTAGATTATCCACAATACACAAGACCAAGAGTTTACAAAGGTTTTGAAGTACCAGAAGTACTGTTAAGTGGTGACCATAAAAAAATTGAAGCTTGAAGACAAAAAGCAAAATATGAAAAAACATTAAAAAATCGTCCAGATATAATTGAAAGGTTAAAAAATGAGTAGAGCAAAATTATTAGAAATTGTTGAACAAAAACAATTAAGAAGCGACTTACCAGAAATTAGAGAAGGATACAATGTTCGTGTTCACGTTCGTATTAAAGAGGGAGACAAAGAAAGAATTCAAGCTTTTGAAGGTCTAGTTATTGCTTTAAGCGGAACAGGAACAGCTAAAACATTTACAGTTCGTAAAAACTCATACGGAATTGGTGTTGAACGTGTATTCAACTACAACTCACCTCTAATTAGCCACGTTGAAGTGCTACGTAAAAACAAAGTTAGAAGAGCAAAACTATACTACATGAGAGAACTTAAAGGTAAAGCAGCAAGACTTAAAGAACTTAAAAACACAAAATAATCGTGAGTGTTTTTGATTGCAAATCAAGCAAAGCCACTGTGCTTTGCTTTTTTATTTAGAGGGCAAATAAAAAGTCGCAAGCGCGACTAAATTTACAAAAAGACACAAAAACAACCAAAGAAGACTGCTAAATTATCTTTTCTTGTGAAATTAATCCATTTTTTGATAGGTAGTCATTTCTTTTTGATATGAATTTCTTAAGCTCATTATTAAGTTTGCTATGTTCTATTTGCTTGTAAGGTTCTAAGTATGTTGCTATACGTTCATTTTTAGCTATAGTGTCATCCAGTATTACTTGATTTCCATTTTCAGCATCGAATGTAAATTTATATCCGTCAAACATTTTATGAACAGTAGCATCTAGATTAAGAAAGTTATATTTGTTAGATATATCAGATAAAATGTTATTAATTTCTTTTTCTAACTTACTCTTTTTTCAGCTAGTGTTTTGATGTGCGTATTCAATAGCATCTCTTTTGATTCAACTAACATTATAGATGTGTGCTTTTTCAATAGCTTCTACAGCAAAATTTTCAAATACAAGTCACTCTGATGTTTTGTCTCTATATTGTGCTCTTTGTTTTTTTGCTTCATCTTTAATGTATTGAATGAATCAATAGTACTTTTCACTCTTTTTTAAAGTCTTTTCACGTAACATTTTAATTTCTATGTCTTTTTGGTTTTTTAGTGATTTATCATACTTATTCAATAGTTTTATCAAGTTGTACAAAAATTCACAATCGGATTTAATGTATTCTAAAAAATCATTGAAAGATTCAACATTATTTTTTCTAGTATTAATTGTTAAAAATTCATTTAAATTTTGGTACTTAAAGTCATCGGTATCCAGAAAAACTGAGTCAAAAGCTAATGCTGGATTGATTATTGTGAAGTTATCTTTTTTACTTGGGAGACTTACAATTTCAGAAGAAGATGGATTTGTAACAGAACCCCCAGGATTATTTCCTTTAAACAGGTAAATTAGACCCTTCAAAGTGCAACCATCTTCAAAATAATTGTTGTTAACATAGTATTCAAGCGATTTTAACTGCTTGTCATCAAGAGTCTTGATGAGCTTAGCTTTTCTGTCGGGTCTTTCTTGAATTTTGAAACCAAGTCTTTCTTCTAATAGTTGTTTTCTGTGTCTGAAATTCTTAGGATTAGTTTTGAAGTGAGAAGGAGTTGTATACAAGTCAATTTGAGCTTCTAGAAAGTTAGCATATCATGTCTTGATATAAAGAAACTTAGTGTCAAAAACAATATATAAATCGAACAGGACTTTTTCGCCTCTACTTCTTTTATTAATGTATGACTTAGAACACAAAGGGATTTTAAAGATTCTAGTGTTTTTGTCTATTTTAAACATTTTAGTATTTGGCTAAAAAGTTGTTCTAAAACTTCAACACAAATTGAATTTCCACATGTGTAAATCATTTTTGTTTCAGAAACTAAATCACTGCTTTTTACTATTTGTCAGTCACGCTTTTCGAATCCCATATACTCGTAAGCTTCCTGAGAGTTAATTACCTTAAGAATTTTAGATCTTTCAAAATAGAATTTTAATCTGGCATTAGCACCAGAAGCAGTCAATGTAGGTCCTTTATTAATTGGCTTATAAACGTATGATTCTGAGTTAAATTCAGTGTAATTTAGTAGTCTTGCCTTAGTTATATTGTTGGCTGTTGTTACAAAATCAGTCATTTCATATTTTTGTGCTAAATTAAGGCGTTTATCATTGCTCTTGACTGCGCGAATGATATCTTTTAAACTTTTACCATTTTCAACTTTTTGAGGAAATTCAAATTCTTCTGATAATTTATCTTTCAGGATTGAAATAGCAAAAACTCTTTCACGATTTTGAGCACTACCCATATCAGCGGCATTAATTACTTTTCAATAACTTTTATAACCTAATTTCTTGAGTGTGTTCAGTCAATCTTCAAATTGGTGAATAAATTTTTGTGAAGCTAGCGCTTTAACATTTTCAAGTACTAACACTTTTGGTAAACGATCCTTATTTTGTTTTAAAATTCGTTCGACCTGGTATAACAGACCACTACGAGTTTCCTTAGTTAAACCTCGTTGTTTACCTTGCTGGCTCAAGTCCTGACAAGGAAATGAATAAGTGAAAATGTCAATTCCTTCCGGTAAGGTTTGAAATTTCGAAATATCAGTGTTACTACTTGCTCGTTTGTCTTTTTTGAAAACATATTTTTGATGAAAGTAATCATTGTTAACATACGAATATAAGTAAGGAAAAATTGATGCCAACTTTTGTTCATTCATTTTCATAAAATAATTATTACCAACTGGCTTTTTGCTATCGGCACTAAAAGTATATTGTGCTAAAAGATTAGCCATTTGTTCGTGGCTATATTTTGTTTCTTTTTTTAGTTTTCCATAATGAATTAGTTGATATGAAATAATAGCATCAATGTATCAATCGATTGTTCCTAAATTGATTACTCTATATTTAGATTGCCTTTCAGAGAGAGAGAGAGAGACGCTCAAGCGCTCTATATTGGCTTCCTATTCCAGCGAAAGCCTCAAATAGTGTAATTTCCTTTTTCATGTCTAAAGTATTATAACGAAACGATATACAAAAACAACGATACCCGGCGTTCGAAATTGACAACTAATTATCATTTTTAACATCATAAGTAAAACAACACAAAAAATGTTTTTGACTTTATAATTTTAGTAATTCTAAGGAGGTATGTATGAATGAAAAAAATGAACTAATTATGACAATTGATAACTCATACATAAATAATGAAAAAGACGGTTTTATTTTAATTGTTGAAAATAACAAATTAATTGCTTATCGTCAAAAAATTCCTTTTAAATTCCGTTTAGTTTTAAATGATATTGATGAAGTGGTTCAATCAGTTTTTGTAACTAATAAATACTTAGTTAGCGTCGAGATGAATAACGTTAAAACTATTGGTACAAGAGCTTTTTATCAATGTATTAATTTACAAGAAGTTAAAATGAAA
Organism: Mycoplasma sp. 3392; assembly: GCF_053851755.1. Classification (NCBI taxonomy): domain Bacteria; kingdom Bacillati; phylum Mycoplasmatota; class Mollicutes; order Mycoplasmatales; family Mycoplasmataceae; genus Mycoplasma; species Mycoplasma sp. 3392. The sequence goes on from NZ_JBSQBF010000002.1 coordinate 81,413, forward strand.
AATTTACAAGAAATTGGTGTTGCTGTCTTTGAAGGTTGTGTCAGTTTGAAAGATGTTGAGATGCCAAGTATTAAGAAAATTCATGCTTCAGGGCTTTCTTACACTACACTTGAAAAACTTGATGCCCCTGCTCTTGAATACATTGATTTTTATGCCCTTGCATATTGTTACAAATTACAAGAAATCAATGCTCCTAACTTAAAACACATCGCTCCATATTCTTTATTTGAAACAAAAACATTATCAACCATTAATCTTGAAAATGTTGATTTTGTAGGTGAATATGCTTTCGAAAACTCAAGCCTAGCACAAGCTAAATTTCCTAACATCAGTTATGTTGCTAAAAATGCTTTTACTGGTGCAAAATTCTTTAATGACAACAAATTAGACACTAAAAGCTTATTAATTTACGACAACATTTTAGTTGAATCAAAACAAGAAGTAAGTGAGTTAATCTTAGGTTCTAACATTCGTCTTATTGCACAAAAAGCCTTTTATTTCGACAATAAAATAAATAAAATTAGTGCTGAAAATGTACTTTTTGTAAACGATTTAGCCTTTGCAAATTCTTCAATTTCAAAAATCAAAATGCCAAAAGCAAAGTGACAAAAATCCAGTCTTTTTGAAGCAAGAAAATTGAATTTTTTAACTCGTTTAAAATTCAAATTTAAAGACGCAAAAGTGTTTGAAAAACCAGAAAATTAAACCAAAAAAAGACTGAATTTTTTCAGTCAAAAAAACCGGTCAAAAAACTCAAAAAAACAGTATTTTTCCGCATTACGAGCAATATTGCTCGCATTTTTTTTTTTTTTTTTGCAAAGCCGACAAATTTATTTAAATTTGTAGTAAGATTTTTAGAAATCTTGTTTTTACAAAACAACAAATTAAGGAAGTGATTTTTTATGGAACAAAGAACAAGCCAGGAAGTTGCTAAAAGCAACTCAGAAAGCAAAAATAAAGAAAAAAAGCCAATGACTAAGGGGTAAAAAATTTGACTAGCGATAGCAATCATTTTGACTTTGCTTCTGCTTTTGATTTTGTGTGTTGAAATCGCTTATCTAGCAGACTTTATTCGTTTCAATAACACTGATGCAAATGGTTTGCTTTTAACTAAAGCACAAAGAGTAAATGGAATTTTTGGATTTTTTAAAAATAACTAATCATCAAAACTAAGGAGAACAAGTATGAAAAACAAATTATTAAATTCAATGATAGCCTTGGGTACTGGAACTGCAGCTGCTGTTGGTCTTACTACTGCACTTCTTTTGGTAAAACAAAGTTCTGTTGAAGAAGTTAATTATGCAAAGAATAACAACATTTACCAAGCAATGGAAGATGAAATTAAGAAAACTCAAGTCGAGTTGGCTGAAAACAAAAATCTAAGTGGCGACAACAAACAAAAAATTAGTGACTTAGTACAAAGAGCATCAGAATTTGTAAAACAGAAAGATTCTGATGTTGCACAAATGTATCGTCTTAAAAATGAATTAGCCCAGTCGGTAAAAAAAGCAAAATTTGAATCTGTTGTTGCTAATAAAGAAGCTACAAAAGAACAAATTCAAGCATCATTAGACGAATTAGCATCACTAGTTAAAGATAATGAATTAAAGGCAAAAGTTACATCACTTTATGACAATGTAAAAAATAGTGACGCTAATGATTTTGATTTTGACAATTTCTATGCCAATTATGATGCATTGCTACAAAAAAGTAATGAATTTTCAGATCAATTAGAACAACAATTTTATGAACTAATTGAAAAAGATATTTACAACGATAATTTCTTCAAAAACTCAACTGACAAAAATAATGTTTTCCAAGCTCTAGACACAATTAAAAATGAAATGGCTAACCCAAATACTAGCCGTGACTTTGCACAAACTTTAAACAACATTTTCAACCAAGTTCTAAGAAATGCAGCAAGCAGTACTCAGGATGCTTTAAACACTTTATCAAAAGAAAACATTGATTCAATCAATACTAAATTTGATGCATTAGTTAAAGAAATTCAAAGTGCACAATTAGACGAAGCAACAAAAGACTCGTACATAAACAAGCTTCAAGCTTCAAGCAAGCAATATTTGATTCATATGCCAAAATTCCTGCTAACAACTTAACAGTTAAAGAAGATATTAATGACTTTATTGACACAAGTTTTTCAAAAATTAGTGCTAATTTCTTGTCACAAAATGATTTAAAACAAGCTATTCAAACTCTACAACAATATTTTGCTAACAACGCTCAAAACTATGGAATCTTAACAAATTGAGTAAATGACAACATTGTCAATGTAGACATACAAAATCCAAGTGTGCAACTTTATAACCAATTGCAAGACAAAAAAGTTTTATTCAACCTTGCTTGACGTTACACACAAAAACTTCACGAAGTCTTAGAAAACGCTAAAGATACTAATTTAATCACTTTAGAAGATTTTGAAAAACTAGCAAATGACCAATTACTAAAAACCAATGTTGATAATATTGGTGATTTTATTACTAGCCTTTCAAATGTGTACAATAATTTAATCAGCACTGTTGCTTATAATCAACAACTAGTAAATGAAATCAAAAAATTACAAGATCAAGTAAAAACATCAATCAAAAACGAAGAATTCACTGGCTTAAATGTTGAAGATAAGCAAAAACTTACTTCATTAGATAATTCAATTACAAACCACTTGTCTGTTCCACGAACTATTGAAGCGAATACCAAATTTTTAGCAAGTGCAATTGAATCATTGCGCACTATTAACAAAGATGAAATCAAAAACTTGGTGCTAAATTTAAAAGCTATTCAAAACGATATTCCTGACGTTTCAATAAAACAAAATGTTCAGACTTTTGTTAATAAATGAGAGTTAAATGATGTTTATTTAGTTACAAGTCTTTACGATGGTGCTACTCGTCAAGGAATGCAAAATGATATTAATTGAGCGCAAGAAACTTTATTAAACCAAGAAGCTGCTATTAGTAGTGCGAAAGTGCAAAAACAAGTTGAGGATGCCAAAAAGACAGTTAATGATAAATTTGGTGACAATTCAAATGGTGGAAAAGAAAAATTACTTAACTTATTAGATGCTTTAAAAGCGAAAGCAGATTTAATTTCAAAAAATAATGATTTAACTTTAGAACAAAAAGAAGAACAGCTAAAAGCTATTGAAAAACAAATAGAATCAGTAACTACCAATCTTGATAAATACAAAACACTTGATGATTTGTTAAAACAAGCAAATGATTTAGTTGACAAATACAATCAAAATCCCGATCCTAAATTTAGTCAGGATATTAAAAATATCAAACAAATCATCAAACAAGCTGACGAATCATTCAGTAATCCACAAAACACTGATAAAACCATAGATTCAATTCAAAAAGCATTAGATGATGCAATCAAAAACACTGAAACAAAACAAAACCAAACCAAAGCAAATGAAATTTTTGATTCTAATTTAAAAGCAATTGTTGATGCTTTTAAAAATGCGCATGAAATTTCACAAACTCACGCAGTCGAACAATCATTTTTAAATAAACTTGACAAACTATTTCAAGATTATTCAAATGCTGAAAACGAAGAACAAAGAAACAATGTAAAAGCACAAATCGAAAAATTAAGTCAAAATGCTCCAAGTGGTGCAAGTTTAGAAATTTCACTAGCAAAATTACAACAAAGTTACGAACAAGCATCAATCAAGAAAGTTGACTTAGATAACACTGATAGCCATAAAGATTTTGATCAAGCATACCAAAAAGCAAAAGCACTTTTAGATCAGTACAACAAACCAGAAGCTTTTAATCAAAAAGAGGTTAGTGAACAAAAACAATACCAAGAAGTACAACAACAACTTGATGAAAGCAATAATGAACTTAACAAACAATTATCACTAGCGCTTCTTGATAAAAGCGGAAGAGATCTAAGTGATGCACTATATGAAGAAGATGAGCAAAATTCTCAGGAATCACCTTATAAAGAAGTAAATGAAGTAATTAAATCACTTTTAAATGAAAAAGAAAATTTACTTTCTTCTGCTGATCCTAATTTGGAAAAATTACAACAATTAACAGATAAAATCAAAAAAGTTCTGCCACTTGTACAAAAATTGTCTAATGCTTTAAATTCATTAGATGATATCAACAAGGATGAAAATCCATATGCTTGACAACATCTAAAAGACGCAATTTTAGACTCTTTACCAAACGATAAAGATGATGATGACCAAATAAAACAAAAAATTGATAATCTAAACAATGCGCTTTCAAAAAATAAAGATTATATTGAAACAGAAAAGGCTATCAATAAAGCTAAAAATGTATACACAGATAAAGAAAAGAACTCACCAAATTTTGCTACTAAAGCTTCAGAATTAGAACAAAAGATAAATGATCTAGAAACTAAGGTTTTAAACAAAGATGCTTCAATTTTGGATCTAAAGAAAGCAAAATTGGATGCCGAAACATTGTATGACGAAGCAACAAAAGATAAAAATGATTTCTACAACAAACTAGAAGAAGTAAATTCTGAAATTTCTAAAAAAATCAATTACTTATTAAAAGATTCTTCACTACGTGGAATCCAAGTTCCAACTCTTGAGTCTGTTATCAATCAATACAATGCCGATAAAAACTCTCCCGAAGCTAACAGTGAAAATCTAAAAGCATATTTACAAAAAATGGATGACGCTTACCAAAAAGATATATTTAATGCTAAAAAAGACGAGACATTAAATAATATAAATTCTTATAAGGGAACATCCATACACTAATAATCCACTTGCTTCCGAAGTTGCTCAAAAGCTAGAAGAATATGTACAAAATATTGTCAACAAAGCTAATGCTTTAAGCAGTTCGGATAAAGAAGAACTAAGCAAGTTAAAAGATAAATTAGATGCAATAAACTCTTTAGTGAAATCACAAAAAGAGGCTTTTGATCGTATTCAAAATCTTAAAAATCAAAATAATGATACTAATAACCAAAAAGCTGTTGATCTTGAAGATAAAATTAAACAATCACTACCATCTACAGCTACAGATGAAAGTTCGCAAGAAATATTAAATAAAAAGCAAGATCTTGATAATGCGGTAATTCAAACCAAAACATCACCAGAAAACAAAGAAGATATAACAAACAAAGTAACAGATGCTAAAAATGATTTTGACCAAGGTTCATTTGAAAATTTAGATCCTGGTTTCAAACAAAAAATGGACGACCTTTTCAATGGGTTGCAAACTGATGCAAATAATATTACAAATAATGAACAAGCTACTGAAGTTAACACTAAGTTAAATGATTTAATTGATTCAATTGATAATAGCAAGCAAATTGCTAAATTAGTTAAAGATACAAACGATTTTTATCAACAAAAAATGTCTGAAGTCGAAGATGAGGATCACGAAAAAACTCAATTGATCGAAAAAGCATTAACCGAACTAAATAAAGCAAATGAGCAGTTAAAAGACTTATATGGTTCGAAAGATTTAAATGACAAAGATGTTTATGATTCAAAAGAAAAAATTGAAAATTTAAAATTACTAGTTGATTTAACAACAAGATTGCGCGAACTTTACCTTCTTTCTTTACAAAAAATTAATAGTATTAAATATCCAGAGGGAACTGGTAATTTTGGCTCAGCAAACGGTGAGCAAGAGGCTTTTGAAGATTATGTTAATAGATAGTATTCAGGAGCAACAAGTGAAGTATTGAGTCGCGAAAACATAATTGGTTACATTGAAAAATTCAACGACATAATTAATTTATTAAACAAACAGGAAGAATTGATTACTAAGCAGCAAGAAGTAGCAGCATCAAGACTATACAGAACCGTAAAAGATGTAGTAGATGCCAAAAACATGGCTGATGCAATTTTAAGAAGTGTTCCAGTTGATGCTGTCTGAAAAAAACCTGCTATAGGCGATGTTGTTAAACCTGTTAATTACATTTTGAGTCTTCAAAAAGTTTTAGAAAACGATTTTACAAAACTTTTGAATATTGCAACTTTAAGACAGGACATTGCTGATGACATTATTAACAGAAACCAAACTAACTTATTCGATTTAATTGAAGAACGTTATGACGAAATTTATTGAGTTGACCTAAATGAAACCGCTTCAAAACAATACATTAAGGCTTACTATGAAAACCTTTTAACTGAATTATCAAATGCTAATTTAGATTCGCTAACTAAAGCTCCTAGTGATTCAAGTTTTAATAATTTAAACAATAAACTTGAAGAGATTAGAGCAAATGCTTTTGATAAATATGCTAATCTCTACTTCTATGAAGCAATTATGACTAATGTGAAAGCTGTAAAAGAACAAAATGATTACTTAAAAAGTCTTTATCCTGATGCTTTCACTGACTCAGAAGTTATTAAACAATACACTGAAAAACTATTTGGCTCAGCCCAAGATGTAAATCCTCCTGTTGTAGGTTTAGTAAATAAAATTACTGACAATTTATTAAATGATGACATTTCTAAAGATACACTGATTGAGTGAAGTAAAGAAATGTTAACAATCTCAGCTGCTTACATACCGGCTCTATATTATTCAAAAAACTATTATTTCACTGCATGACCACAAATCAAGTTATCAGACGAACAAAAAGCACCATTAAATGAAATAGTTGATCTAGCGTTACAAAAACTTAAATCACGACTAATTGTCAACGATCAAAATTATGATATTGTCATTCCTAGAAGACAACTAGAGTTAAAATATCTTCAATTTGTTCCTAATACTTACAAAATTGAAGTTCCAACAAATGGATCATGATCAGAATTGTATGTAAATAAAGATGCTGCTAATGCTCATACATTCAATCAAGCATTCTGAGACACATACAAATTGCAAGCCAACATCCAAATTGCTCAATCTTGATATGCACTAAAAGATACTTATGCTCAAGATGACACAATGAAAGCTGTTTTTGAAGAATTGAATCAAGCTATTCAAAGAGCAATTCAACACACAACTGAAACACTAGAACAAATCAAGCAATCAGATCCAAGCATTACTACTGACGATCAAGCGATTGTCGAAATGAGTAAAAGAAAAAATGCCTCATTCAAAGAACTAAGAAATATGCAAACAGGATTGTTGCACAAACTAAAACAAACCAAACTGAACCAAGCTAAAACCTTAGCAAACAACTTTGTAAAATTGAGCGTTTTAATGCTTCAAAATAATATTAGACCAACACTAGAATACTCAAGCGATCCAGATTTTACATACTTGTCTTCAGTTAAGGGTATCAATGATAAGGATACGTTCAATGAAATTTCTGAAAAATACAACTCATTACAACAAAAATACCAACAAAATGTCTTGAAATTGTATCAAGGTCTAAAAGCTAGAATTTATTGAGAACATAAATGATTAAAAGACTTTGCTGATTTAATAAATAGCGTCGAGGGAACATCAAAACCACAAGATTGAGAAGAATTAACTAAAGCACAATTGCTAAAAATTATGCAAGCAAGTGAAGATGATTTAAACTCACTAAACACATTCTTAAGTGAGTTCAATTTTGACCTAACACAAGAATTAAGTGATGAAACCGTTAAACCAGGAAGCGACCTTTACGAAAATGTGTTCACTACTGCAGTTGATTCATACATGGTACAAATCAAATCACTTGATACACAATTACAAACACTGAATACTAAATTCATTAGTCCATTAAATAAATTAGCAAGAGAATATAGTGATTTCAAAAGTGATTTTGCTGCTAAACAAAATAATGATGCGTATGCAAATTACTTTACAACTATCTTAAGAAGCATTAATAAATATAGTGATATTGAATCAAGTCTAAATAGTTTTAAAAACGAAGGTCTAGATGCAGCCACAATAAGCGTTGTTGAAACACTTAGCTCGCTTGTTTCATCTCTAGCTAATAACGATTATACAGATACTTCAGTACAAGCTCAGTATCCACAAACTGGCGACCAAGTTCAAAAAATGAACAACGTAAAAGAAAAACTACAAACACTAATTGGTCAAATTTATAAAAATCAAAAACAATTCAACAACCTAGTTTATGGTGCAAATGACAACGCTAATTCACTTGTAAAAATTTACAAAGACTACACTGAAACTTATTCTAATTTTGGTTTGCTATTTTCACAAGTTGTTAATAATATTAGCCCTTACAACATATACGAAAATAGCAACAATATTTCTAGTCGAAATCCAGATTTCAGTAATTTCATTAAAAATTCATATAAAGAAAAAGATGCAGTTGAAAAGTTAAAAACTGATATTTTAGCCAACTGACAAAAAGACGTTACTCCTTTCGACATGGTATTGAAAAACATTGAGAGTTCATACGATTCAATTAAGCAATTAAGAGATTGAATTGGTTACAAGGATAATCTAAATGAAATTTTTAGCTATTTAGATGTCGTTCCGGACTGACAAAAACCAAATGAAGCAAATTACAACGATATCGTTGTAAAAGAAGGAATTTGTGCTGAAGATATCGTTGAGAAATGAAATCAAGTAAATACTTCAAATGTTGAAGATCCTAATGAACCTAACCCAGAATATGACTATGCTTCTATTAAGGATAAAACTGAATTTTTAGACTTGTTCAATAAGTTCAATATTCTAAAGTCTAGTGAAAATCAGAAATTTAACCTAAATAATGTTGATGTTCAATTCTATAAAGCTAAAACTGATTCTCAATACATTAAAATATTCAACCAAACCGATGGTTTAACTAAGAAAATTAAATTTAATTTAAGGTTCATTTACAAAAAACCTGAAGGTAGTTCATCTTATCCAGGCGTAGATTACATTGCAAAATACTATGACGGTGTAACCATTTCAGTAAATACTTTGGACGAAGTTTTTATAACACAACAAAGCTTAGGTTCTACAACAAAAGAAAAAAGCAAAATTTTCGACTGAAATAAAGCAGGTTGAAATGCACAAAATGTTATAAATAATTATGTTGGCGCATTTGCTAAATATTCACTCTTAGACATGGCAAAGCGTAATATAGACATATTTTCTTCAGAAGTAAAAAATTATGGAAATATAAACAATCCTGAATCAAGTACAAATAGCAGAGAAGATGCACAAAACGACAATTTAAAAGTAAAATTGAAGTTAAAAGACGATTTTCTTTTAACACTACGAAAAAGTAAGGCTGAACCACTATCCGATGGCGACTCATACAAACCATCTGTGTCTAGTGATGGAAATCAATATATTTATTGAACTGTTAAAGATATAAATATTAAAAAATATTCAGAATATGTTGATTATATGATTAAACTTCGTATAGCCTTTCCTATGGTAAAGGTCAAAAATTATGAAGAAGGCGAATTTAAAGATAGAGCAGTTTTAATTCTTGATTTAGATTTAGGAAATAGACTTTATAAAAATAGTGACGAGGGAGAAACTAATCTTCTTACTGGATATATAAATGACAGCAATAATTATGTAAAAAAACCTAATACTTCTGCTAATTGAATGTTCAAAACTTATAACTTTGGAACTCTAGATGATGAAGCAACAGAAAAAACAGTACATCTAAATGATGGGACAACACAAACTTATAAAACCCAAATCAAAGCAGACAAATTAACTGAGTATTTAAATATGGCAAAGGCCGAAGATTTGTTGAATGATCTCGATGCTTTTAACACCAAACTTTTACTTAAAGATTCAATTGTGAACAATGATGAGACTTACATAGAAAGATTTGGTGATTTTACTGCAAAGAGCTTTTATTCTTTGTGACACCCTTCACATGACAATCCAGATTTTGAGGGAGTGGTTCAAGATATTGCATTTACTCCAAAGGGTGAAACCATATATAAAACTTCTTCTTATAAGACAAACATTGACAAACTAGAAATCAAATTGAAATTACACTAATTTAAGAAAGGTAAAACATGACAAAATCAAGCAAAATATTATTATCACTAAGTGGACTTCTAGGTATAGCGGTTTCATCTTCAACAATTGCACTAGCTTTACAAAAGCAAGATTTTGACAAAAATAAAAATGACTTTTATAAAACTTTTGACCAGTCAAAAGATCAATTTCAAACATACAAAGATGTATGAAATTTCAGTCCAGAAGTAAAAGAAGAGTTAAATCAAAAACTTACTAGTGCTCAAAATTATTGAAATGATGATAATAAAAATTTCAAAGAAAAAGTTACTGCCATCAATGATTTTCAAAATTCATTCTTTTCTAGTGTAATCGATGATTTACAACAAAATACTAATAGCAATCTAACTCAAGATCAGACTGTTGAACTACAAAGTTTTCTATATACTCAAAGAAACAGAATACAGGAACAAAGTATTTATTCATATTATTTTGCCAACAATCCGCAATTCTCAACTGATATCGATAATTTTGTCTCAAACTGAAACTCGCTTTCGGTACAACAAAGACAAGAAAAATTAGCGGCTTTTAAAGATTTATTCACTACTTCAGTAGAAAAGCAAGAAAAATTACTAAATGATGTACTTGAATCTAATGAGAGTGACTATTTAGCATCACTAAAAAGTGATATCAACTCTTTACCAAGTCAAGCGCTTAAAAACCAAGCCAATTCTTTAATAGATAATATTGAAGCCAAGTTGGTACAAAAATCATTTAGCTACAATGAAATCAATATTTTAAAAAATGATGCTAAAGAAATTGTTAATGTTTACAAGAAAGATAAACAATCTATTGACCAATTAGTTTATGAAATTAATGGTTATTTAGATCAATTAAATTCTTATTTGAAAAATAACGATGCAAATAAGGAAATTGCTTCACAATTGCAGCATTTAATTTCTTCATTTAATGTTCGATTAAATTCATCTACCTCAAAAGATGATTTTGAGCAATTGAAAATTGACTTACAAAACACTGTTTCAAAAGTTTTTGACAATACTAAAAACATTGAAGAAATTAAATATAACTGAACCTCATTTCTTGAGATCCAGAAAAAACAAATTAAGCATTTAACTAAACAAGTAGAACAAATGCAAAATTCGAGTGCTTATGAAGACTTCGTTGCAAGTACCGAATATGATAAAGTTATCGAAGAGAAAGCTAAATATAGTGCTCAGCTTTCACAATTAAACTTATTAGATAAGAAAATTTCAACTATTCTTAAAAATTTAGATGAAAGTCAAAAACAAAACCTAATCAGTTTAGATAAAAATCATGAGTACAAAAATGCTTTAAATAATTTGATTAATAGCAATCTAACAACTGAAAGTTTAGACAAACAAATTAATGAAATTGCTAACAATGTTTTAGCCGATGTTAGTGCACAAGTTTATGCAAAGGAAACTAAAAATGACATCGAACAACTACTAAACGCCTTGAATGCTTATGCTGATCTAGGTTTAGCAAAAGAAAATAAACAACTTTTCAGCGCTCAATTGCAAGAAATGTATCTACAATTAGATTCAATCCTCAATAGCGATAAACTAAAACCTACTGATGCTAAAAAATTAAGTACTGCCCTAGAAGAAAAATGTCGTCAAGCATTGCTAGGAATGTTAAAGACTTTGGACGATACACTAGCCAAATTTTTAGCTTCAGTTTACAATGATGCAAACTCAGCTGACATTGTGAAAAGAATTCAAGATTTCATTGATCAAGAGTACTCACAACAAAACATTACTTCTGACACAACAAATAGCTCACAAGCATACAAAAACGCAATCATTCGTCGTTTAAAAGAATTAGCACGTTTACCTTTAATTAAAAAAGCCAGTCAAATTAAACAATATCTATCTAATACTACAGATAATGCTTACATTACTTATAATCGTAAAAATGATTTAATTTGAAAAAGCTCACAAGACATCCAAGAGCAATTACAACTTCTAAATGATTATCAATCTCAATTAGATAGTTTAACTAATGATGCCTGAAATGGTGAACCAACTGAAACAACAGCTAAAAATTTGGATGCTTTAAATGAAAAAATAGCTTCATATGCAAAAAATATTGATGCTCTAAATAATTTAGATGCAATCAATGAAAAAATCAATGACTACATTCAAGAAATTTTCAAAGATACAATTGGAAACGAAAAACTTGAAAAACAAATTATTGCTATTAGAAGTCTTCAAAATAGTTCACATAATTTATTTAAAGATGACAATGTTGATTCTTCAGCAATCAAAGATGTAAGCGACAAATTAAGTCAAGCCTTCAATCAATTACAAAGTACAAAAATCGATTCTAACTTATCTTCAAAAGCTGAAGATGCTAAAAAAGAATTAGACAACCTTTATCAAGATGAAGAAGATAAAAAGTTGACAAGTTATCAAAAATTAAGTCAAAAATTAAATGATTTAAGCAGCAAAATTCAAAATCAATCACTTTCACAAGATGATGTTGATGCAATTAATAAAAACATTGATAATTTATAGCAAGCCTTACCTTTGATTCGTAATTTAGAAAAAGGGACTCAATCATTAAATGATGCTGAAAATGAAGTATCTAACGATTCAGATGCCGGACAATATGTAAATAAAGCAAAAGAAGAAAATGATAAACTAAAACAAAAAATCAATGACTTAATTAATAACGTCAATACCGACGAAAACATCAATCTTGAAAATCTTCAAAACTTGCTAGACTCACTAAAAGAACGTCTACAGGACACAAAAAACAGTCTTTTAAAAGATAAAATTGCCAAAGTTAATGCTCAAATCAAAGACACAAAACCTTCAGACTATGTTGCGGGTGTTGCAATTAAGTATAAAAATGAAAAATCAAAAATCACTGATGGCTGATTTGAAAGTTTAATGAATAGCAATTCAGATGAAAAATTAAAAGATGCACTGCAAAAATTTGAAGCAATAAAATCTCTAAATGATTCACTAGTTGAAGCACAAAACTGAATTTTGCAACATAATAAAGAAACAAAATATCAAGAAATTATTGACAAATTAAGTGAACAAGTAGCAGATAATATGTTTGCTTATGATGATACTGTCGAAAATTCACAAAATAAAAAAGCAGAAATTGATAAAAAATTAGCAGAAGCAAAAGCTAAAGTTGAATTACTATCTTCAATCGATGATTTGAAGGCTATTTTAGGCAACCAAAATGACCAACAAAAAGCAATTTATCATGATTTGTCAAACGAAATCAAACAATTAGAAGCAGAATATAGTTCATACTTGGAATCTAATAATTTAACTAGTGAACAACTAGCCAACAAAAAAGCTGAATTAGATGCAAAAATTACTGAACTAAAAGCTAAAAAAGAAGCAATTGATACACAGTTGCAAAATCTAATCAATGATATTGACGCAAACGTTGTTAATAAGACAGATAAAGCAATTGAAGCATTGAAACAAGTAAGCGGTAATGAAAATGATTCATTCCCATTGTATGAAACAACTAAAGCTGATTATGAACAACAAAAAACTGATCCACAGATTACTTTAGATTCGCTAAATAGTTTTAAAGATAAAATGCAAAAGGCGTTTGCTAAAGATAAGCTAAACAACAAATTAAATAAATTAGCTAAGTTAACAAATCTAGATGAGTTCGACACAACTAATGTCGAAAATCCAGCTTTAGATGCAATTAACAGTGTCAAAAAAGGCATTCAATCATTTGCTGAAGACTTAAAAAATAGACTAAGCCAAGACGATTTAAATCAAGAAGATTTTGATAAAATTAATGGCCAAATTGATAAGTATTTAGATTTAATTAATACTCAGAAAAAAGTCGCAAAACAACTAAAAGACTGATTAGCTACTGAAGATAGTCAACAAAAACAAAATCTTCAAAATGCAATTCAAACATTATCAAAAGCATTGCAAAATTCACAACCAAGCATTGAAAAAGACTATGATGATACAGAAGCAAAAAATTCACAACTGCAACAAGTTTATGATTCGCTAAAAGATCAACAAAGTAACAAAGATGAAAACAAAGATGCAATAGATAATCAAGAAAATGGTTTAAGACAAGTACTTCAAAATACTTTAGCTGAAAACGCAAGCGATGTTGATAGTGAAGCACAAACTAAAATTAACCAACAATTAGATGAGTTAGTTAACAAAAACAATGGTGCAACATCTGATGAAGAAATTCAAAAAATTAAAGATTTTATCAATGACTTAAAAGCAAATAAAGATAACGTAGTTAAACTTGCTAAAGAAGTAAAAAATGCCCAAGACGCACTGAATGCAACAACTGATACTGACAATTCACACATTAATCGTCTAAAAGATAAAGTTAAAGATTTAATTAAGAAAGCTCAAGAAAATTATGTGCCACAGAATTTGGACACAACTACTCTATCAAAACTAAAAGATGAGCTTACTAAAGCAGTAAAAGAATTGAAAGATTCGACTGAACTTCAAGACTTAATTAAACAAGCAAAACTTATCCTAAATGGTGATAAAACTCAAGAAGGTATTGAATTCTATACATATAAAGGTCTAGAAGACAAATATCAAAAAGCAAGAATCAATCAATTTTTGGATAACATTCAAGCAGATTCATTAAACGAAGACGGAAGCCAAAACTCAGCCATTTTACCTCAACTAAAAGCAAGAGTTAGCGCAACAATAACCTTGCTAAACACATTAAAAGCCATATCACAACAAATTAATCAATGAAAAGGTGAACAAACTGATAAAAATGAAGTTTACAACATCGATATTGAAGCATTAATCGATACATTGTGAACTAACAGTCCACAACCAGAACAAAGATATCAAGACGACCAAGATAATGCTAAAATTTCGGCTAAAAACATAGCAGCATCTCAAAAAGAAAATGAAATCAAACAACTTCACGATCACAGGCTTGCAAATTACAATTTAGCCAAAGAAATTTTAGAAAAAGCTGAGTCAAATGACTTAGCAAATTCACTTCCTGAATTCAGTCAAACGATTGCCAAACGTGTGAAAACATTGATGGCACTGAATGTATCTTCAACAGATGATAGTGTATTATTCAGTCAAAGTAATTCTGAAGCTATTAATCAACAACTACAAGTAATTAAAGATTCTTTCGACACCTTAAAACAACTAGCAACAGTAATTAAATCAATTGAAAATGATGGTTCATCAACTAAATATGCATTTAATAATGACAATGAAAACATCAAACCATTCTATGATGAATTTACAAACTTAATTGCTAGTGCTAAAAATCTATACAACACTAATGATGTAGCAAAAGCACAAGAGTATACTAAAAAATTGGCTTGATACCAAAAAGTTGCTAACTCATTTTTACCAAGTTATGTAAAAAGTATCAAAAAGGTTAATGGTAATGAACAATTATCAGATAAAAACTTGAACACAAAATTAGTGGAAAAATTAACATCGCAATGACTAGAAGCTAAAAATATTTCTCTCGATGCTAGTGAAGAAGATTTTGAACATGCACAAAGTGATTACGAAGCAAAAAATAATGCTGTAGTTGATTTAAAAAATGCCTTATTTGAATTAGATGAGGCTTTAATTGATGCGCAAAATTTCCTTGATTTTGAACCAACAAGACAAAATCAAGAATACATTCGTAGCAAGCAAACAAAACAAAGCATTGAAGCACTAAAACAAACAGTTGCGCAAGCCAGTGCAACTTTCCACAGTAGTGATTTATCGCTAGAAGCAGTAAAACAGGCTAAAAGTGATGTTTTAGATAAAAGCAATGAAGTAGCAATTAATATTTCGCATGATGCTGACAAATTAAAAGAAACTTGTCAAGCTCTTTACGACTATGTAAAAGCTAAAAATAATGATTCAACAACATGAAATGTAACCATTCCTGACGGATTTACATATGAAGTTTTAGATAGACTTAATAAAGCTAAATCAACAAATATCCATGACCATTCTTTCATAACTACTGAAATTCTTGACTATGGAATTAGAAAATTAACTGAATTCATGAATGATGTTTTCAATTACGAACAAAGCAGAATGTTTGAAAAAATTAAACTTCTTCAAGCATACAAAGATGCGTTCAGTAGTTCGAAAACAAGAGACTATGAAGGTGTGCAAGATGCATACGATGAAATAGTAAGCACACTCACTGATTTACAAAACATCAGCGATGCAAGTTTATTCAATGTATTTGGGTATGCTTCAGTTGATGCAACAAAATCTTTTGAAAGTGATTTTGTCGATACTGTGGAACAAAAAATTAGTGCAGTTCAATCTAAAATTAATGCCTTAGTGTCTAAAGCAAAAGAATTTTTCAGTATGTTATTTGATAATACTGCGGATAGCCCTCTTGAACAAGGCTTATTCTTTAGATTTGAAACTACTTTCTTAGGTGAGTATGCTTCTTATGAAATGCTTTATGCAATTGAACCTTACAAGATGATTAATATTGAAAATCCAAATTTAGACGTTTACAAATTTTTAGGCTTCAATGAATCACGAAGAATTTGAGTTGAAAAAATTCATCCTGCAATGCAAGAATATGCAAATTTGCTAAAGCAAGATAAACTTCTAAGTGGTTATGCAAGTGCCACAACCCTAGCAAAACTTATGCTAAACACAAATTCAACATTGAATGATTTTTATGATTTTTGAGAAACTCTGTTAAAAGAATATAGTGCGAAATATGAAGAAATTAGAAATTATTCTTTACTAAAAGAAGCAATGGCTGATATTTACGCAACAAAAGACATTAATAGTAATGACGCTAACATAGAAAGTATCAAATCTTCCATTAATAGCATATATAGCAATTATTTGGACTTAATACATGTAACAAGAACATGACGTGATTTGGTAAATCTCTTCTGAGTAAGTTCTAAAATTCCTGGAACTAATGAATTCTATAACTCAAAACAATTGTGATTTATAACTGACATTTCAAAATTAGCGCAGCTATCTACAATGATGAGAACAGTTAATGAGCAAGATCCAAGCGATGGACGACTTAATAGTTACTTTGCTTCATTAATGTCAAAATTAATGAAATACGACTACACCTATGGTCGAAGATATTTAGCCATAAGTGCTTCAAATACTGCTACAAGAGAACAATTCTATCAAGCACTGATGAAATATTCAAAACCAGGTGATACAGAAATTGACATCACCGAAAATGATGAAATCCTTTCACTATTTAATTTATTTGCATTTACTAAAAAAGACAAGTCAAGTGATCCATCTGATTTTAATTTAAAAAATGTAAGAGTTAAAATTGTAAAACAAGATGATGGTTCTTGATACAAAATACCTAACGCATCAAATTCTCGAAATATATCATTTAGACTTAAATATGAATATACCCCAAGCTACTTACCGGACTATATGAAAGTAGATCCAGTGTTAAGTATAAGAACGTGAAATTGATATGATCAAAGATCGATGGAATCATTGATAAAAAACGACAGCACAAGATTTTGAACTTCCGAAGAGGCTTCTGAGTTTCCAGCACAAAACAAATTTGGTGATGCTTCTGTCAGCTTCGTGGCTGCAGGTGGTTATGCTGGTACTGATGAAGACAAGCCTTTTACTGAAAGCAATAATAAATTTGGTTATGATTCAAAAACACCTTTCTTTGATGTGGCAACTTCAAGTTGAGACAAAAACTTAACCAAAGATCAATATGAGCAAAAGATTTCTGAAGACATTGCATGAGCAATTAAAAATTCAACTAACAGCCAGGCACTAACAAAAGTTTTCGTTGATAAAGAAAATAATGCTATTTGACAAGACGCGTCTTATGACAATAATCAAAGTAAGTTTGACATCAAGTTCACAAATCCTAGATTTATTAATTATCAAAATAATGGGCACAGTGCTACATATCTAGATTTAGAGCATCAATTCCAAATTATGCAAATGAATATCAATAAAAGAGAATTAACTGTAATTCAAGCGATTCCAGGAGAGTTTATATCGGCTCCTTATAGAAATACAGAAGCTGACTCAGAATTCAATGATCTAGTTGGACTAGGCAAAGCATTCGTTCCTAGTGATGAAACTAGCGCTTACTCATACGTTAAGGAATATAATTCACCAACGGTTACAGTTTATTACTACAAATTCAATTTTGAATACAATGAAGAAGATAAAAAAATCTACATTTGAAATAGTTGAATGGAAAATCAAACATTCTATAAGAATTTTACAGTATGATCGACAGGCAAATTTTACGCACCAATGTTTACTGAGCATAAAGTTACTTACCCAGGACAAACTAGTGAAAAAACCATACACACAATATCACCAGTCAATGCAGCAATTCTTTTCTCTAGAGGTGATGTTATGCAACAAATGGGATTAGGAACATCAAAATCTTGAAACTATGATGATGCTAAAAAAGATACATATATCGACATAAGGGAAAATGCAGATCATGTTTTAACAACACAAGATGCTGCTGGAAAATATAATTCATTCAAAGTTTTCAAAAACGATATGAGTGGAAAATTAGTGTGATCAGATCCTGACAATCCTAAAAACACACACGTTACTGACGATCCTACTAAAAAATCAATTTTATATAATGCTGGATTAATTAAATTCAAAACCCAAATTCAATAATACTTCAACGTGACACTCCAAAATTACTTGGAGTGTTTTTTATTTTTAAAATTGGTTTCATTTTTTACTTTAATAAGTGAAAGGAGGAAAATGCAGAGTGCTGCAAATATTTACAAAAACACAAGAACAAATCCCAAAGATCGCAAAAAAATATTTGCATTTATCGCCTTAGGCTTAATGGCATGTGCAAGTGTAACAACATTTACAATTAGTGCTATTACACAAGTACAAAAAAAGTCAACGTTGCGCAAAAGCAATGAAAAAATAACGGATTTAAGAACTGAATTAAATGACTTAAATAAGCTTTTAATTGAAAAACAAAATCATAACAATGCACTTTTAGAACAAATAGAATCATTCAAGCAAAATGCTTCTTCTGACGAAAATCAAAAAATTGCTCTTAGTGAAAAATTACAATCTTTGACACAATTAGTAAAGAAATTAGAATTAGAAAATTTACAAATAAACAAAACGTTGCTTGAATCGAACAGCAAAATTTCAACACAAAATTCATCGCTAGAAGATTTAAAAACACAAAAGCAAAACTTATTAGTTGCTTTGTCAAAAAGCAAAAGTGAAGTTCAAAAATATCAACAAGAAATAGAAAACGTTAAAAATGACTTAACTAAATCTGCAACAGAAGCTAAATTAATGTCCGATAAACAGATAAGTCAATTAGTAAATCAATTGGAACAATACAAAAAAGATTATGTTCTACTTACTGAAAAATACAATCAAAATCTTGCTGAGTACAATGCTAAGCTTATAACTAATAAACAAGTTTCAGATGAAGAAATACTTAGATTACAAAATGTTTTAAATGGTTTGAATGCTAAATATGCGGCTGAAAAAAATGAATTACAAGCAAGAAACAATACCTTAAATGAACAACGTGATAGAGAAAGACAAATCTATGAGTCGCGTATTGATGTTATTACAAACGAAAATGAACGCAATAAAAAGAACATTTCATCACTGAACAAACAAGTGGAATCTTTAAATAATGAAAAAAGCATTTTGACCGAAAAAATAGCTTCAGCTATTGAAGACAAAAAACAAACTGAAGATAAGTATAAAAGTATGTTAGGAGCTTTGAATACGAAAATAGACGAATTAAACAACGCTAATTTTGGTTTAAACAATAATTTGATAGCTTTACAAAAAGAAAATGAAGAAGCAATTAAGAAGATAAATGAGTTGCATGAATCAGAAACAACGAAGCTCAATATTTTAATTACTCAACTTAAAGCAGACAATTCAAAATACACAGAAAACGCAAAAGCATATGTTTTAGTAATTAAGGCAATAATTGAGAAAATGCTAATAAATGTTGAAACCACGTTCGCATCTGCTAAAGAAATTTTCAAAGGCTCAAGTTTTGAAAAACTTAAAGACTTTTATGGTAATACTGAAACATTTATAGCATTTTTAAAAACATTCAAAAGTGACGTGCAAGCCATGATAAATGAAAATAAATTCATTCAAAAGGAAAAAATGATAACGAAATCCGAGACTATGATGTTGAATTTTGAGTCATGATTAAAATCTTACAATCTTTTGAATTGAAACGTTGTTGATGTTTATTTTAAACATCGTCAGACTATCTTGGAATTAAGAGACGAAGCAGCAAAACTTAATCAAAAAATCGGATTTCTTCAACAAACTATAACTAATAACCAAAACTTGCTTACTACATCACAAGGTAACTTAAACAAAATAAGCCGGGACTTATCTGTTGCAAGATCTGAAATTATTGGCTTAAAACAAGATGTAAAATCTAAAGAACGTACAATAAGTCAAAATGAATTAATAATCCGAAATTTAAAAGACGACATAAGTAAGTTAAGAGTTGAAAATGGTGATTTAGTAAAATACAAAAAACAACTTTCAGAAATGACTGCTAAATTTAACAAATCAAATGATGACTTAAAACTCGCTTTAAGTGAAATAGAAAACAAGAAAGCACTTATAGAGACACAAAATCAAAAAATTCAACTTTTAACCAACAAAGAAACAGAATTAACAAAACAAGTTCAATCATTAATTAAGGAAAAAGAACAACTTGCCACAAGTATTGCTGAATTAAAAACTAAAATTCAGTCAGTAGAAAGTTTATTGCTTCGTGCCCAAAGCAAGTGAGCTAAGGCAATAATAGATGCTAAATTTCAAACATGAAAATTATATTTAAACGATATCAATAGATATATTGGCTTCCACAACAATTTAAGTTCTAACTCATTTAGTGGAATTAATGCTAGAGCATACGAAATATACACATTGAATCAATTTGACGGCAATGAAAGTATTTTCATAAAATTGGATGGCGATTTTAGTGATGCATTGAGAAAATATTACAACACTTCTTACTATGAAGTAAACGCTATGGATGACAAAATAAAAACACTAGCACAAAATATTAAAGCAAATAAATCAAGTTTATCAAAAGGATATGGCATTACCACTGCTAATCAATTAATCGATGGCATTAATAGACATATTTCAAATGATTTTTCATTTTTAAGTAGTCTTAGACTAAGTACAATGCAAAATCCACCAAAAGTTAGAGGAAGACCAAAAGGACCATACCATTAATGAATAATTTCAAAGAAATAAGTGACACAAATGCAGCAAAAATTCAAGTTGGAAGCTTGATAACAGTTCTTACTACACTGATACCGCTTGGAATAAACTTAATATCTTCACTGATTGGTATAGGTAAAATGGCAACATCACAAAGCGGAGAAATTAAAACAAAAGATGTAACATATAAGTGAACTAACGAAGCTGCCAAGGAAAATTATGTATTTCCAGTCCATTACAACATCTAATTTTGCAAATTACCAAGTTAGCAAAGAAGTTAGTGACGCTATTGATTATGCTAAAAAGAAAAATAATCATTTTTTTAGCTCAAAACAAAACTTGATAGCATCTTTAAAATATCTTTCACACTTATTACCTTACGATTTAATTAATATTTGACTGCTTGAAAAATATCAAAGCAAAGGTTTAGTTCATGATGATTTTGAAGGTTGAAAAAAACGTGGCTACTATGTTAAAAAAGGACAAAAAGCTTCCTACATAGTAATGCTTAAGAATGTTTCATTTTTGATTGATAAAGAAAATAATGATGTAAGTTTAGTTGAATTTAAAAGGGCTAATTCAGATCAGATCAAGAAGTATCAAAATGGCGAACTATTTCTGTTAAAAAAGAAAATGTATACGCTTGTACCTGTTTTTGATGAAAATCAATTAAACAAACCTTTTGAAAATAAAACTAAAAACGTCAATTTTGATACTTTCAAAAAGATTATTATCCAAATTGCTAAAGAGCTAAATTGCTACGCGGAATTCGATTTTAGTGACAATCAAAAATTTAAACAGCAATTTTACAATGTGTTAAAGCTTCTATTTGATCTAAACAATTCTAATAAATCGATTGCCAGTTACAATTTAAACTTAGAAATGATAGCTTACTTGTTGTTAGAACATTTTAATTTAAATGATGTTAACGATTGATCATATGACTTTGAATTTTTGCAGTGATATGATAAGAATTTAGATGAAACAGAAAAAGAAAAATTAATTATAACAGTACATAACATAGCTTTATTTTTTGCACAGAAAATTAAAAAAACCCTAGCCTAACATCTGGCTGGGGTTTGTGTTTAATTAATATGTTCCGCAATATTCTAAATTAACATTAATAGGTTTAACATTGATTAAGCTGAATGTTTTTTGTTCAACAAAAAAGATTAGATTCTTAGTTTCGAAAACAAAATCAGCATTTTTCTTTACTTTGTATTTAATTTTGTAAGAAACATTATTTTTGTTGTTATCAATACTAATTTGAAAATCATCTAGAATGTTAATATTTGCACGTTTTTGCTCACAAATGGCTTTTTTTAGTACATCGATGTGAACTGAATAAGTTACATTCATGCCTGAATTAACATTAATTCATTCTTTCATTTTATTTGTTTGCTCTTCCAACATATTTACCTGATTCAGTTGATACTAAAATTGTTTCTCCTTCTTTAATGAACATTGGAGTTTCAACTTCGAAGTTAGTTTCAACAATAACTTTCTTTTGTGGGTTATTTGCTGTGTTTCCTTTAACAGCTTCAGGTGCTGAGATAACTTGCAATTCAACGTTAGCTGGCAATTCAATGTCTAAGACTTCTGTTTCATATTTACGTACTAAAACTTTTAGTGAAGGTTTCAAGAAATTCATTTCTCACTCAACTTTAGCAACTGGAATTTCAATTTGCTCGAAAGTTTCTTGATCCATCAAAATAATGTTTTCTCCATCGCTGTATAGATAGTCCATTGAAGATTTTTCAATTCTAGCAGGCTTAACTTTATCTCCACCGGTGAATGATTTGATTGTAGTTGAACCGCTACGTAGATTTTTAACTTTTGCTTTAACTGTTGCTTGTCCACGCCCTTGTTTTGAGTGTTGTGATTCTAAAACAACATAAATATCACCATCTAATTCAAATGTGATTCCTGGTTTAAATTCATTAACATTTAACATATTGTCTCCTTATGATTATTTTAATTGTTGATGTTGTGCACTAGTGTGTGCTGATTGGTTTTGATTTTGGTGCTTTTTAGAGTCTAAAACTCAAAAAACAATGTTTGAAATAACAACGTATAATGATGTGAAAATTGCTCCACACACTAAGCTTAAGTCTGCTCAGTTGAATACTCCGTGACTAGCTCAAGGAACGATAAAGATATCTCTTACTCCATCGTAGTTAATTCTGTCAGCCATATTTCCTACTGCACCAGCACTAATACTTGCTAGTCCAATAATAATCGCTAAATTTCTTTTGTTTGTTATTGATACCGTAATACCATAACTTAATAAAACTATTACGATACTCAAAAAATGTAAAAATCCATATGAAAGTGAAGAACCAAAGAAGGTTGTTCCAGGATTAAGAACATGTCTTAGGCCTCATAATCTTCCATAGTCAACTGCCAAGGTGGCATCGTTTTTATTATAGATTGAATATTTAGTTGCTAAGTCAATAACCAGCATTAATCCAAAAACAGCAAAAAAGATAGTTGTGTTTACAAGAAATGTGTAAAAAGTGATTTTTTTGTAGTGAGCAGCAATATCATGAGCTGCCTTTTTTAGTCATTTTTTAGCATTATTAAGCATTGATGACCTCCTCACATCTTGAACATAAATCATCTTTGATTTCACTAGATTCAAAATGGTTTCAACATCTCTGACACTTGATACTATCTTTTAATGGTTGTACTTTTGTTTCGTTAGCAAAATCTACTTTAGCTACCATCAATAGAGAAACTAAATCTAAAGACTTGATAAATTCACTGTCAGTTTTAATTGTTACGTAAGCTTCATTCACTCTCTTGAATTCTTGGTTTTTAATAGCATTTTCAATTAGTCTGTAAACTTCATCCTTTAGTTCAAAGAATTCTTTTCATTGATTTTCGATTGTAAAATCAAGTGATTTAGCTTTGAAAAAGTCAAGCAAGTGAACTGAAGATTTTTTATTTTGGTGTTTGAAATATTTATAAATTTCTTCGGTTGTAGTTGGCAATATTGGCGCCAAGGCAGTAATTAATGTTTCAATGATTTTGTAGAAGTTGTATTGAATTTGTAAACGATTTGCATTATTTTTAGCATCTGCATATAAACTATCTTTCGAAATTGAAATATAGTAAGAACTTAGATCAATAACGAAATTGTTGATATCCTTGATTACGTTAATGAAGCGATAATTTTCGTAATTTTCAACAATTTTAGCCTCAAGGTTTTTTCTTCTTTCATCGATTAAAACATGGATTGATTCAAGTTTAGTTTCGTGGAACTCATAATCACTAATTGCTCCCAACATAAACTTAAATGTATTTCTTAATTTACGGTAAATTTCAACATTTTGGTCAAGAATTTTGTCATTAATTGAAATATCAGAAGTGTATTCACTATTTGCAACTCAAAGTCTTAAAATGTCTGCTCCGTATTTTGAAACGATGTCCAAAGGTTTGATGATATTTCCCTTTGATTTTGACATTTTCTCACCCTTACCATCTAGTAAGAAACCATGTGATACTAATTGTTTATAAGGTGCTGTATCTCTTCAAGCAATTGAGTTGATTAGACTAGAGTTAAATCATCCACGATATTGGTCGCTACCTTCAAGATATAAATCAAAAGGTGCCTTAATCCCTTCTACATCCAGACCAATTGAAGTTGAACCTGAGTCAAATCAAACGTCCATAATGTCATTTTCTTTGGTGTAGCCTAAATTACGGAATTTTTCTGGTAATAATTCATCCGCACTTAGTTCATATCAAATATCTGTTCCATGTTTTTCAACCAACGCAATAATGTGATCCATAATTTCATCGTTGAATACTGGTTCTTTATTTTTGTCATAGAAAACAGTAATTGGGACTCCTCAAGATCTTTGTCTTGAAATAGTTCAACTTTCTCTTGCTTCTAGCATTAGTGACAATCTTTTTTTGCTTCAATCATTGAAAGTTTGGACATTTTGAATAGCATCCATTATTTCTTTTTTGATTGGTTTTAAAGATACGAATCATTGTGGTGTTGCACGGTACATTATTGGCAAGTGTGTTCTTCAATCGTGTGGGTATGAGTGTTTAATTTTCTTGAACGCAAGTAGTAAACCTTTTTCTGTTAGAAGTGCTCCCACTTTTGGATTAGCATCATCATAGAATAAGTTAGCAAATTGACCTGCTTTATTATTTAACGAACCATCGTCTTCAACATGCATAATCATTGCTAAATTGTTCTTTTTCCCAATTAAAAAGTCATCTTCACCAAAAAGTGGAGCCATATGCACTAAACCTGTCCCACCGTCCAATGTTACGTGGTGACCTTCAACAATTGGACAAACTAAGTCATTCACTGGCGAAAGGTACTTAGCATCTAAAAGTTTTTGTCCTTTAAATGTGTCTAAAACTTGATAATTTTCTCACTTAAAAATTTCGACTAAAGACTCAAGCAACTCTTTTGCAACAATGTAATTTTGATTATTAGCACTAACCTTAACATAATCGAATTCTTTACTTACTGCTACCCCACTATTGGCAATTAGAGTTCAAGGAGTAGTTGTTCAAATTACAACGTTATCGTCTTTGGCTAAGACTTCATTTCCTTCAACAATTTTGAAAGCAACATACATTGATGGAGAGATATGGTCAGCATATTCAACTTCTGCTTCAGCTAAAGCACTTTGACTCGAAGGCGATCAGTAAACTGGCTTTAAATCTTTGTAAATTAATCCGCGATTAATCATTTTTTGTAATAAACGCAATTGATCCGCTTCCATTTTTTTATCTAAGGTTTTATAAATGGTTTCAAAATCTGTAAGCAGTGATAATTGTTTGAATTCTTCTTTTTGTAATTCAATTTGGCTTAGTGCATATTCGGCACAAGCTTTTCTTAGTTCTACAACACTGAAATCATTTTTATTTTTCTTAGCTTCAGAAAGCATTTTGTGTTCAATTGGTAAACCGTGAGTATCTCAACCAGCAACAAAAGGAGAATAAAATCCGGCCATATTTTTTTGACGAACAATGATGTCTTTAAGCACTTTATTCATTGCGTGTCCGGTGTGAATGTGGCCATTTGCATAAGGTGGTCCATCATGTAACACGAAACTTGGCAAGCTCTTATTTTTAGCTAAAATTTGACGATACAACTTATCTTGTTCTCATTGTAAACGGTAACTTTTTTCTTTGTTAGCCAAGTCTGCTTTCATTGGGAAATCAGTCTCAGGCATTAACAACGTATCTTTGTAATCTTTCATATTGCTCCTCGTTTTAAAATCAATCATTTTTTACAATTTGACGTATTATGTAATATTTTACCAAAATATTAAAGAAAAACCGACAAGCAGTCGGTTCACTCTTAGCTCTTCACTTCTGAAAATCAGTCAATGATATTGATAATGTCTTCCAATTTTGCAATTACAGTAACTAAATCTCCTTCTTCGATGACGAAGTCCCCTTCAGGTAAAAAGCTTGAAAGTCCACGTTTTATTAACACAATTGATGCATTTTTGCTACGAACATCTAGTTCACGAATGGTTTTTTTAGCTAGTTTTGGGTTCTTAATGTAGGCTGAACCAAACACAAAGCCATCCCCAGCGTCTTCTAAGTCTTGCGAGTATGAAATTAGCGATTGGTTGGCAACAATTAAAGCAGTTTTAATTCCTGCTTCTTCTTCAGGACTAATAATGACATTTACTCCGATTTGCTTTAATACCCGTGAGTGACGTACTGAATTTGCTCTGGCAATGATGTTTTTAATTCCAATTTCTTGTAACGCTGCCACAATTTCAATGTTATCTCCAGTTGCAACAACAACGGTTTCAATGTCGTTAATTGCCATTGCCATTAGCGCTTTAGGATCGGCCGCATCTGCCACAAAAACTTTATTTACTTCATCCCGGAAAGGAATTAAATTCTTTTCACTTTCGTCAATTAAGGTTAGGTGTAATTTATTATCATAAGTTTTAATTAAATTTTGGACAACACTTTGTCCATAACGACCCATTCCGATGATGCAAATTTCAACAATTTTTGACTTATTTTTTTTCATTTTTACCTCTGTTTTTTGCAAAATATTGCAATTTTTACGTTAACTATTATAAATATTTTAATTTGTGTTAAGCAATTTAGCACAATTTTAGTTTCTTAAAAGTCCAAAAACAGATTTTTTAAAGCCTTTAATCCTTATTTTTGGTATACTTACTTAAAATTTTTTTGTTCCTAATTGGCAAAAAACACAAATCCTCTTTCAAATTATTTATTAATAAATAATTGATGCTTATCAATCCTGATAATTTGTTAAAAAATACGTTTCGAAGCTAAAAATTAGCCTTTTTTTGCCTTTTTTTGCCTTGAAAAGACCTAAAAAATATTTTTTTATTTACTATGTAAATAAACTAAAAGACTAAGTTTCGGATATTTGTAGTAAAATTTTCAATATGAAAAAAATAGCCAGCAAAGGTAAAGTAGTCAAAAAGATATTTAATTTCTTTAACTACTTTAAGCGAATGGGAAGTATCAAACATATTTTTCTCATTTACCTATTAATAACCTTTATTATCAGTTTTCTCTTGTATTCGAAAATTACTTGAAATCTTGATAGTAACGGACAACCTATGGGAAAAAAAGATTTTTCTTATAGTGATGCTTTATTTTTAGCCGCTAGTGCATTTAGCGATACCGGGCTAAGTTCTGTTAATATTAGTGAACATTTCAATGCCCTAGGTCAAGCGATAATTGCAATTGGCATATTAATTGGAGGTTTTGGTTTTTTTACCTTGAAGCTTTATTTCTTCAACTTGGTAATAAGACACTTTGGATGAAAAAGTACTAACCATGATGTCTCTCTAACTCAATTTGAAAGAGGAACGGCCGTCATTGGTGATACAAAAAGACTAGTTAAAGTTAGTGTGACCACCTTATTTATCACAATTATCATTAGTTCGATTGTTTTATTTTTATATTTTTACTTTTCAAATGATGGTTTTTATGATGATAAAGCTTGAGTACAAGACTGAAAAGCACATCATAAATTTGATCGAGTAAGTAGTTTTGATCCGATAGTAAGTGGTAAGTTCGACCCTAAGGGTAATATCGAAATGTCGCTACGGTATGCTGTTTTTCACTCAATCAGTGCAGTTAATAATGCTGGATTAGACATTTTAGGTGGTAAATCTTTACAAGTTTATTACACAGGATACGGAATTCAAATCATTTTACTAATTTTATTCATTATTGGGGGAGTTGGTTTTCCTACTATTTATGACATCTATCTTAAATTAGAATCACTAGCCACCAAAAAGCGTTACCGTATCACTTTATTTACAAAACTGAATATCACAACATGATTAATCATTTCAGTAGTTGCTATTGCCTTGACTTTTGCTTTAGAAACAACGGCATCCAGTCGCATGGCATTCTGAAAACAAGAACAATATGGTTCAACAGCTAACAAAAGCCTAGCTATTTTCTTCAATACAATGGCAACTCGGAGCGCTGGATTTTCAACTATTGATTTTTATGTTTTGACCCAACCAACCTTAGTTTTACACGGAATTTTAATGTTTATTGGGTTTGCTCCTTCATCAACAGCCGGAGGGGTAAGTAATATCACTATTGCAATACTATTTTTGAGTATTTTTAGTGTTATTCGGGGAAGAAAAAATATTGTTACTTTCCGACGTCAGATCGGAAAAGAAACCCTTATCAAAGCAATTAATGTTTTTGTAATCGGGTTAGTTTTAGTATTTATTGGTATGTTAGTAGTCACAACTTCAGCAAACGGACTAACAAATGAATCATGAAAAGATTATGACGGTTCACAAAAGAAATTTAATTTCGTTTTAGTATTTTTTGAAACTTTATCAGCTTTCGGTAGCTCCGGAATATCAACTGGACTATCAGCCAACCTTAATATTTATTCAAAAATAACACTGATTCTATTGATGTTTATTGGACGGATTGGAATTAGTTCAACAATTCTAATATGAGGAAGACAAAAACACTATAGTTCAAGAATTCAATACATTTATGAGGATATTTCAATTGGATAACTTGGAATAGGAGATTAGTATGCAAAAGAAAAGAAAAATTGCTGTTGCTGCTTCATTAGGGCTTTTAGCACTATTAGGAGCAACAATTCCTACATCGATTTTATTGACAAAGAAAAACTCAAAAGAAGAACCTAAACCACCAGTAGTGGAAAATAGTTATGCTATTAGTGGAAATATCAAATACGCTGCTTTAGGAGACTCTATTGCAGCTGGTTTTAATGTTAAACTAGGATTTGATCAAGGTGGATATTACGATAGTGAAAACAACGAAGTACAAGGAATGTCTTATTCTTCTTTTATTGCCAATGCAATTCGTGAAACCAATCCTAATCGCCTTGAAAGCTTTTATAATTTCGGTTTGTCAGGAACAACAATCACGGATTGACTATATCTTTTAGACCCACAATCTGCAAGCGAAAATGAAAAGCAAAAAGCTACTTCGAACTTGAAATTTGACTTAAATATTGATAGTGACAGCAATAATCCAATCACTATCCAAGGACAAAAAAGATTGCAATATTTATTCAATAATTTTGAACAAGCTAACAATGAGTTTGGTATTTTACAGCAACAAATTAAGAATGCTAATTTGATGACTATTTCACTTGGGGCAAATGATTTCATTAACCAAGTTGACTTATTCAGTATTCTTTCAACGTTAAGTTTTGATGAAACAAATAATTCTGAATTAATCAAAAAATATTATGATGATTTTATTTCACAAGCTCAACAAGCAAGCCAAAACATCATTGAAAATTACACAAAATTAATTACCAAATTTAAAGCAATCAATCCGGATTTAAGAATTAATTTAATTTCTTATCCAATGCCTTTTTTAAGACTTTCACCACTTATTGATAAAAAATTCAGTCTTTTAACTACTGATTTGACTGAAAAAGCATTAGATATCTTAAATGGTGCAATTAAACAAACAGCAGCTAATACTAATGTTCAATACATCAATACTTTTGACAAAATTTACTGACTAAAAAACGCTAACTTGTTATCAAGTAATATTTTTGACATTCACCCAGATATTGCTGGATACAAAAAAATGGCACAAGATATCTTCTTGAAAATGTCACTAACTCAAGATGAAGAAAACGGTCAAATAGTAGCTGATAAAAATTATCTAGATAGTGATGCAAACAGTTTTAAACAAAGTCTAAAATTTGCCAAAAGCAATATAGAACTAAAAAGAATTGTGTTGAAATTGAGTGCTTCAGGAGTGCAAAACACCGATTCTATCGATGTTAGATACGACTTTGAACAAACTGTTTATAACAAAGCAATTTACAATTTCTTATTAAAAAATCCAGTTGTTGATTATGGAAAATTAATTAAATTCTGAACTAGCGATTCGGCCTTATTATTTGAAAAAGAAAATTTTGAATCTTTACTAAAACGAATGTTTAAAAATATTGGTGTTGACTATGATCAAATGCCAAATATTAAAGCATTTTTTGCTAAGTTGATTGCCGACAACAAGCAATCTTCATTTATGCCAAAATTAATTGATGCATTTGTTGAATCAAAATATATCGATAAGCTTTTTGCTAATTTACAAGCTGATTTAGACAAATTAATCAGTGAAAAACAAATTGAAAACATTTCAGTTAATGAAATTCAAAACGTTTTTGAAAAAAACATTTTCAATTTGCCACTAATTTTTGCAACCTTAAAATCGATTTACAAGTCTGATGTAGTTAAAAATGAGGAAGATAAAAATTACTTCAAATCATTACAAAATGCAATCGTTAAAGATTTATTAACAAGCAAAATTGTCTTAGAACTAATCGATAAAGATCACAAAGATGTTGTTAATGCAATTTTAAATGATGAAAAAATCAATAATTCTATTTCTTCTGCGGCTTCAGCAGTTTTAGATGATTTTATTGATAATTATGATTTTTATTTTGCTTCTTCATACTCAATGACCGACTTATTAAGCAAAGTTTACGAGCACCACGGCGCAGAGATTCGTAAAGTTATTGCTACACTTATCGACTTTTTAGCTAACAATAGTTCATTTGAAAAGTATGTTTCAAACGTTGTAATTAATCAATTAGAAAATACTTTTGCAACAAAATATAGTGATGAACAAAAGGCCAATATTGCCCACTTTGCAGTTCAAAGTTTAAAAGTTATTCCAAGCAAACCATATTTAGATGGAATGCTAGATTTAATCATTTCTAACTTTATAAAAAGCATTGAAAACAACAACTTTAACTTCAAAAACTTTATGCTTCAAAGCATTTATGGTGCAATTTTAAAACCATATAAAGGTAATGAAAATGCTGAAGTTATTTTAGATTTTATTAACCAAATAGGTAATGATGAAAAATATGCAGCAGGTCTAAAAGATATTCTTGAATCATTCGTTAACAGTAACTTGATTACTGATATTTCATTCACTGACTTAGGACAAAGTCAAATTAGTGTCGAAGAAATCAAAAAATTAGCAGTAATCTTGATTAATAATGAACAGCTAGTAACTAATGAAAATCTAAAACAAATCCTAAAAGATATTTTCAAATTATTAGTTGAATCAAACGTTTTAAGATCTGACTTAATTCCACAATTTTTAAGTGCCTATGCACAAGGGAATTTAGTTAATAAAGTTTATGCCTTCTTAGATAAAAACAACCTAGTTAACGGACTTAATTTACGTTATCTAAATCAAGGTGGACTAAGAGAAGCAATAAATGAATGAGTTTCAGCGTTATTAAACGATATTTTTAGCAGTTCTAAATTTAGTGATGCATTAGTAGAAATTTTCAATAATTTTATTGATAATGTCGCTAAATTCAAAGGTGCTACATTTGAAGAAATTCTGGCTAACTTAGTAAAAAATATCGATTTATTGAAACCAGAAAAAGTACTTTCAGCTCTAGCAGAAGTAATTAACCAGGACTCACAATCAAAACAAAAAGGTTTAGATCTTTTCTATAACGCTTTAGAAGTTTATTTTGACATTGAATTATCAGGACAACAAAAAACCTTGTTGCAACAAAATATTGCAGCTGTTCTTCAAAATTTACCAAATACTGTTTTATTTAAAGAATTAATTCAAAAAGTAACACAAACTGAAATTCAAAACAAAACTCCAGCTGACTTTTTTGAAGAACTCGCTAAAAACATTAATAGTATTTTCAAAGTTAATACAATCGAACTAATTAACAAGTTTTTTGGTGTAATTTTTGCAAAAGATAATAACAACAACGATTTTGTTAATGTTAAATTAGACAAATGACTATTAGCATTGCAACCAATCGTGCAAAGCCCTAAATTCTACAATGTTGTATTCGATAATTTAAAACTTAAAGACAAATTAATTAGTTTGATCAAAAATATCGATCTAAGTTCATTACAACTAGAAGATAGTTTAAGACAACAATTGCAAAACATCATGAACCGTTTAGGTTATGTAGTCGAAGAAAAATTTGACACATTAGTCAAAGAAGCACTTGAACAAATTTTTGCTTCTTTATTCAATGAAGAATCAATCAAAAGAGCACAAGCTAGTCCACACAATTGATACAAAGACTATGCAACAGTCAAAATCACTGAAGCAATTGATAAACTATTAAACAATGTTTTAAGTACTTTACTAAATGATTCTGAAAATACTCAAAGCATTGCTTCATCAGTAGCTGATTTCATTGTAAATTACTTAAAACAACACATTCAAGCTACACAAAGTGATTTTGACACTATCAAAAAACTACTTGAAAAAGTTTTTGCTGAACTTACTCAAAAAGATTTCGTTCGTTCAACAGCTAAAAGTATTTTTGACAAATTATTGAACTCAATTAATCTAAGTGATGATTTAGTTGTTTCACTTCAAAATACAAATTTAAGTAATTTATTGAATGTAAAAAGTGTAATTAACACTATTTTGATTGATAACATTGATAAATTGCTTGATCTTCTAACTGATAAAGAAATTAACACCATTGTTCGTGTATTAGACAATAACTTCGATACTGTGGCCAAACTTTTAGTGCCGAAAGAAAACAAGAATTCTGAAACTAATGCTGAAGTTAATAGTGGAATCACAGATAATGTTGAAGTTAACATTCAAATCAATGGCGAAACAATATTTAAAGTAATTAAAGCATTTAACAAAAAATTAACTGCTTCGCAATATAGTCAAGACACTAGAAATCACTTGGATAGTTTAGTTGATAAACTTTCAAATAATGACTCAATTAAAGACTTTTTTGTTCAAAAAATCGCTTCTCTACTAACTATTGACGAACAAAAAAGTCAGGAAATTTGAAACTTACTAGCACAAGATAGTCAAACTAAGACTATTCTAAAGGATGCTTTAAGTCAAACTTTAACTGCTAACAATTCAGAAGTCAACAAAGCTAACAACTTTGCTAATTTAATTACTATCTTTGTTAACAAGAGCAGAGAAGAACTTTCATCATACATCGATTCACTAGTTCAAAAAATTAACAATGTTTCAGTAATTAGAGATTTTGTTATTGACAAAATCACTGATTTGATGAAAAAAGAGTTAAAAATCGACTCATTAAACAAAGAAGTAACTACCGATATCAAAGAAATTCTTTCGCAAGTTATTTCTAAGGCTAATACATTAGATGTTTACCAAAGTTTAAAAAATCAAGTACTTGATAATTTCAATAAACTAGATCAAAAAGATATTAATGATTTAAATTCAATTACCTGAGCTAATTTATTCGAAGGCTTAACAGTTGAAACATTATTAAATAAACACGACATTAACTTGCTAGTTAATGCTCTTTTCACTAACGAAAATGTAGCTCGTTTAACTAGAATTTGACTGGCAATCAAAAAACCGGTTCTGGATTTAGTGTTAAGCGAAAAAACTAACGAACAATCACAAAATCAAGAAGCAAGTGATGAAAAACAACAACAAAGCAGTCAAAACACAGATCCATACATTGGAATTATCAAGAAAATTATTAATTCTGTAAACTTCGAAAACGAACAAATTAAAACTAATTTGACTTCGTTTATAACTTTTGCTATTAAAGATTTTGTTGAAAATAACTTATTTGACATCAAACAAATTAAAGATGCTTTAACTGAAGATCAAATTACATTAATTAAGCAATTAAGCATTAATTTCGTTAGTGATCCAGATTTTAACGAACTAGTAAGCTCATTTGTTACAAGTGTTATTGCTTCAAATCGTTACGAAAATGTAACATCAGCAAAAGATTTTGTTAATCAATTAGTAAAAGACAATGTTGACAAGGTCATTAATTTAGTCAAAAAATCATTATCACAAAGTTTAACTACAGAACAAAATCAACAAGCTTGAATAGATTTAGCAAACGAATTAATAATCAAAGAATTAAAACTAAATGATGAACAACAAGCGACTTGAAAACAATACTTTGAACAAGTTGCTAAAAGATTACTTTCTGTTATTCCTTCAACTGAACTTTACAATAGTGCATTCGCAAAAATAAGTGAAATTTTAACTAAAAACGATTTATTAACTAGCCTAACTGAGATTAATCAAGAATTAGTAAAACTTATCAAACAACAATTATTAAATGTTGATTTTGTATTTGATTCAACATCGAAACCAGACGTTGATAAGATTCTAAATGCTTTATTTGTTTCGACTGACACTGAAGATCAAGATGTTGAATCAATTTATCAATTATTGGTAATTGTTATTGATTCTCTAAACACTAAAAATAAAGAAGCTTCTAGTGAAGATAAACAAGAAAATGTTCAAAGGGACACAAATGTAACTTCTTTAGACTGAAAATCACTAGTTGTAAAAATAGCTAAATTAGCAAATAATTCAGTAAATCACAATGGTGAAATAATAGCCCACAAACTAGTCAAATTAGGTCTAAAACTAGCTGATGGCGAAATTCAAAATCAAATCAATAAGTTAGATCTTTCAGAAGAACTAAAACAATTAATCAACGATTTCGGAAAGCAAACTTTAGAAAATAAACAAATTATTTCACTACTAGAAAAAGCAATTTACAATGTAATTTCTAGTCCCAACTATCAAGGAATTGAAACTTTTGATGCTTTAGTTAATAAAACATTTGAACTAAACAAAAATGATTTCATTTCGGCAATTAGTTCAGTTGCAAAAGACTTCATTTCACAACCAGATAATAAAGCAAAACTAGCTAAAATCATTGCTTCTACAATTAATGAAAAACTTAACAATTTAGCAAGCGAACAAGAAAAAAACGCTTTACAAAATTTAGTGCAAAAACTTCTTGAATTTGTGTCTTTACAAGACATAATCAACACTATTAGCAAACGAATTCAAACAGTTCTTGAAAACCAAAATAATTTAATGGTTGATAGCAAATTGAATACAGATGTTTTCCAATCCGTTATCAATGGATTATTGAATGAAGAATTTTTAACTTCAGTCTTTAATACTGAAAATGTACAATCTTTATTACAAAAAGCATTGGGAACTGAAGAAAATAACACTGAATTAGATGATTTAGTAAATATCTATCATTACGTATTAAAAGTTGTAAAAGACCAAAACAAATCTTCACAAACTAGTGATCAAAATACTCAAACAGATTCACAACAAGCAACAGGCAAAAACACTATTTCAATCCCTGAAATCAATTGGGCAAAAGTAATAATCAAAGCATTTAGTAACTCGCTACCTGATAGTTTTGACAAAAAAGATGTTTTAGTTAACAAACTAGCAACTTTATTAACTAAAGTTGCTGCTGATTATCTAGACAATGATTTAACAAAATTAGATTTTTACACATCATTAACTCAAGAACAAAAAGACTTATTGCAAAAAGTTAAAGCAAAAGTTTTAAATTCTTCAAATCTTCAAAACACTCTAAAAACTGTTTTATCTGACTATTTATCAACAGATAAATATCAAAATGAAGAGACTGTTGCTGATTTTGTAAATGATTTTGTTAAAAACAATAGTCAAGTAGTTCTAGATTATGTAAAAAATGAAATTTTTTCATTACTAGGTGATAATGAAATTGCACAGCCTTTAAATGATGTGCTTCTTCACTTAATTGAAGAGAAATTAGAAATTAAAGAAGAAGATAAAGCAACATTTGAACAAAATGCTGCACCTTTAGTTTCGCGTCTAATTGCTAAACTAAGTTCTAGTGACTTGTATGCTAAAGTATTCGAAAAATCAAAAGAAATTTTCGATGCAAAAGATTTACTAACTCCAGAACTTGCAATTAATCAAGAATTTGTTGAAGCATTCAAAAAACTTTTTGGCTCAATCAATTTTGTATTTGACAATGCTTCTAAAGGTGATGTCAAAGTTTTAGCAAACATCATTTTTGACGTTAATGACAAAGAAGATAATGATGTTAAACAACTAGCAAAACTTTACAAAATTCTATATCCAGAAATTGTTAAATTAATCAATAAATCGCAACAAAACGAAGGTTCACAAGGTTCTGAAGATAGTCAAGATAAACAGACTTTAGACTGAAAAGACTGAGTCGTTAAAACTGTTAAAATGCTAAATAATTCAGTGGATGAAAACGCTGATATCATTAGCAAAAAAGTTGTTTTATTGGGACTAAATATTGCAAGCGAACAATTAAATGATTTAGTAGATAAGAGTCAAAATCTAACTCAAGAACAAAAAGACTTAATCAAACAAGTTATTGAAAACGGTTTTGCAAATACTAAATTCAATGAATTTTTAACCAGTGCAATTCAACAATTAATTAGTCAAAATGACTATGATGATTTAACTACTTTTGATGCCATAGTTAATAAAGCTTTTGCCTTAAATAAAGAACAATTAGCTCCAATGCTAGAAAACTTAGTTTCTGATTTAATGCAAAATGAAAATTTAAAGACTAATTTAGCTAAAATAATTGTCGATTTAATCAATACAAATCTAAATAACTTAGCTTCAGAGCAAGATAAACAAGCAATGATTAATGTGGTGCAAAAACTACTTGATTTTGCAAACCAAAATTCTGTGTTAAATCCAATTATTGAAAAAGCCACTCAAGTTCTAAATGCAAATGAAACAATCATTAGTGATGGAACTTGAAACAAACAAATTGTTCAAGATGTTGTTAACGCTTTAGTTGATAAAGATTTTATTAATAGTCTACTAACTGATAAAAATATTCAAGCACTAGCTGAAAAAATCTTGGGAACAGGACAAGGAAAAGATGAGCTAAATGATTTAGTTCAAGTCTATCGTTACGCTCTTAAAGTTGTTAAAGATAAAGCAAATAACCCGCAAGAAGCAAATACTGATTCACAACCAGAAAATACTAACGAAACAGATAGCAATCAATTCAAAATAGAGTTGCCACAAATAGATTGAGGCTTACTAGTCTTACAAGCTTTCCATAACTCAATGCCATATGATTATGCAAATCAAGAAGTAATCATCAATAAACTTTTAGATTTAGCTAAATTAATTAGTCAAGATTATTTAGATAACGAGTTTAAAGAAACTGCGACATTTAAAAACTTGACAACCGAACAACAAAATCTATTTAATGTTCTAGAAACAAAACTATTAGTTTCTGAAAATGTCGATAATGGACTAAAATCAGTTCTAAAAGATTATCTTGCTAGCGACAAGTACAAGACTAAAACTTCAGTAGCAGACTTCGTTAATTCACTAGTTAAGGCTAACGTACAAACTGTAACGACTTCACTAAAAAGCGAAATTACTAGTCTTTTAAGTGACAATGATGTTAAAGAGTCGATAATTCAAGTTGTCTTAAAACTAGTTGAAAAAGAATTAAAAATTGAAACTGAAAAAATTAGTGATTTTGAGCTTAATGCAACTCCACTTCTAAGCCGTTTACTAGCTAAAGTTTCAACAACTACCTTGTTCCAAAAGGCATTTGAAAAATTTGCTTCAATCACTGAAGCTAACGACTTGTTAACAGCTTCACTAGAGTTGAACAACACTCTTGTTGAAGAATTGAAAAAAGAATTCTTAACTTTTGATTTCGTGGTTAAAAATACTGCAAAACAAGATATCAATGTTGTTGCAAACACAATTTTTGACTCAGCTGATGCACAAAATCATGATGTTGAACAATTATTTAAACTTTACGAAATTGTTTATCCAAACTTAAAAGAGTTATTAACTTCAAAACAACAAGAATCAAAATCTACAGATGCTGAAATCAGTCAACCAGTTGATGAGAATTCACAATCCAGTCAAGGTCAAACACGAGAACAATTAACCTGAAAAGATTATGTTGTTAAAGTCGTAAAACTTCTTTCAAATTCAGTTTCAGATAATAGTCAACAAATCAGTCAAAAAGTTGTGCTTTTAGTGCTAAAAATAGCTAATAAACACTTAGTTGAATTCTTAGATAATGAAAACAACAACACTCTTAGCCAAGCACAAAAATCACTAATTGCTTCACTAAAAGATGTAGCAATTCAAAATCCAAAACTAAACCAAACCCTTGCGAATGCTGTTGCTAACTTAATTGCTTCTGAAAACTATGAACAATTAGAAGATTTCGATGCAATAGTTAACAAGGCATATAACTTAAATAAAGAAGCTATCATTGATTCACTATCTTCAGTCATAGCACAAAGTTTAGCAAGCGAAGACATCAAACAAAAACTATCACAAGTTATTACTGAAGCAATTAATACTTCTTTTGATAAACAAGCAAACGAACAAGATTTACAAGCATTAACTAACCTAGCAAATAGACTAATCGATTTTATTAGTGAACAACAAATCTATGACTTAGTTTTAAATAAAGCTAAATCATTCCTAGCAACAAAAGATAGCATTATTACAAATTCCGCTTGAAACACTAACCTGGTTCAAGAGTTTGTTAACGACGTAATAAATGAAGAGTATCTAAAAACCATCCTTAGCGCACAAAATATTCAAAAATTACTTGAAAAAGTTCTTGGATTAACTGCTAATGAGCAAGAATTAGATGACTTAGTGCAAGTTTATGACTATGCATTTAAGGTAATTAAATACAAAAATGAAAACTCTTCACAGGAAGCTAACACTGAAAGTCAGGAAACTGTTGATAATAAATTCCACTTATCAGTTCCGAGCTTAAATTGAAGTTTAGTTATTGCTAAGGCACTTCATGGATCACTTCCTGAAGAATATGAAAACAATGCAATCATAATTTCAAAAATAGCAAAATTGATTAACAAAATTGCTAACAAATTTGTTGACAAACAATTAAAAGATTTACCAGAATATGCAAATCTAAGTCAAAATCAAAAAGATTTGATTGAACAATTACGTCAAAAAGTTTTAAATCAAGATGATTTGATTGGCCTAGTAAAAGATTTAATTAAAGATTTTGCTTCAACTCACAAATATGAAGAAAAACAAAGTATTGAAGAATTTGCTAATGCTGTAATAAGAGCAAATGCACAAAGAGTGATTACATATCTAAAAGAGAAAGTAGCATCTCTATTGCAAGATGATGTAGTAAACAATTTAGTCGCTAAATCGTTAGCAGATGTTGCACAAAAAGTAACAAAACACGATTTTGTCGAAGACCAAAGAGAAAGTTTTGAAAGATTAGCACAAAGAATTCTAAAAACAGTTGCTAGTGTTCCTGCATACAACGTAATATTTAATAAGATTTCAACAGTCTTGAGTGAAAATGATATTTTTGCCTTAAATTGAAAAGTTAAAGATGAATTCATTAGGGCAATAAACAATATTTTTAGCTCAAGTCAAGCAATTAGTGAATTGTTAGATCAGCCAAGTCTAAAAGCAGTAATTAATGCTATTTTTGACACTGAAAACGATATCGATCAAGCGCAAGACGACATCTTAAATGTTTATAAATGAGCAAGAACTATTGATAACAAACAATCTTCATCAAACAACACTCAAGAACACTCAAATACTGATAAAAATACTGATTCAGAAAATCAAGACACTGAACTAGATACTGAAAATAGTCAAAAAATTGATCTAGCATCACTTGCAACAAACATCATTAAAACCTTAAATGGAGTTATTGAACAAGATAATGTAAAACTAAAAAGTGCAGTTGCTAATGTAATGTATAACATTGCTAAATTTGAGATTAGTAATTTAGACTTAAAAGATACATTAAAAGATTATTCATCGCAAGAAACTAACATTAAAAACTTGTTATTGGCAATTTTAGAAAATCAAAAACCAACAGATCTTGAGTCAATGAATACCAGTCTTTTAACATCATTGATTTTTAAATTCTTAGATAAAAGTTATGATTTAACGCCAGCTCAAAATGCCAACGAAGTAATTAAAACATTCATTAAACTTGCTAAAGGTGATGTAGTAGTAGGAATTGAAAACTTTATCAATTCAGTTCTTTCAGATGAAAATATCAAGTCTTCATTAAAAGAAATTCTTATTGAAGTACTTGCTAAATATGTTGGCGTAGAGCAATTAACTGATGACCAAAAACAAGCAACTAGAAATGTTTTGGAAAGTTTATTCACCTTTATCAAAGGCACAAATGTTTACACAACAGCCTTAACGAAAATACTAGACAAACTGCAAGATGTTGACTTTATTAAGGATTCACAATTTAATAAAGAAGGAATTGTTAGTGCAGTTAAAGAAGCATTTGAAGATCTTGATCTAAGTGAATATGTCACTGAAAAGAACACAAAATTACTAATTAACTCTATGATAAATTCAGAACATTCAGCAAATGACTTGATGACTGTTTACAAATTAATTAGATCTAAGAGTCTGGAAGCAATTAAACAAATCACAGATAGCAATGGCACAGACTCTTCAGAAACATCAAATCCTGAGTCAAGTTTAGAATCGGATAGTCAATCTGAAGAACAAGCAAAACAAAAATCGAACAAAATTATGAATGCCATTTTGGTTGTTCTAAAAAGTTTGAATGGTTCAACAAATGAACAAATTTCTCGTTGATCTTCTGACTTTGTATCGCAATTCATTAGATATGAATTAGGCATTGAAACAGATAAAAACTTAGTAAAAATCAATTCCGATTTCATTTCAGATCCAACAGTGCAACACATTCTGTCAACTGCTGTTAACAATGAGGAAGTTGATGCATTGTTGCAGGGAATAGTACAAAAATACTTATCAAATAAATTAGACGAGTATCAAAATGCTGAAGATTTAAACAATTTTGTAAAACAATTCATCTCCCTAAACATTGAAGATCTAAAAAATATATTGATCAAAGGTTTAGATGCAGCATTTTCAAAAGAATCAAATACACAAGAATTCTCACTAGACTTATTTAATTACATCAATAATAAATACAAAATAGGTTTAACAGTTGGCAACGAAAATGTAATTCAATTCAGATACTACATTGAAGCATTATTATCAAAACTAGCAAAACAAAACTTTGCTAAAAGATTGATTTCTGATGCAATGGAACAACTGAAAGATTTAGATATTCTTGATGGAATGGTACTAGACAGTAAGATTTTTGACAAACTATTAGTAAAAATCATCACTAATATTGATTGAAATGCAATTATCACTAGTGAATTACCTGAATATGTAATTAATACTATGATTCCTGATGAATCAATTGATTTTGCTGATAGCAAACAACAAGATGAAGCTGTAAGTACTCAAACAGATAAACTTGCCAACTTCTTAGATTTCATTATGCAAATTGTTAAAAAGATAACAGAACAGGAAGCAAAAGCAAGCGAAGGAGCAACAAGTGATACTCAAGACGTTCCTTCAACTGAACAAGATCCAGAATTAGAACAAAAGAAACGTGAAAAACTTGAAGGTATTGTTCTTAACTTGCTACGAGTATTTAACAACTCAATTCCTAACCCAAATAATGAAACAATTCCTAGACTCAAAGCACAAATTATTTCTGATGCATTTATTCGTCTAGCACGCAATGCTATTTCCAACATTAATATTGCTTACTTGTTAGGAATTACTGATGAAGAGCAAGAAAAAGAAGTTAACAAACTTGTTAAAGACATTTC
Source organism: Mycoplasma sp. 3392 (assembly GCF_053851755.1). Classification (NCBI taxonomy): domain Bacteria; kingdom Bacillati; phylum Mycoplasmatota; class Mollicutes; order Mycoplasmatales; family Mycoplasmataceae; genus Mycoplasma; species Mycoplasma sp. 3392. The sequence goes on from NZ_JBSQBF010000002.1 coordinate 123,488, forward strand.
AACATATGATAGTATCAGTAGATTTGTTCGCCAATTATTAAGCGATTTCTTCACAAGTGATCTAAAAACTTGAAAAGAATATACATCAGGTGATGAACAAAGTCTACAAAAGGTTTTAAGCCTATTAATTAAACACGAACAAACGCCAGTTAAAAACTTCATTAAAGACACTCTTCTAACTTTCATTGGCAAAGAAGAAAACCGAAGAATTTTTAGTAAAGCGGTATTTAAAGTTATGAAACTTGATAATACTACCGATGATGACATTACTACATTCAGTACATTTATCCAAAGAGTGTTGCCTCAAATCATTAATACTAACTGATTTGAAAATAAAATTCTAAATCGTTCATTCTGATGATTACAAAAAGAAGCCCTAAATTTCAATATCTTTAAACCAACAGAATTCATTACCAGTGCTATGAATAAAGTAATTTCTAGAATACCAATTGATGATATTACTATTCTTAATAGTTTGATGGGAAGAACTGATAACTGACCAATAGGTCCAACAATGATGGTTAAACTTATTAACTTATTTATCGGAAAATCAAATTTTGAAGATTCTCCACTATATAATGGTTTAAGAAACTTAAATATGGATCCAGATCCTTCAAAAAGAACAAGTAAGAAAGATATCGATAAAATTACTGGAAGCTCATTTTTTGAAGTAATCGGAAAACTAACTGCCAAATCTGGCACAGCAAATGTTCCTGAAGGTGAAAATAAAGACTACTGAGTACCAAGTCCGGGAGATATCGTAAGTTTCCTTTCTAAAACATATGAATTATTGGCAGTTGCCTGGACTAATGCAAAAGTTCCTGATAATTATAAAGATTTCAAAAAACGTCGTCAATATGAAGAATACAAAGCTGTTTATAGAATATTTACATTGGTAAATTACGCAGTATTTAATATGTATTATCGTGAAACTTATGTTGATGATAGAGAAAAAGGAGTTATTGGAATGTTTACATCAGACATTGCAATATTCTGAGCATTACAAGAAGACTATGCTTCATCTTTTTCACTAAATAAGTTTTTAGGAGCTTACTTTAAAGGAAACAAAGATACCGCTTTAAAATACAGATGAATAAGAGATGAATTAAATCAATATTACATATCTGATAAAATATGAAGCTGATCTGATTTTAAATACGTTTACAAATATGCTGACGAAAATAATTACAGTCCGGATTCTATATTCCACATTTTGATGACTTCTGGATTTAAAGCAGGAGATCCAAAAGCAACAAGTCTTTATATCAACTTTGATGCTTATGGTGATGGTCGTCCACATATAACTAAAAAAGAATACGTTCTTAAAACCATAAAAGACGGTGGGTGAGCCATCTCAATGAATAATTCAGGAAAAGTTTCAATAAATGGGTTCTCAGGTATGAATCAAATCGAAAAAGGACAATACTAATAATATTTTCAATATAACAAGAAGAGCAAAGCATATTGTTTTGTTCTTTTTTGTTTACTTTTTAGCACATACTCGAAATAAAAAAGTAAAATTCCCCTAAATTTTTCGAGTTTATGAGATAAACATGGTTATAAAAAGAGCTAACTTGGTGATTGAAAAATCTAAGCTATGAGTTGTTAAGTTGTCAGTTGCTAAAAAACTTTTGTTTTGCAAATTTTGTTGATTGGGCTCTAGGATGTAGTCAAAAAATGCTTTGACGAAAGGTAAAGTAGGTCAGTTAACTGAGCTAAAATTTTCGTAACTTTCTGTTAGTCAGTCTTCTTTTGTTAACGGTTTTTTCATGTTATTTTCCTTGGGGGTTTATAATTTACTTATATGAAAGTATTAAAAACCTTTAAATTTAAATTGTTTTTTTGAATAAGTTTGACAATCATTGGTGTCTTTGTAATTCTTTTTACTTCTATCTTTTTACATTTGGGTAAGGTTCCATATAATGCTGTTAACAGTTCAATAAAAGGATTTAATTTTGCTCAAAAACTTGTTTGAGGTGGATATCAATATTTAGGAATCGTTTCGAAATATGAAGACATTGCTTACCTATATCAGTACACTCTTGCTGCTAATATAAGAAACACCCTTTATGCTTTTTGTTCTCTTTTCATTATTTCTGGTATCTTTTTAACAAGTTTTGCAGTTTACAAAATGGTAAGAGTTATTAAATTAAATAAACTAGAAGCACAAGCACAAAAAACTAAATTAGTTAGTTAATTTTTAGAAAGGATTAAGAAGTAGTCAATAGACTGCTTTTAATTTATTTATGAGTTCTTAAGTGAACTTGTTTTGTTTTTTCACTACGTTATTTGACTAACTAAATGCTTTTTGAATAATTATTGAGACACAAATACAAACAAGCTGTATCAAAAAGACTCAAAAGATACAAAACATTTGTATCAAAACATCTTTTTTTGTATTTTCTAGAAGAAACATTAATATAACAGCTATAATCGTCTTTTACTAAAAAGGCTGTGCTGTACTGAAAAAGTATTACAGTATAATTAAAATTATGTCTAAGTACAAGATAAATATGAAAACAAATGATACATTAAGTAACGTTATTTGACGCGAAGCGTCTCTCTCTCTCTCTCTCTCTGAGCTCAATTTAGAAACATTTTTAGTATAAATGTTCTAAACTTTTTCATCTGCAATAATTTAATCAATACTTTTTGCCTATAGTTTTCTATAGGTTTTTTAGCTTTGACTAAAATCAGAGTTTTTGAAGCATTTGCAGGTGTAGGGGCACAACATTTAGCGGCAAAAAATGTTAACAAGAAAAACAATGCTAAAGATTTTTTCAAGATAGTAGCGACAAGTGATTGAGACGTGAGAAGTAACATAAGTTATGCTGCTTTTTATCACAACTTGAGTCCGCAAAACATTAGTGACTATATTCGAAAGTACAACATAACTGAGCAACAAATTAAAGATTTTATAAATGGGCAAACTTTTTCACTAGACAGTAAAAAACCGATGAGAAACTTTAATTTTAATAACAAGGCTTTTGCTGAAGCCATATTTGTTGCTAACAAACTAAGTAACAATTTTCCTGACATCACACAAGTTCAAGGTAAGAATTTAGATGAATTGAAAATTGATCTATTTACATACTCGTTTCCATGCCAAGGCCTTAGTGTTGCTAACATGGGGCGCGAAAAAGGGATTATTAATGAAAGTTCAACTTCACACTTAATTTGACAAGTCGGAAGAATTTTGAGTGAAATGGAACACAAACCCAAATACTTGTTATTAGAAAATGTCACTCAATTGGTTAAAAAATTCGGTCACGAATATGATGAGTGAAAAGCATATTTGCAAAAAATGGGATATAAAACTTTTACAGCAATTATTGATGCTCGTGAACATGGTTCATTGCAAAAACGACAAAGAGTTTTTGCTTTGAGCATTCAAAAGAACAGTGTTCCTAAGTGGTTGAAAAACGATACAGCTTTTGACACATTTATCAAGAAATTAGGCAAAGAATATACTCAATCAAGAACTAAAACAAAAGAAAGATATTTCAATGAAATCTTTAGCTTTAACTCAAATAAATATTTAGACGAAAAAATGCAAGCGGCACTTAAAGATACACCTTCAAGACAAAAATACATAAAAGAAGGAAGACGAATATCTAAAGAAGACTATGAAAAAGCTATTCCAACGGTAACTACAAGACAAGATAGATTTCCTAATGTTGGTATTATTCCAATTAACAAAAATGAGAAAGGTTTTTTAAACTGACGTCTCATCACCCCGCGAGAAGCATTTAGAATTATGGGTTTTACAAACAAACAATATAACAAGCTAAAACCATTCATTGACTCACAAATTACTAACTGAACTGCCTTGTACCGCCAAGCTGGTAATTCGATTGATGTTAAAGCTATTACCCCTGTTTTTGAATTAATTTATGAATTGGAGAAAGAGAATGACAGAAAAAAATAATATTAAATATTGAAAAATTGGCACAAATGTAAGTCGATATCTCGATACTTTTTTTGAATCTTGAATGAAGAGCTCCGAAATACGTAAATATCTTCTCGAAAAACCTTCAGAATTCACTATCGTTTACGAAGAGAAAAAGAAAGATAATAATCAATGTGAGCTCTACTTCAAAGAGTTGAAAGATTGTTTCGTTTTTCGGGATAGAACTATTCATCCTAAGAGTACCATCACACAATTTCTTAGAATTTTACTATTTACTGAATTAATAGTTATAAAAAACCAAACAAATGATGAAGAGTATTGTGTCGAATTTTCTCTTAGTCAAGATGTAATAGATGCTGTAAACTTGCATGACAAAGACTCAAATATTTCTAAGTTAACAGAAAAATTAAAAAAGTATGTTTATGATAAGACAATGAATAATATGCAAAATTTAATTAATCAAAACCAGGATTTTTTAAGTTCAGAATCGCGGAAATGAAACAATAATAAAGTTGATTTCTTTTATTCAATATTATTTACTATTGTTTACAACAAATCAGATAACAAAAAGAAAAACGAACTAGCTAGAACTTTAGACACAGACATAAAAAATATAAACAAGTCACTTGGTTATTATATGTTCATCGATAACTATAAAAATGAAATTTCTAGAAAAAATAACAAAATTTCTTCTTCCGAAAACTATCTAGAAAATAAATTCAAAACATGGCTTTACAAATACCATGGAATTGATGGTAATAATGATTCAATCAAGGTAGACATTAATACTAGTTTTGAACATCTTTACAAAAATGCTAAATATTTAAACTTTAAAGATAGCAAGAGAGAAAGTAGTATTGAACCTAATTTTGAAGCTGAAAGAATGACTATTCAAGAATATTTTAAAATGTTATTTCTTAACAAATATGGGGATTTTTCAGTTTTAATCCCTTTGTTTCAACGAGGTTATGCTTGAAATAACGAGCTGATTCAGAGATTAGTTAAAGATGTGTTTTCATTAGCTAATTCTGAAAATGAACAAGAAACGTTAGATTTAGGTTTTATTTCGTTGTTAAAAGACAATGAAAGCTCCACATATTGACTTATTGATGGTCAACAAAGAACAATGACGTTATTAGTTATTTGTTATTGAGCCATCAGAATGCTATATTCAAGCGAAGCTAAAGACTTAGAAATAAATGGTTATGACAATTTAGTTGAATTATTTGAACCCAAAACTATCAATGGATCAAAAACTTTATATGTTTTAAATAAATTTGTAGATCTTCAACAAATCAAGTGTTATAAAAACTTAAATGAATTCTTCATGTATCCTCAAAAATACAAAAATAAAGAAGCAATAAAAGAATTTTTAAAAACAAAAGAATTTATTGAATCAGAATTGAACTCATATAAAGTCAATAAACGTGCTAAAATATTGGCAAAATTCATTGATTGTTTACTTAATAATATTATAATTGTTGCGAAAGTAAATAAAAAGAAAGAAGATACCTTCAAATTTTTTGAAAGCATCAACACTCTATCGAAACCTTTACAAACGTACGATATATTTTTCTCAAAACTTTACTCGCTGCACGTGTCTCATTACAGAGATAAAGGTGAAGCGGAAAGGCAATTTCGAGATTTCAAAAAACAAATGAAATTAAATGCTAATAATAAAGATATTTTAGAAAATATATTCCAAATTATCATGCTAAAAAATTTCAAAAAAACTCAAAGTGAAAAAATTAGCATCTATAACATAGGTAAAACTATAGAAGAAATCATTGATCATGAGGCTGTTAATGATGTTGAGAATAATAATAAACAAAAAATTGTAGAGAATTTAAAAGAAAATCTAATAACTGAGCTTTGGAGAATGTCATATATTAAGCACGGAGATTTAGATAACCCAAAAATCAAAGACAAAGAAAAAAGAAACCAACTTAAGTTTATTTATACCCTTATGGTTTCAAAAATAAAAGGTATTTTTATAGTGAAAAAGGCTGAAAATTTACCAGATGTTGCTATCAATTTAATTTATATTATTCTGGATAAATTTGGTGTTTTTGATGATGAATGCTTGAATGATTATAAAATTCATGAATTAAGATTATGACTGAAAACATTGGAAAAGGTTATCATTTGATGAAAAACTAAAGGTAATTTTCATGATAGGTCTCTAAGATCAAATTTCGATAGAATTGCAATCAAAATTCTAGACTGAAATGATAAAAATTCGAAATACGAAATTGATACTCAAGAAGAGTTAAAGATACATTTAATAAATGAAATTTCCAACATTAAAGAGGTAACTTCATTCGACCAAGATTTCAATAAATTAGTCGAAGATGGACTAAATGAATGAAACAAAGAAGAAAACAAACATAATTTAAATGAAGTTTATACTAGAATTTGACTTAAATTAATCTTGGAATATATTTACCCAAAAAATGATAATTTGAGTACTACACGTATTGATGAAGTAGATACAATATACAACAAAATTATCCATGCAATAAACAAAGACAAAAACAAGGATAATGAATTAAGTTTAGAGCACTGTCACCCACAAAAACCAAGAGAAGGATCTAAACTTTTTAAAAACGAAGATGATAAAAAATATCTTTACTCAATTGGAAATACTTGTTTAATACCAAAGAATTTAAACTCAAAAATGTCAAACAAAGATTTTAAAGAAAAGATAAACACATATCCTCAAGATAAAGCTCTGAATTTCTTATTAAAAGAAATGAAATTTCCAAATGCAACAATTTTGGGAATCGATTCATTAGATCAAAAAACTATTAAAAAAGTTGTTCAAAACATCAAAGACAGACAAGATAATATTATTAAAGCATTGCAAGAAATTTATAAAGGCGTTTAATATACAGATATTAGATTACCCTTAGTCTCTAAAAGTTAAGCAAAAACTGGCAAACGCCAGTTTTTTCTTCTTCCTTCTTCCTTTTATAGTTTTGAAACAAATTCGTGTGCTGCTTTAGTCATCGGAATTTGCAATGCTTCTTCTTTGGTTACCCATTTAGCTTCTTTGTGTTGTAATAACTTGATGTCACCCTTCACTTCAATTTCATAGAAGTTAACTTCTAGCTTCCCTAATTCGTGAACGTGTGAAATTTTTCTTAAAAACTTGTAATTTACAACATCAACATCTAATTCTTCTTTGATAATGCGTTTTAGTTGTTCTTCTTTATCTAGTCCAAAATCAAATTTTCCACCAGGCAACTCAAATAGGTGTGGATTGTGTTTGTGTTCTGGTCTTTTAAGCATCAAAAATTTGTTTTCCGAATTCTTAATTAATCCTGCTACTACTTCTAAAATCATACTTTTATTATAAATATTAAATGGCCTTGGAACTCAAAAATTTCTTAAAAAAGTTATAATTTTTTTATTAAGTGTGAAAGAAGGAAAAAATGGATAAATATTTTTTAATTGGTAACCATAAAATGAACTTAACATTCACTGAAGAAATTCAGTTCATGGTAAAGCTAGATGAATACTTTTCAAAGCGTAAAAAAAGTAATGGTGTATTCTTTGGAGTAGCTCCATCGTTGTGTAATTTAGCAGTTAAGACATTGCCAGGAGTGAGTCGTTCAGATATCAAGGTAGGAGCACAAAATATTTCTATGTTTGATAAGGGAGCTTACACTGGTGATATATCAGCTGCACAATTAAAAGATCTTGATTTGGACTTTGTAATTATTGGGCACTCGGAAAGACGGCTATTTTTCGAAGACAACGGGCACAAAATTAACCGCCGTATTAAAAATGCATTGACTGTTGGATTACATGTTATTTTGTGTATTGGCGAAACCTTAGAAGAGTATGAAAACAACCAAACCTTAGACTCACTAATCAAACAACTAGATGAGGCATTAGAAGGAGTTAGTGACCTTAAAAATGTTATTGTTTCATATGAACCAATTTGAGCTATAGGAACAGGAAAAGTTGCTTCAAACGAACACCTTATTAAGGTTTATGATGTGCTAGGCAAAAAACTACCAAACGTACGCTTTATGTATGGTGGTAGTGCTAAACCAGAAAACATTAAACACTTGCTAGAAATCCCTTACATAAGTGGTTTTTTAGTGGGTAAGGCATCATTGCAAGCTGAAAGCTTTTTTGAAATGCTAGAAATTATGGATAAAAACATTGAACTGTTAAACCAAAAATAGTTATCCAATTAAAACTAAAGCCAGTCTCTAAGTGAAACTGGCTTTTTTGTTAACCTAGAATGGCATCGGTAGTTTTGAAATTAGTTTTTGCAACAACATTAAGCTCTTCTTTGCCATAGATTTTGATAAATTCTTTACCAAACTCAATGATTTTGTTGCTTGCTCCAAATGGAAAAATTACTTTATATTTTTCATTTTGTTCTTGCATTGCTTTTAAAAAGAAATAACGTGCCAAAATTGAAGCAACTGCAACACTTAAATAATTATCTTCAGCTTTGGTTTCAAATAAAACTTCGTAACGCGGTTTTTGAAAATTTAAATTAGTCTTAGCTAATCTTGCTTCATAGCCAGCAATGCTACGGAGAGTAGAAAATTGGTCAATAATGGCCGGCTTAGAGATTTTTTCTTGTAAAGCAACAATATTTTTGTAGTGATAAAGTAATTTAACTTCATTAACATTTAAAAATCGAGCAAGACTATTGTTTCCTTTTTGTGTTAAAGTTGTTTTTGTATAAAAAACCTTGTCAAGAATTTGACTAGCAATCTTGACTATTTTTTTATCTGATAATTTTTTAGAATCTTTAACACCTAAATTAATAATTTCTTCTTTTGCTTGGTCTGGCACATAGGCTGCTACAAAAATAATGGGGCTAAAATAATCTCCAACTCCGGTTTCATCGCAACCGATCAAATCTAAATTATTTTTCATCTTCGTAAAAGTGTGAAGCACTTACTAATTGCAATTTTTCTTTATCCAATTCTTTATGGAAGGCTTTGGCTTTTTTGATGTATTTTTCAGGATTGTTTAGGAACTTTTCAATAAAAATACCAACAGCTCCTTCTTTATTAGTTTGTTTCATTTTTTCACTTGCCAATGATTTTATGAATTGTTCGGCATTAGCAGGGGCTACTCCAATGTTACATGTTTCAAACATACTTGCATCATTGAATGAATCTCCAAAAGCAATAGTATCATCAATATCAATATCGTAGTAACGCATTAATAAACTAATTACTTTGGCTTTTGTTACTCCGATTGAAGTAATATCAACAACTGGAGTTAAACCTTCTCCTTTAGATCAAGAAGAAAATTCTCCTAAGTCTCCATATCTTTTCTTTAGATAACTTAATAGTTCAACAACATCAGTAGTTGGTTTAACATCAAAAACAATTCCTGTTGGTTTTAAAGGTAATTTAGTAAGTTCAATTTTTTCTTTAAATTTTGTTGCTGTATTGAAGTTGAAAACTCTTTCTAGAGCTTCGTCGCGGTGCATTAATTGTACTCAGTCAGGTCCTTCAATAGCATAGTTAGAAATTTCTGCTTCAACCTTTTTATCACCTAAAATGTATAAAACTTCATTTAAATCTAAATAAGAAATAGTTGGGATAAAAAATGGGTCATTAGGATTATGAATGTGTGCTCCATTATAGTTTCCAACAATAGCATTAAGTCCTAAGCGATCATAAATTGGTTTTGTACTTCTTCAAGGACGTCCAGTGATGATTGAAACAACGTGTCCTTCATCAACTGCTCTTTTAATTTGTTCAACTGTTTTTGGGTGAATAGTTTGTTCAGCACTACTTGCTAACAAAGTACCATCCAAATCAATTGCGAATAGAAATTTTCTTTGCTTGTTTCTTCGATCCATATATCTCCTTATTAAAAATTATAACTTAACACACAAAAAAGCGAAAAAATACTCATATTGTGTACTTTTTTACTTTTTCTTAAAGATTAAATAAACAATAACAGCAATGATTCCTACTACTGAAATACTAAGTCCAGCAATAATTAAAGCATTTCAAGGAGCTGTATTTTTAGCAACAGTTTTAGTTTCTTCTTTAGTAGGAACGAGTGTTGTTTGGTTTTCTAAGTTAGTAATTATCGGCTCGGCATTATTTTTTTGAGTCTTTTGATTGTGATTTTGACTCATATTTTGAACAACAACTGGACTAGCAACAACAGTCAGGCTAGTCAAAGTTAAAAGTGATATTAGTGCAAATATTTTGGCTAGTTTTTTCATATTTAAAATTATACAAAAAGCCCGAATCAATCGGACTTTTGTAATTATTTAATAGGTTGTCATTTTCAGTTTTTAACTTCGTCAATGTCTGTTCCTGTTTCACGAATATATTGGTTATGGTAAGCAATTTTTTGCGCCATTTCGTTTACAAAATCATTTGCTTTTTGATCATATACTGCTTTAGCTGCAGTAGCTGCGATGTCGAAACGATCCATTTTACTCATTACCCGAATATCAAATGTTGTGGTAATGTCTCCGTTTTCACGATAACCATGAATGTGAAGATTGTGATTGTGACGTTTAAAGAAAATATCTCTAATTAAAGCTTCATATCCGTGGAAAGCAAAAACAATAGGTTTATCTTTAGTGAAGATTTTGTCAAATTCTTCGTCTGTTAGTCCACGTTCATCGATTTCTGGACTTCGTAGTTTTAATAAGTCAACAACATTAACAAAACGAATTTTTAAATCTTTGTATTGATTGTGTAACAAGTTAATTGCTGCTAGTGCTTCGATTGTAGGTTCTGTTCCAGATGAAACCATTACTAAATCAACATCTTTGTCAGTAGCAGTTGAAGCTCAATCAATAACTTTTAGTCCCTTGTCAACTAATTCTTGAGCTTCTTCAACACTAAAGAATTGGTCACGAACTTGTTTTGAAGCGACAATTAGGTTAATTACATTACGGTCTGAAAATGCTTTATCCATAACTGCTAATAATGTATTTGTATCAGCAGGTAAGTACTCACGAATGTATTTTGCTTGTTTGTCTGCTAAGTGCCCCAAAATTCCAGGATCTTGGTGAGTATAACCGTTGTGGTCTTGTTGGAAAGCAGTTGAAACAGCCATGATGTTTAATGAAGGATAATCATTTCTTCAGTGCACTTCATCAGCCTTTTTGATTCATTTCATGTGTTGAGTAATCATTGAGTCAACTACTCTTAGGAATGCTTCATAACTAGCAAAAACTCCGTGTCTTCCGGTTAATACATAACCTTCTAAAAATCCTTCAGCTTGGTGTTCTGAAAGTTGTGAATCAATAACTCTTCCTGAAGGTGCTAATCATTCATCTAGTTTTGGATTAATACTTTCTAATCATTGACGTTTAGTAACTTCGAAAACTTTACTTAAACGGTTTGATTTTGTTTCATCAGGTCCAAAAATACGGAAGTTTTCAGGGTTATTTGTAATCATTTTTGCTAAATAACCACCTAATTCAACCATATCTTGTGCTTTCATTTCACCTGGTTGTTTGAAATTTAAAGCAAATTCTTTTCAGTTAGGTAAATCTAATTTGACTGGTTTGATTCCTCCATTGGTGATAGGGTTTGTTGACATTCTCTTGTCACCTTTTGGAGAAATTTGACGGTATTCATCTTTGAATGTTCCGTTTTCGTCGAATAATTGGTCTGGGTTATAACTTCTCAATCAAGCTTCCAACTTATCTGCATGTGACATTTTGTCAGCTGCTACCGGAATAGGAACTTGGTGCGCTCTGAAGCTTCCCTCGATTTGAAGATTATCTCATTGTTCAGGTCCAGTAATTCCTTTTGGAATCCGAGCAATAAGAACTGGTCAATTTTGGCGAGTTGCGACTTGTGCACTTTTAGCACGTGCTTTTTGTTGAATTGCAAGAATTTTTTCAATTGCTTTATCCATTTTTGAAGCCATTAAAGCGTGTTGGCTTGAAGTATTATCAATTTTAACGAAGATAGGATCTCAACCTAATCCTTTAAAAAACATTTCTAGTTCTTTATCACTTTTACGTTCCAGAATTGTTGGGTTTGAAATTTTTCCACCATTTAAGTACAAAATTGGTAAAATTGCTCCATCTTTTACTGGGTTAATGAATGAATTTGAGAATCATCCAGCCATTAAAGGTCCAGTTTCAGCTTCTCCATCTCCAATGACTGTTGCAGCAATCACATTTGGATTATCTAAGATTGCTCCCATTGCATGGCTTAAAGCATAACCTAATTCTCCACCTTCGTGAATTGAACCGGGAGTTTCAGGAGCGGCATGAGAAGCAATTCCGCCTGGGAATGAGAAAATTTTGAATAATTTTTGCATCCCTTTTTCATCTTGAGTAATTTCTGGAAATAGTTCTGAATAACTTCCATCTAAGTATGAGTTTGAAACCATAACTTGTCCACCATGTCCTGGTCCTTCAATGTAGAACATGTTTAAATCGTATTTATTAATCACACGATTTAAGTGGGCGTAAATGTAATTTTGTCCTGGGATAGTTCCTCAGTGCCCAATTGGATAAATCTTAACATCATCACTTGTTAAAGGTTTACGCAATAATGGATTGTTTCTTAAATACATTTGACCAGCAGAAATGTAAGTAGCCGCTCTAAATCAAGCGTCTAATTTGTCAAAGTATTCTTTGGTTGAAAATTTATCGTTTTTGAATTTCATTTTTCTCCTTCGTAATAATGTGTATATTGCTTATTTATTGTACCATTAAAAACCTTCAAAATGCAAGTGCTTGAAAAGAAAAAATGAGTAATTTTGTTTATCAATTTGAGTCTTTATGGCTGTTAAAAGTCACTGCAAGTGCTTAAAAAAGGTTTTAGGTTATAATTAAATATTATGTTTGAATTTATTGGTAATAGAATACAAAAATCAATTGAAAAAATGAATAAAAAAACTCGCATTGAGGAAGCTGATGTTTTAGAAATAATCCGTGAAGTAAAACTTTCATTACTTGAAGCTGACGTTAACTTAGAAGTTGTTAAAACTTTTACAAAAGAAGTGAAAACAAAAATTCTTGAAAGTGGAAAATTAGGTAATTTAGACACACAACAAACCGTAGTTAAAATCTTCCAAGAAGAATTAGTTCGAATTCTAGGTTCAAAAGCAACAGAAATCAAGATAAAATCACAACCTACCAAGATTATGATGATTGGGCTACAAGGTAGTGGGAAGACAACATCGACTGCCAAATTAGCAGCATTTTTAAGAAAGAAAAAAATCGCTTCTAAGCCATTATTAATAGGAGCTGATATTTATCGTCCGGCCGCTAGAGATCAATTACAATCTCTTGCAAAACAAATTGATGTTGATTTTTATACTGAAAAAGTTGATGACGCATTAGCGATTGTTAACAACGGATTACAACAAGCCAAACAAAACAGCAACGATTTAGTAATTGTCGATACAGCGGGACGTTTAGCAATTGATGAAAACTTAATGCAAGAGTTAAAAAATATCAAAAAGAATATTCACCCAGACTACATTTTCTTAGTAGTTGATGCAATGAGTGGGCAAGATGTTATTAATGTGGCCAAAATTTTTAATGATGAGTTGCAACTAAACGGAACAATTATTACTAAACTAGATTCTGATACTCGTGGTGGAGCTGCTCTTTCAATCACTCATCTTTTAAATGTTCCAATCATTTTCATCGGAACAGGAGAAAAAATTTCCGCTTTAGAAGCCTTTGATCCCCAAAGAATGGCAAAAAGAATTTTGGGAATGGGTGACATTGTTGGACTTATCGAACAGGCAGAAGAAAATATTGACGAATCAAAAGCTCGTAAATTAGGACAAAGATTTTTTAGTGGTCAATTTAGTTTAGAGGACTTAATGGAAACAATGGCACAAATCAAGAAATTAGGAAAAATGACTAAAATCTTGAAAATGATTCCTGGTTTAGGAAATAAAATTGACGAAGATCAAATTTCAAGAGCAGAAGAAAAATTCGATATTTACAAGATTTTAATGGACTCAATGACCAAAAAAGAACGTAAAAATCCTAAATTATTAAAAGATGCAAACCGCAAAGCAAGAATCTTGAGTGGTTCTGGTCGTAGCGCGCGTGAATACAATATGTTAATAACTGATTATGAGCGCATGGCAAAGCAAATGAAAGATATGGCTTCGGGAAGAGGTCAAATGAATATGGCTCAATTGATGAAAAATGGTGGTTTTGGTTTCTAGGTAAAAATAACCCAAAAATTTTACCTAGAAGCACTTTTAGTTGTAAAAAGGATAAATAAAATGAAAAAAAGAGTTTTATGAAGTGCATTATCGCTATCAATTAGTCCACTAGTGTTAGTTCCAACTGCATTAGTTTCTTGTGCTAATAACGTGCACGATAAACAAAGAATTGCTGATTTTAGTCAGCAAGTTTTTGACTCAAACTACATTAAAATTAAGCAATCGAATGAAAATCAAAACCTTTTAGATAATCTTGAAAGTCAAGTTAAAAAATCTCCATTTGAAAACTTAAGACTGTTTTTTAACATTAAAATTCTTGAAATCAAAAATCAAAATTACAACTCTTTAGAAACTTTTAAACAACTAAAAAGTGACATTAATAACCTTTTTTCAACTGAAAATATTGCTGCTTTTATTAAAGAATTTGAAACAAAAAATAATATCAATAAGAAAAATGATTTAGTAGTTCAAAACCTAATTAACGATAAATTTTCAAAAGAATACAATGATAACATTTCGTTACTTTTAAATCAAAAATCAAAATATCAAAATGATAATAATGTAACTAAAATTAGAATTAACAATCTAAAAGATACTTATGAAACAATTCAAAAAGCAATTAATGATTTTTATACTAAATTAAACACTTTATATAGTGGTAATAGTGCTGTTTTTAAGCGTATTTTTGAATTGTTAAGTCAAAGATTTGATACCAAAATTAATACAGTAATCGAAGAATACAACACCTTTGTTGACGCTAATCCTAGTGTTTTAGTTAACCGTATTAATCGTTTAGGTGTTGAGTTTGATAACTTAGTAAGTAAGTGACAAGCGTTACTAAATGGTAAGGATTTTATTGAAACTTATAATACTTATTATGCTAAGTTTTTAAATCCTGAATTAAAAGAATTTTATACTGTTTGAAAAGATAAATTAAGTCAGGAAATCGAAAAAATTGCGTCTTGAAGCGATAGTGAATTAGAAAATAAATTAACCGTTTTATTTACTTCAATGCGTGATTATGCTAATGATACTTGAATGGTGTTTTCACAAGATAAAGCAGTTAATTTAGATAGTTACACTCACATTACTCCTTTTGTTAGAAAGGATTTGTCAAAATCATATAGTTATGAATTCGATATGGTGTATGATTATATGTTAAATAAAGCAATAGCAAAATTATATGGTAGTTTAAACATTGAATGAAAAGATTTAAATGAAGCGCAAAAACGAGAAGCAAGACAACTATTTGAAAAACAAATTTCAATTGTAAAACACTTTGTTTCACAACTAATTTCTAAAGACTTTAATTTAGACCAGGTAGCATTAGTTTTGACTAGATTTTTAAGTGTAAAAGTAATTTATGAGTATGGTTATAACAAGAAATTAATCGACTACATTACTATTTTCGACACTCCTATTGATACTACTGATTATGCTTATTTTAATTGTCAAGGATACAGCGAATTCGTTTACATTGCTTTAGATATGCTAGGATACAAGAATTTAATGTTTTATAGAAAGTACTATAAAATTTCTAATAATGAAGATTTTCAACACGTCAATGCAGGACTAGTTTTAGACGGTACTGAAATGGTAATTGACGCAACTTTTAATGACGATATAGGTGACTGGAAAAACAATTTTGACTTGCAAAAAACAATAGATTGATTTATATACAATAAGTCACACTATCTAGTAACTAAAGCAAGTTATATGAATGAATATAGCCTTTACTACGACAAAACTCCTATTGAAATTAAACACACTAATGATAATCTTCCATTTTAGTAAAAGAAAAGTAGACTTCAAAAAAGTCTACTTATTTTATTAATTAATTTCTTTCATAACGCGCAAGTTCGCCTTTAACTCTTTCCATTAAGTTTGCTAATTCAATAAATCTTGTAAATATATCTTCAACTCTTCTCAGTTTTCTAATATTACTCAACTCTAAGTTGTAACCACTATTCATATCTTCATAAAATCCCGGTTCTCCACTCTTGTATCCTTGTAATTTCATAATGTTTTCTTGTAACAGTGCCTCTAAACTTCTAGAAACGCTAAGAACTCAATTTTCGTCTTCAACCCCAAGTTTTGTTAGTTCTCCTTCAATATAATTCTTTTTCCCACTTGCAGTGTTATTTAAACCGGCTTGCTCTTGATAATCGTCTTGTGCTTCCGCAACAGCATAATACATTTCTTCTCAATTTCTATATCAAGGAGTGCTAAAAGGTACACTCACTTCAGTAGTCAAGTCAACTAAGTTTACTTGTTTATACACATTATCAATAGTTCACACAAGTTGTTTCATTTCTTGTTTTTCACTATTAGTTCTTTGTCTTGAAGTTAATTCTTTAACTTTTTTCAGTGTTTGCAATTTTTTAAGTTTTTCAAAATCTTCTTTTAAAAGGTTTCAATTTAACATATAGTTGTCAGGTTTAAGCGAACGTACAATAGCAACCTTTGCTTTGTTTGTTAAGTCAATGTCACTGAATAAACTATCAAAATCCTTTTGTCCTTTCTCAACTTGTTTGAAAAACTCCGTATTTGGTGTGTTTCAAGAGTGATATTCTCCTTGCCGAATGTTAGGACGTTCTCAATTAATCACTTCGTCACCTTG
The DNA here is from genome assembly GCF_053851755.1 of Mycoplasma sp. 3392. Lineage (NCBI taxonomy): Bacteria > Bacillati > Mycoplasmatota > Mollicutes > Mycoplasmatales > Mycoplasmataceae > Mycoplasma > Mycoplasma sp. 3392. Next base: position 140,182 of record NZ_JBSQBF010000002.1, read on the forward strand.
TAAAAATTCTAGATATTGTTTCGAAAACACTAAAATGTTATTAAACTTTTCAATGAATTTCTTTGCTTCACTAAACTTTTGTCAATCTTGATAATCAAGAATATATAAGTTTAGTTCTCTATTTTCGCCTTTTAGTCTATTAATTTCCTTAGTGTTTTCCGAAATTGTCGCATTTAAAGTTTCGACTTGCTTTTTAAGTTCACTATTTTCTTCTCTTAATCTTTCTTCTTCTGTTTTTTTACCTTTTAACGTAGCAATTTCACCACGCTGTTCTTCAATAGTTTGGTCTTTTTGTCTAATCTCACTATCTTTTGCTTGAATAGTTGCTTCTAAACTTGCTTTTTGTTGTTTTAAACTTTGAATTTCGCGACTTAAAGTTGAAATTTGACTATCTTTTGAAGTGATTTGACTATTTAAACTATTAATAGTAGTTTGTTTTTGTCTAATATCGTTATCTTTCGAAGACACTTGACTTCTTAAGTCACTAATCGTTCTTTCATTTTGTCTAATTTCACTTTCTTTTCTAGTTTTATCTCCTTGCACTTGTAAAAGAGTTCTTGTTGTCGTAGTCAATTGACTTTGTAAATTATCTCTTGCTGATTGTAATTCTTGTTTTTCTCTTTCAAGTTGACTAATTCGTTGCTTATCTTCTTCTTTTGATTTTTGTTTTTCTTGTGCTAATTCACTTTCTAATTGACTAATACGTGTATCCTTTTGTTTAATTTGTTCTTGCAAGTTAGACACTTGACTACTCAATGAAACTTGTGATTTTTTCAGTGTATCTAACTCACTCGTTAAACTACTAATTTTTGCTTCTAAGGTACTAATTTGTTCCTGCAATTGTGTCTTTTGAGTCTCTAAAGTTTGAATTTGTGTATTCTTAGTTTCAACCTGTTTACTCAATTGTTGCTTTTGAGTTTCTAATTCTTGTTTTTGTGTACTTAAAGTTTGATTTTGTTTTTCAAAACTATCTTTTTGTTGTTGTAAACTCACAATTTGGTTTTGTAATTGTTGAATTTTAGTATCTTTTGTACCAAGATTAATTCTTGCTTGTGCCAAATCATTTTCCAATGCTAGACTACTTGCTTCTTGCTGCTTAATTTTCGCTTCTAGTTCACTAATTTTTTGGTTATTTTGTTCGATTAATGCTTGTTTTTGTTTTAGTTCTTTATTCTTTAGTTCAATATCATTTCACAATGATTTTAACAGTGAATTATCTTTTGCGTTTTGTGGACTAATAGTAGTTAGTTCGTCAATATTTTTTGTTCCTGTTAGTGTTAAAAGTTTATCTTCTACTTTTTCAATCTTGTCTTCATTTTGTGCGTTAATTTCACTGATTTTGTTATCGTAATCAATAATTACTTGCTTATTGGCATTAAATACTTGACGTACTTTTGATTCAATATCGGCTAACAATTTTAATAACTTAGTAAGTTTTTCATTATTAACATTTGCTTGATTAAAAAACTCATTTACCAACTGATTATCATTTAGTTGTTGATATTGTGTTAGTTGCGCTTTTAAACTATCTAATTGTGTAGTTGACATTTTTTCACTTAAATATTGTTTTGGACTCTTATTATCTAGTCCTGGACTAGTCTTCTCACTCGCATTTTGGACGATATTATCATAAATTGCTAATGTGTCAATAGTATTTTTACCGTTCAAAATAACCTTTTTGATAATAGGTACAAGTTGTTGTTTTGCACTTTCTAATGATAGTTGTAAGTTTTTAGTATCTTCATTATTTTTACTGTTTCGCTAAAAACTTGTAATAGGACATACATTTGGAAAACAACTAAAAAGCTCCAACTAAAAGTTGGAGCAAAATTTAGCATCAATTAACTAAGATTGTTCTTCTTGTTTAAGTATTTGTGTTACTTCGTCTTCAATTTCTTGACATTTATTGTTATATTCAGTCATGATTTGAACAATTTTGTTAGCGCCAAGATAAGTATTTAATTCAAAAGGTCTCAGGAAAAAGAACTTTATGTCATTTGTTAAAGTCATAAAATGTGTTTTGTTGAAACTTGGTGCTAGTTTTTCAATTAAAGTATTTGTTTCGTTGTATTTTGGAGAATCACCTAAAGATCCTAAAGAACTTGATATCATTGATCCTAAAATGTAGTAGTAAGTAGAAGAAGTACCATTATAATAAATGTTTTTTAAGTCTTCATTTTCTAATATATCACCTATTTTTCTGTTTACATCATCGATCTTACTTATTATTTCTTTATTGTTATCTAAACTAAAGTCAATACTGTGAATAAGCTGTTTAATTTCATCAATTTTCGCTTCTTTTGCTAGTGCAAATCATTTTTGTGTTATTGTGCTGAATTGTGGCGCTGAGCTTAAATTGTCAAAATATTGTCTTACATTAGAATCAGTGATTTGATTTTGTTTGTAGGCATTATAATCACTTTCTAAAGTATTTAGGCTATTTATTAATTGAACAAAATTATCCACATGATTCAATATTTTCCCATATTTAGTAATTATTGATAAAACGTCACTTACGCTAGATATGTCTGCATAAAGGTTTTCAACTAGATTGTTATTCATTATATCCAATGAATTGAAATGAACTCTATCAATTTTGATATTCGGCATTATTGTGTTTTTTAATTTATTTACGAAGTTAGCAATTAAATTATTTCTTTGGTCTTGTGTCATTAAATTATTATTATTATCAGAAGTCAAGATTTTTTTGACTTGACCATAATTATAGAAAACTTCATAAGCCTTACTGTTTAATTTGTTTTGAATGTAACCAAAATATCAATAAGTAAGCAAATTATCATCATTTCTAGCTATTACTTGATTGTGTGATAATTTTCTTTCTTCGCTAGCGTAACCATTTCTCAATTCCGGAAATTGATAGTAAAGTGGAGCCCCTTCAACTGGATCATCAAATTCAAATTTTCCGGTTTTGAGTAAATCTTGATACTTTTGATAATATCTTTGAAGATTAGACTGAACTTTTTCTGATACTTTGCGCAGTGTAGGTAAATCGCTACTTAAGTATTTGAAGCGCTCACTATCTTGCGAATCAATGAATTCTCATCTCGTAAAATCAATAAAGCTATTGTAATTACGTATTATGGTTAGTTGATTTAAAATTTGTGCGCGATATTGAACTTTTCACAATTGCTTCTCATATTCTTGAAGAGCAGTTAAATCATTTTTATTAACTGATTCAAATTCAGCGACTTTTGCAGCTCAATCAATTTTAAGTTGTGCAACTTGTGGAAGAGGATCGATATCCAATATATTACTGATGAGATCCTGAGTTGATTTGATAGAGTTGTTGATTCTACTTATTTGATAATAAATTTCTGAATCATTGATAAAATTATCTATTCAGGAAACTAAATCGTTATATGTTTCTTTCAGTCCGTTAATATCTTTGCTAGTTTCTAAATTACTTACTTAAAATGAAAAAATCAAAAAAAATAACAAAACATATTTATGTTAAATAAAAAACAAGAACAAAAAAACATGGAATTTTATGGCAAGTCCCTTGGGGCTTGCTTTTTATTTATTTTAACAAATCACAAGGAGGGCACATGAAAGAGCATGAAGGATACGTTAGCATTTTTAAATACTTGGAATTAAAAGAGGTTTTAATAAAAAAATTTAAATCAATTGACAGCCTTTATTTTGACACTAATCAAATACAAGAGGCCATGTCTAATAAAAAACCATTATGAAGTGAAGAAAATGGAAAAGGTAAAACAACATTTTTGGATGCTTTATGTCTTGCATTAACTGGACTTAATTCCAAAGGACAAATGAAAAACAATAAAGTAACAAAAGAAACTTTTATTCAATTCACTTTTCAAGACTTAAGAGACGATTGAACCAACCAATCTGAAGATTATGAATCTAACTCACCTTATGGAAAGATTTACACAATTACTATTCAAAACTCAATTAAAACCATTCAAGTCCAGGAGTTACACGATGGTAATCTAGCTGACAAAACCATATCATTATCAGGAACAGTTAGCTCGTTAAACTTATTCGACATTTTTAAAAATGAAACTGAATATCCTGAGTCATGATCATATGATTGAAACTACCTAGATAGCAAAGCTTTATTAGCAATGATTAATCCTGATTATTTTGTTAACTTATCCGTAGCAGAACAAAAGAAATTATTCCTGGATTTTATGCTTAAACAAAAAAGATATACCAAAAAGTTTTTAGAAGACGAGTGACAAAAGTTTCATTCACTAGGAGACCTTAAAAGTCTTTTATGAAAACTTCAAAGTTACAAGTGAGACTTTTCAAAACTTAAAAAAGAATATAAAAAAGAAATTAATGAATCAGAAAAAAGAACAGATTTTGGAT
>NZ_JBSQBF010000003.1:0-131978 GCF_053851755.1 Mycoplasma sp. 3392
TAAAAACACACACTCTTTTTCCGTTTGTGTTATACTTTAGATACCAAGGGTAAAGTTATTACCCATAAAATTCCAACAGTTCAAAAAATTCATTTTACTTACTTTAAAAAACAATTGAACATTTTTCTATGATTATCACAACTCAACAGTTATCGCATATGAAACAAATGATTGACAAAAAGCTAAAGAAGCAAATAATGTAATTTTCAAATGAAGTGACAGTGTGGTGCGTCCAGATGATGGAAATAGATCAAAATACTTCCAAATAACAAGCAATTCAACTCCTTTAGTTGATAACAGCTACAACGGGACCACAACAAAATCTTCAAACAACGTTTTAAATGTAGTTGTAGATGGAAACAATGTTACAGTTTACTATCTAGCTTCAAAATTCGTTGCTTACCATGATGCAATTGTTGCAGGAAATTATTGAAAACAACCTTTGAAATCGACAATCTACAAGATCAACTAAAATAATTCAACATTAATTTGCCCTAGAAGGCAAATTTTTGTTTGCCTTGCTTTCAAAAAGCAAGAAGGCGATTTGTTAAAATTAAAGTATCGGAGAAAAGATGAAAAAGTTCAAGAAGAAAAAACTATTAATGGCATGTTTTGCGCTTGCTGGTGTTTTAATTAGTCCCACTGCGATAGCAAGTTGCAAAAATACTACCACAGATCCAAAACAACCTGAAAAAGATTACAATCTTGACTTAACAAAAGTCAATGACAGTTTAGATTTCAATTTAGTTGATGAAAATCAAGATAATGAAATGCTGTGAGAAGAATTAAGTAAACAAAAAATATTGCTTTTTGACTCAACATCTAATTGTTTAGTAGATGCTGAAAGTAAACAAAAAATATTGCAACTAAACAATAATGAATATCAATTAGCAACTCTCGAAAAAGACACTTTGTCAAATCAAGGTTTGGATTCAAACAATGTAAATAATGACATAAAATATTCATTTGATCCAATAAACGGAATTCTACGAATCAAATACTGATTGGTTGAAAAAAGTTTTGTTAATAATCGACATCGTTTTGACAAGAGACCTTTCGAGAAACATTTTAATTTATCTCGTCACTTTAAAAGATTTAATGATTTTTTTGCTTCAAAAACTCAGAATCATGTTTTGTTAAATAAAAGTAACATTTCTTTATTAGTTAACTTGATAAAAAATCAAAATTCATTGATTTTTGACACTCAAAATAAAACAATTAATACTGAAAATAACCCACTTTTTGTCTTTGATGATGAAATAAAATCATTATGAAAACAAGATTGAATTTTAGTTAACAAGTTATCAGAACAATGAAAAAATCCTAATTTTTTACTAGATTACAAAGTTGAAAACAATACTTTCAAAATATTTTTCAAAGCTGCAATTTACAAAAATAATCAAGTAATTTTTTTAACAAATCAAGATCTAAATTTAAGTGTTGAAATTGACAATTTAGCTAACGTAATTGACACACAAAAACATGGCGATCTTAAACCAATAGATAACAGCAAAAATGAAAATCAAAATACCGACCAAAACACTCCAAAAGATAAAACTGTCGACAATAACGAACAAGATATAAAACAAGTTGATGATCAAGAAAACAAAAAAGAAGATAATCTAACTTCTCCTGACGATAATAAACAGCAAAATGTCAGCAAATTTGATGCAGTTTATAACAAAATTAAAGATTCTAAACTACAAGTTATAAACAACAAAGATGGTAAATTGCAATCACGTCTTCAAGATAGAAGATGTAGACTATTTTTTAGTGATGAATTAAGAACAATATCTTGAACTTTCAGTCGTTCTCAAACTCCAAGTACTTCCACTTTAGAAAACAATGTCTTTATAAATCTTTCTGAAATATTGCCTAAAGATTTTGCTCTAGGCAATGTGTCTAATTCAGAATCTACACAAATTGATTTTGCTTTCAATAATAAGTCAAACAATTTAACTTTGAATTTCAAAATTTTAGAATTCAAAGATGAAGGTAATGTAGAAAGTCCAAAGCAATACTTATTAACCATTAATATTGACAATAAAGAAGTTTCTAATAACGAGTCAGGAAACAGTCAAAACTCCGACAATAAAACAGAAAATCCCATACCACCAAAAGTAGAACCTATTGATAACGAAAATACACAAGTAGACACAAAAACTTCATTCTTGTCGTGAGACAAGTACGAAATTTTAAACATAATGCACTGAAATATAAAAAACTATGGTAATTCTTGAATGAGTGAAAATTCCTTCAAAGTGCAAGCGATTGCTAAAATAATTTCTCAACAAAAACCAGACATTTTCGGTTTGACCGAAATCAATGATGGTAGAAGTGACCAAGTCCAATACATTGTTGATGTTTTAAACAAACTAACCAACAAAAACTACAAATACATTGCTCAACCTGAAAATGAAAGTGTTTCAACCGATCCACGTTACGAAAAAAGCAGAGAATCTATTGCAATAATTTACGATAGCAACAAAGTTGAACCAATTCCATTTTCGACAAATAAAATAGGTTTTTCATTTTTAGAACAAATCGCAAATAAGCGTTACTATGTTCGTCCACCATTTGCCTTGCAATTTAAATTGAAAGCTAATCCAAAAAGAAGCATATCGACCATTTTTGCTCATTTTGATTCGCCAGGAGCAGGAAGAAGAGAAATTGAGAAACCTTCACAATTTTATAAAGGACAAGGAGAGCAAGAAGTTGCTGAAGCACTTTTTATTCCATATTTATTAAATATAGTAAAAAGAATTTCCAACCCAGATTCAGCTATTATTTTTGGTGCTGACACAAATATTATTGAAGATACTATTTTTCAAAAAATCGATCGTGACAATAATGGAGTAAAAGTGTACAATTTCAGAACGGACAATTCCGATTTGACGACTTTAAAAAATAGTGAAAGAGCATGGTCATCTAAATATGATCGTTTCTTATTTATTGAAAGTAAAGATATAGATGTCATAGATAAAAAAGAAAAACATAGTTTAGAAGATAAATACCTTCCTTTTGCTTATCCTTATCGTTACAACATGTGAGATCTTTTTAAAAAGGATTTTGACTACAAAAATGTAAAAACTTGAATTGCAAATGAGAATCCAAACAAATTAAAAGAAGACATTACAAGAATTTATGCTGTTAATTATGTAAGTGATCATGCACCAGTTCAAATCAGTGCTGTAATTAATTTAAGTTAGTCTTATGACTAGCTTTTTTATATTGCCAACTAAAAAAAGTATTTTTTTAACCTATTTAACCCTTTTTGCTATAAACTTTATACATTATGAGTAAATTACTAATTGTTGAGTCACCTAATAAAGAAAAAACTATTCAAAAATATCTAGGTTCTGATTACAAAGTACTTGCTTCAAAAGGACATATTTTAGAATTAAAAACAACAGGAAAAGATCAATTAGGAATTGATTTAGACAACTGAGAACCACTATATGCCGAAGAAAAAGGTAAAAAAGAAATAATCAAAAAGTTAAGAGCTGAAGCAAAAAATGCTTCGGTTGTTTATATTGCAACTGACCCTGACCGTGAAGGTGAAGCGATTGCTCAAAATTTAGTTGATTATTTAGGTGTAGAAGATAAATATCGTCGTGTAAGATATAACGAAATTACTGCTCGTGCTATCAAAGAAGCAATTGAAAATAGTCATGACATTGACAAAAACTTAGTTTCAGCCCAAAAAGCAAGAAGAATGCTAGACCGGATTATTGGTTTTAAGTTGTCAAAACTAATGAAGAAAACAACAAAAAACACTCCAACTTTACCATCGGCCGGAAGAGTGCAATCAATTGCTTTAAAACTAGTTTGTGATCGTGAAAAAGAAATTAATGATTTTGTTCCGGTTAAATACGAAACAATTCAAGCAAAACTTGAAAATGGAGTTGTTGCTGATTTATACTTAAAACCAAGTATTTTTGACAAAAACACTTGATTAAGTTCAGAAATCGCTGCTCAAGCGCTCAAAACAAAAACCCATTACCTAGAAGTAGTTGATTTCAAAGTTAGTCAACGAAAAGACACAGATGTTACCCCTTATAAACAAGCAGTTTTGTATCGTGAAGCCAAATATGACTCAAAAGTTGTACAAAATGCAGCACAAAAATTATTTGAACTCGGACTTATTACTTATCCAAGAACTGATTCAACTAGAATGTCAGATCGGTTTGTTGTTGAAGCTAAAGAATTTGTTGCTAAAAAATACGGTCAAGATTATGTAACAGAAACAGTTAAAGGCTTCAGTGGAGAGCAAGATGCCCATGAAGCGATTCGTCCTACATCACTTGATTTAGATCCAGCAAGTGCTAAGAAAATTAATAATTTATCACCTCAGCAAGCATACATTTACAAATTAGTTTATGACAAAACTTTGATGTCTTTAATGAAGGCACCAGTTCGCGAATTCTATCAATATGATTTAAGAGATGGTTCTTTTAGCTACAAAACATCATTTTCGAAAATAATTTTTCCTGGTTATAGCTTAGTTAAAAAAGATGATGAGGAAAAAAGCATTGACATTCCAAGTTTTGAAGTTGGTCAAAAACTAAAAGTTAGTGAATATATTCATGAATTAAAACAAACTAATCCACCTGCAAGATACACCGAAGGTTCATTAATTCAAATGCTGGATGATATTAAAGTTGGACGTCCCTCAACTTTTGCAACTACTATTAGCGTTATTAAGAAAAGAATGTTTGTTGAAAGACAAGCAACTAGTCTAGTACCAACCAATTTTGGACAAGTAATCAATGAAAAACTAGTTAATAATTTCAGTACTATTATCAATGAAGAATATACATCGCAAGTTGAAGAACAATTAGATAGAATCGCTGAAGGTCAAGAGCAACTAAAAGAAGTAATGGATAATTTTTGAACAAGTTTTAACAAGGTTTATGATAGTGCTTCAAAAACAATGGAAGTCAGTCAACTAGAGCGAGAGTATGTTGGTGAAAAATGTCCTCTATGTGATCATGAATTAGTTTATCGTTATAACAAGTCAAATCGTCAACGTTTCATCGGATGCAAACAATTTCCTAAATGTAAATTTACTAAACCAGATCCAAATGCTAAACCAAGATTTTTCAAACGTAAGGTAGCAAATGAAGAAGAAAATTAGTATTTCACCGCGCATTTTATGACCAATTATTGGAGTTTTTTCAGTTCTTTCACTAGCAGGTATTATTTATTTTGTGTACTACAACTTGCAAACAGTGCATGAAAAAAAATATACTAAAGAACAATATGAAAAAGATGCCAATTCTATTAAATTAACACAAATGGATAAAATTGGTTTAGATAATGCTAAAGAAATTTATCAAAGATATTTAGCTAATGTTAATCCAGATTTAGCGCCTAAATTTACACCGCAAGAAATTAGAGCACAAAAAGAAACACAATCCGAAATTGCTAATGATGCAACAACAGAAGAAAAAGCTCAACCAATTGTTGAAGATGTAACTAAGCAGAGTCCAAATGAATTTATTCGCACAATAATTTCTTTTAATGCTAATTTCACTCAAAATAAAAACATAGATGTAACTTTCACTGCGCTCAACTGGGATGAAAATGAACCTGATTATTTAAAAATTTCTTATTGAGTAAGTGCAAGTCAGGATAAATACTCAAATTTTCCTACATACAAATTCCAAGATGTAAAAGTTAAAATTTTGCAAACTAAAATTAACATCCAGTCTTCCGATTTCATTCTGGCCTTTAACAAAAAATTACCAAGTTTAAAAGCAATCATCAATGATCCAAGTAGTTCAGATTCAACTTACTTTGAGTCACAAGAATTTAAACAACGAATTTTTGATTGATTTAAAGAGTTAATTGATAGTCAAAGACCAAATGTATATCCAGTGAGTGACTATGATTTCAGTAAGCTAGGCAACACAAATTTTGTTACTTATGATGCCAAAAAGGCTAAAAATAATTTGACCGTAAGTTTTTATTTTCGGTCAAAAACTGACCCGAAATTTGATTCGGAAGGTCAAAAGATTGCCTTTTACATTGAATAATCGTTTTCAAGCAAAAACTGTAAGTTTCTTGCTTTTTTATATTTGATTCAAAGCGAAAAACACCTTTTATATAGTGCTAAAAAACTCACATAGGCCTTTTTTGCAGTACAATTTAGTTTAAAAAGAAAAAAGGAGTAATATGAAAAAAACTACCAAATTGAGTGCTTTGTTAGTTCTTTTAACAGCGGTAGCAACAGGTATGTCTATTTCTTATTTGGCGCAAAGCAATCTGGCTAAGAAACAAGAACCAAAAGCAGACCAAGGCGAAATAAGAAAAACTCTTGATGAAATTAAGAGTCTTTTGGAACAGAATAAAGAAAATGAAGCATTCAAAGATGCATTCAATAGTATCAACGAAATAATTGCTAAAACAGAAGAAAGTCTAAATTCATCAACTCAGGATCAACTAGATAAAAATAATGAGAATTTAAAAAGTCTCCTACAAAGATTAAAAGAAGAAATTGAGAAATATAAACAATTAGCTAATCAAAAGGCCATTTTTGATTCAAAAACAAACGACAATAAGAATTTAATAGAAGAAATAAATCAGTGAATTCAAACAAACAAAGTAGATATTGCAAACGACAATAATTATGAAACTTTGAATGCTTCACTTTCTAAAAATAATGAATTAATTACCCAAGCGACAAATGATAATGATTTAGTTAAAATTTCTTCTCAAAATGATGAGCTTAAAACAAATTTTGATAATGCTAAAAACACATACAATCAAATTAACGAACAACTTAAAAAAGAAAATTCAGACTTAATAAATAGAGCAAATGAATTATTAACAAAAACGAGTGAAAATGCTGATAAATATAGTCAAGAAATCACTCAAAATACTCAAGCTTTAGAAGATAAAAATAGCGATTTGGTTGCTAAAAATGATTCATTGAAAACATTAATTAGTGATTTAGAAAATCAAATTACCAAAGAAACACAAGATGCAGAAAACAACAACCAAAACAATCAAAACACTGATTTAGTGACAAAATTAACTGAACTAAAAAAAGCATTAGACTCAGTAAACACTGAAAGTTCACTGAAAGCTTCACAAGATGCCCAAAATGCCTTGGATAAAAATGCAACAGATTTTAAAGAGAATCTACCAATTGAACAAAAACAAGAAATTAACAAGAACCTTGAAACAGCTATAGAAAAAGCGCAAGAAGCTCTTGCTTGAGAACAATATAATCTAGCAGTTCAAAAAGCTAGTGAATTAATGCAAAAACTAAATAATTCAGTTGATGATGTTACCGAACATAAACAACAATTGCAAAAAGTACTAAACGACAATACAAAAAACACTTTAAGCACAACCAGTCAAATTACAAGAGCAACAAACAATATTAATCAAGTTGTTGAAAACATTACCATATTACGTAGAAATGAACTCATTAAAATTAAAAATGAATACTATGCTCTACAAGTTAGTTCAAATGATTTAGTTTTAGAATTTAATGAAATTCAAAAACGTGAAGACAAAAATGAAAAACAACAACAAATTGACACAATTGCTAAAAACTTGTTAGCAACAAACGTTGTGATTTCAGAAGATGTGACACCTTATAAACAAGCAATTCAAACAATTAATGAAACTAATTCAATGATTGAAGAACTTAACTTGTATTTTAAAAATAAAGATGCAAAAGCTTGATATGATCAAAATAAAGGTGAACAACCAAGCCAAACAATGATTGAATTAAATAATCAAATCACTGCTGTTACAAATGCGTTGGAAACTAACGAAAATCTTGATGTTAAAACCTTGTATGATTCGCTAGTAAAAGCTTGAAATAATGCAATGTTAGAACAAATAGTTCAAAAGAGTGATGAATTAATTGCTAATAATACAAAACGTCAAAGCTACATATATACAGATGAATATAAAACAAGAGAAAAAATTAATGAAATAACAGAAAACACAAAGGCAACGAAACAAAAAGCAGTTGAATTGCAAAGCGAAAACTCAGTTCAAGACTTTGAAAAAATCCAAGAAATGTGAAAAGATGCCAGCAGTGGCGACAGTGACGAGTTATCACAAAAATGACTAGTCTTTTGATTGATATATTACTACTACAATAAGCTAGTCGATTTTAATAATGATAACTTTAAATATGACTGAAAAACAGAAGCAACAAGCGAACTTTTTGGTGATCCAAATCAGAAAATAACCGATTATTTTATGAGCGGATTAGGTTGGTACCTACAACAATTACTTGAGCTAAAAGATAAATTTTTTACTGAAAAGGGATTGTTTAAAAAATTAGAATACAAACGCATGGGCTTTGGTCCACTTGAATCTTATTATTTTGAAGTGTATATGTATCTTGATTACTTTACTCAATGACTGATAAAAGTGGCGCCAGAAAATGTAAAACAAAGCCAAGAATATAAGGAATTTTTACCTGATGATAGAGCAGAATTTGCATTTTTACATGAATCTATGGATTGAATGTCAACACATTTTTTCGATAACGGCACATATCTAGACAAAGCAAAAAGCGATGATGAAGTAATAAGTAGAGCATTCCAATACATTGATAAACTTACAAAAATGCTTGCAGAAAATGGAATAGTTGCAAGTCCAGGTGAAGAAATGCCACACTATGAAAGAGTAACAGACGAGTCTTTCTTTGCTTAAAATATAGAATAAATAAAAGTCGCAAACCTAATTGCGACTTTTTTCTTGCACAAAAAAAGATAAGTTTTACCTATCTTTGACAAATTATTCTTCATTCGGGAATTTTGCATTGTGGTAAACTTCTTGTACATCTTCGTCGTCTTCTAGTATGTCTAAAAAGTTTTCAAATTTTTCAACTTTATCAGCAGGAATTTCTACTTCCATGTTTGGAATATAACTGATTTCTGCTGTCAAGAAGTTTTCAATGTTAAATTGTTGTTCAATATTTTTCTTTAGTTCACTAAAATCTTCAGGATTTGAATAAATTACATATTGTTCGTCTTCAGTAATGAAATCAATTGCTCCACCATCTAAAGCAGCCATCATTAAATCTTCTTCATTTAAGTTGTCAGCCTTAGCAATTACTAAAACTCCTCTTTCATCGAAGGTGTAAGGCACTTTACCATTACCCATTTGCCCATTTACTTTGTTGAAGTAGTGTTGAATGTTTGAAGCTAAACGGTTGAAATTATCAGTTAGACAACTTACGATGAAATTGGTTCCACCAAAAGCTGTGGCGGTATAAATATATGATTTAAAGTTAGATCCTTCTCTTGAACCACCTGAACCTTTTTGAACAGCTTTTTCAATATTTGACTTAGGCATTGAACGTGCTTTAGCCTTAGCAATAGCCATTCTTAAAGCAGGGTTAGCATCTGGATCAGGTCCTCCCAATGCAGCAGCAACCATAATTTCTTTTGAGAATTTTTGAAACATTTTACTTCTTTTAGCATCTTGAGCAGCCTTATGGTGTTTTGTTGTTGCTCATTTTGAGTGTCCTGACATTATTTCTCCTTTAAATTAAGCATAAATATAAAAATAATTATAAGTCTTTTTGATTAAAATTAGAGCATGAAAATTCAAGAAAAAACATTAAAAGAGATACAACAAAGCAATTCTTATTCACAATTAGTTGACTCAATTGATAAATTGCAAGAATGATTAGTCCAAAATTTAAAACATTCAAATCAAAAAGGCTATGTTTTAGGACTTAGTGGTGGTATAGATTCAAGCACTTTAGCAATGATTTTAGACAACAAGCCTGAGCTAAAAAACAATCATTTTTATTCGATCACAATAAGCGATTCTTTAAGTGACAAGCCAAATTTGAGTGACGTTAAACAATTAGAAAATCAGTTGTGTACCCAAGTTGAATATGTTGATCTCACTCAAGCATATTTAGATTTAAAAAAGAGTCTTAACACAGAAGATAAACTAGTTTTAGCAAACTTAAAAGCACGGATGAGAATGGTGTTTTTGTATGCTAAAGCACAAGAGAATAATGCACTAGTTTTAGGAACCGATAATGCTAATGAATATCATTTAGGTTATTTCACTAAATACGGTGATGGTGCTTGTGATTTATTGCCACTAAGCAATTTTTTAAAGAGTGAAATTTATCAAATTGCAATGATATTAGGAGTTCCTGACTCTATTGTTCACAAAAAACCTAGTGCTGACTTGTGAGAAGGTCAAAATGATGAAGACGAAATGGGATTTAGTTATGATGAATTCGAAGAAATTGCTTTAGGCAACGCTAATGGAAGTAATTTTGAAACAATTGTAAAAAGAATCAAAATCAATCGTCACAAAGTCGAACCAATCAAACAATTTACACAAACACCAAATTACAAATCTATCAATAAGAATATTGAAAAGGTAATTGCATGCGACTTGAAAAATTCTTAAGTGATGCAACAAACTTAAGTCGCTCTGAAATCAAAAAATTAATTGCTTCCAAACGAGTTTTAGTCAATTCTCAAATGGTAACAAAGACTCAGCAAGTTACTGCAAATGACACTATTTGCATTGATAATGAGATTATAAAATACCGAAAATTTTTCTACTATATGTTAAATAAACCACAAGGTTATGTGTGTGCTAATGAAGATAATTTTCAATCTACAATTTTTGATCTAACAAGTTTAGATAACAAAAAATTCTTTAGTTATGGAAGACTGGACAAAGACACAGAAGGACTAATAATTATTTCGAATGATGGACAGTTAGGACACAATTTATTGTCACCTAAGAAACATGTAAATAAAAAATATTTTGTACAGACTGAAAAACAAGTTAGTCAGGAATATATTTCAGTTTTTGAAAATGGGGTCACGATCGAAGAAAATTTCAAAGCAAAGCCAGCAAAGCTTGAAATTATTAACGAAAATGAGTGTCTTTTGACAATAAGTGAAGGAAAATTTCATCAAGTTAAAAGAATGTTTGAAGCAGTGGGTAACAAGGTAACTTATTTGAAAAGACTCAGTTTTGGTAATCTTCAACTAGACAAAAATTTAGAACTAGGTCAGTGAAGAGAATTGACCGAAAATGAAATAAATATCTTGAAAAACAGTTAATATCTTTTTTGAACTTGATTTTAGCAAACACAAAAAAGATTGATATTTTTACTCAAATACCAGTAGTAAAACTAAATTTTGACACAAAGAAAGACTGAAGGCCAAAAACCTTTCAGTCTTTTAAATTATTTCTTTCAGTATTTGTTAACTAAATTTGTTAGTCTTTGCTTTCAAGCTTCAATATCAATAGGCATTTGGTCCAATGAATAAGCCCAAATAACAATAAAGTAAGCAACCACTATTTTAAAGCGATTGTAAGCCTCAAGATCATAATCTTGATATGCTTGAAGTAGTCATTGTTCTTGTTCTTCATTGAATAAAGTTGCCACAACAACAAAAGCAAGATCTCAGTTTTTATTACCCATTGTGGCATATTCTCAGTCAACAAAATATATCTTGTTGTCAACACCAGTCATAACATTTGAACCATACAAGTCGTTATGAACTGGTCAAGAATCGGGATACATTTCTAAAATTTCATTAACCACATCTTTATAATTATTAACTTCCAAAATGTCCAGATTTTTATTTTTTGTTATTTTTCTGTAATTATCATATCTTGCCGCTAAATTTTTCGGCGGTAACGAGATTTTTGAATCGTGTAATTTTTTAAAATTGATTGCGATTTGACTAATTGTGTATTGATCTCAAATATTTTTTTTATTTTCAATATATTCTCAAACTACTTCTTTTTCAGTGTTTGAAATTAGTTTAGGAATAAAGTCTAAGTCTTTAAAAATTGTGTAGTCAATATTGTGATTTCAACCGTTTAACTTTTTAACTTGAACAAATCTATCATTATCGCGAAATGATGTATTTGTATATCCTTCTTTAATTTTTTGCATCTTATTTGTATGCTAATTTAGCATCAAAACTTTCACTATTAACTTCTTGCACAAACTGCGCTAAAAGTTGACCTGCCGCCATTAAATCATTGATATCACAAACTCCAATTGGTGAGTGTAGGTAACGTTGTGGCAATGAAACCGTCATTGTTGCTACTCCACCTTTTCCGTATTGCAATTCGCCTGCATCAGTTCCTCCACCTGCAGCCACAAATTTATAAGCTCTAATATCATTTTCGCGAGCAACGCTAGCCATTCATTCAACTAAATTTGGATCCATCATAGTTCCACGATCATAAACTCGTAATGCAGCACCGTGGCTTAGTTTTGTTGTTCCTGGAATTGTGCCAATAGTATCATGACTTGAAGTAGTATCTAAGGCAATTGCAATATTAGGTTCAACTAAACTTACAGAGCTTTTTGCTCCCCGTGTTCCAACTTCTTCTTGTACTGTTCCAACTAAATATAAATCACAGTCTAATTCTTTTTTGTCAACCAGGTGGGCTAAGTATTCTAAAGTTGTAACTCCTGCCCGGTTATCCATTGCTTTACCACCGATTAAGTCTTCATTAGCAAAGTGAATAGTTTCTCCAGACATGTAGACTCTGTCACCTACTTCTACACCATTTTGGCGAGCTTCTTCATCATCTTTGAAACCAAAATCGGCATAAATTTCATTATTAGTCATGGCATTTTTAATTTGTTCGTTACTCATAACGTGAATTGAAGTATGCCCAAATAGTCCAGTGAACCTTTTGTTGTCTTTATTGGTTACTAATGTTGCTTTTGTTCCAATTGCAACAGAAGGTCAAATTCCACCAACAGGAGTTAAAAGCATTTGCCCTTTTTTATCGATTAAACGAACTAAATAACCAACTTCATCCATGTGAGCGGTAATCATAACTTTTGGTGCGCTCGATTTTTTTGATTTTTTAAGCATAATTAGTGATCCAAAACCATCACGACTGAAGATGAATGAAGAATCTTTTAGATTTTCTTTTAGCATTTGCACAACTGGCTCTTCATAACGACTCATTGCTTCTAATTCCATGTAAGAAATTAACTTATTTTTAAATGTCTTTTTGTCCATATGTTTCTCCTTTTAAAAAATCAGTACGTTGATGTACTGATTAGTGATTAAAGATATTTTTCAGGATGTTCTTTTTTCATTTTTTCAATGAAATCATCTTTATCCATTGATCCGTATTTATTCATTAATTCAACACATTCGTGGTATTCTTTTTCAGCTCACTCAACATTTTCAAATCCAGTAACTTGAGTAATTCCTTCACGTTTAAAGTTTTTGTAAGTACTGAAGAAGTTTGACACACTTTGTAGTCACATTTGATCTAAGTCAGCTAGTGATTGAATGTGATCTAAACGATAGTCATCAGCATGTACTGCGATTAATTTAGTATCAGTTTCACCATCATCAATCATTTTCATTGCTCCAACTACTCTTGCTTCTAGACTTACTCCAGGCATGAATGTTTCAGATGAGTAAACTAAAACATCTAGTTCGTCTCCATCTCAATCTAATGCTTCAGCAATATATCCGTAGTTTGCAGGATATTTAAAATCTCCTCTCAAAATTCTGTCAACAGCTATCTTTCCTGTTTTACGATTGTATTCATATTTGATTGAGCTTCCTTTTGAAATCTCAATATTTACAGTAATTTTTTTCATAAATTTAATTTTAGTTAAAAACTAATCAAAATAATAAAAAAAGAACCAAAAGGTTCTCTGAATACAATTAAGCTTGTGCTTTAGCTTTAGCAACAAAAGCATCTAAACGAGCAGCTTTACGTGCACCATTATTTTTGTGTAGTACACCTTTTGAAACGGCTTTGTCAATTTCGTGGTGAGCTTTTGAAAGTAATTCACTAACATTTTCTGCATTATTCATTGCAGCAAGTTTAGTTTTCTTGATAGCTGTACGAACTCTTGATTTAATTGCAGCGTTTCTAACTCTTGCTTTTTCGTTTGATACGATAGCTTTCATTTTTGATTTAATATTTGCCATTTATTTGTCTCCTCGATTAGTTGATAAAAGCATTATAACCAAAAAAATAAAACTTAAACATAAATCATATAAAATTTATGTCATGCTTGAAACTGGACTGAGTAATAATATTGTATTACAAATTGGCGAAAAAACCTTTAAATTTGTAATTGTACCAACTAATAATAGTCGCACAATCTTAAGGCCGCGTGATGATTGTTTTGAAATTAGTCTTTCAATCTACCACCAACAAATCGACTGAAACTGAGTAAGAAGATTGGTTGCTAAAAAATATTACGATTACAATTTTGCAACTCAAGCAATTAATATTGAAAAACAGTATTTTTTTTACTTCGGACAACAAATATTTTTTTCAATAACTGATAAACACGTCATTTTTGAAATTAACGAAAAAGTTTGAAAATTGAAATTAACTAAAGATGATAAAGGTGAGATAAGTAAAAAAATCAGTCTTTTTTTAAAAAAAGAGTTAGAAAAATTTATTTTTTTAGCACACAAGTGATGCGAAAACTTAATGCAAATATCGAATTTAGAAAAAAATATCAAAATTGTCAAAGTAACTTCGTTTTGAGGTAAATACATTCTTAAAAATAATGAAAAAACATTCAAATATAATTTAAGATTGATACATTTTGATCCAAACATAATTTACTCAGTCATAATTCATGAATTGGTTCATATTACTCATCACAATCACGGACCAGAATTTAAAAAAACACTGAAAGAATATGTTCCCAATTACAAACAACTCAACAAATATTTAAGCAACAATCAATTTAGTTTAATCGGAGGAAATAGCAATGAATAATTTACTGACTGTACTAAAAGAAGAAATTCAAAATACAACTGTAGAAACTAATAATGCTGCGCCTGTTGCTAATCCAACAATAATAAAAAATGGTTTAATAGCAGCTATGGTTATTTTAATCTTGTTAGCTGTGGCAGGATTTGTAATTTTTCTATTTTATCGTTTAAAAATTAAGAAAAAATTGGGACGGGGAAGAGATTTTGAAAAAGAATTTGCCAAAAAAATTCAACAATGATCTTCTAGCCAAGATTTCTTTTTTATTCCTAGTTCATTACTAAAATATGAAAAGAAACTTTTTGAAGTGGATGGTATATTAATTTCTAATCGTGGGGTTATTGTTATTGAAATGAAGTCGTTTAATGCTGATATAGAAGGTGATTACAACAATAATGTTTGATGAAAAGTAAAACCAAAAGTTCGTTATGAAATTAAAAATCATTTAAAACAAAACGACAAACACATTGAACACTTACAAAACATCATTGGAAAAGATATAAATGTTTATTCTTTTTTAATTTATGAAAATTTTGGAACAAACAAAATAAATATTGCTTCAGTTCCTGACTGAGCTTTGGTATTTAAGGACAATGAATTCGAGTCAAAAATGCAATATTATAAAGAAGCAATTGAATCAAGTTATGATCGTCAAGATGTTGTAGAAACATACAATAAGATTGAAAAAGCTATTACTCATTCAGCAAAAGATAAAGCTAAATTTGCTACTTTCTTTAAATAATAATTAGACACCAGTCTCCCTGTGTGTCTTTTTTTGTGTCAAAATGTGTCAAAATGTGTACTTTTTGAGTAAAAAAATTTTTATTGTGATAAACTTAGTACATATTTTTAAAAATATGAATTAATATAGCATTATAAAATTCGAAAGGAATAAAATGGCAGTAAGAACAAGATTCTACATCATTGAAAAACGTGATGAAGAAAATAACCTAACATGACATTTAAAACGTGCTAAACAAGATAATTACTTTACATTCGACAATTTCCAAGACAGTTTAAATAAATTTATCGAAATTGCTAAAGGATTAGAAGGTGACTCACGTGTTTGATTCCACCAAAATGGTGCTTTCCGTGGAAGCATGGGAATGGAATCAGCTCTAAAAAGTATTGAAGAACTACAAGCAAATAATGTTTCTTCACAAGAAGCAACAGATTACTTGGTTTCAAAAAACCTAATTGAATCTTCATCTAAAAAAGAAGACGAAGAAGAAAAAGAAGAACAACAACAACCAGTAGAAGAAGCAAAACCAGTTTCATATGAAGAACAAAGTCAAACAACAACTGTTGTAACATATGAAAAAGTTCCTAAAGGATACTATGTTCTAGTTTCATTGCTACTTATTTTAGTTCTTGTATGCATTATCTTAGTTGCTGTAGCTTTTGCTAAAAAATAATTAGAAAAATTTAGAATAGTCCGGTTAAGCCGGTCTATTTTTATTGCCTTTCTTATAGAAAGTGTTTAGAAATTACTAAGTAATTAATATAAAATTTATAAATATATGAATTTAGCAAGTTTACGTCGCCCAAAAAATCTCGAAGATTTCATTTGTGAAGACTGACAAAGAGATTTTTTTGCAAGAATTATTCAAGTTAAAGATGATCGTTCATTTTTATTTTTTGGTCCCCCAGGAAGTGGTAAAACAACAATCAGTTTAATTCTTGCTAATGAAATGCAAAAGAGTTTTGCTTATTTCAATGCTGCTATCGATAACAAGCAAACATTAGTCAATTTAATTGAAGAAAACGAAATTTTGATTGTTGATGAAATTCATAGACTAAACAAAGACAAACAAGATATCTTGTTGCCACATCTTGAAAATCAAAGCATCACTGTATACGCAACAACTACTGAAAATCCTTTTTTCAAGGTTAATCCTGCCTTAAGAAGCCGTATGAATATTTTTGAATTCAAAAAGCCGACTGACAAATTGATGCTTGAATATGCAAAAAATATTAATCAAAAATTGGAATTATTCACAGTGGAAAATGAAGATGTTTATCGAGTTTTAGTAAAGCATGCTAATCGAGATTTTCGTATCTTACTAAGTGACTTAGAACTATTGGCTAAATTGTATAGAAAAGAAACAATAGATGTAAATAAAGTAAAACTAATTTTTTCAGTTATCAATTTTGGAATTGATCAAGATGGTAATGAATTTTACAATCATTTGAGTGCTTTTCACAAATCATTAAGAGGAAGTGATCCTGATGGAGCTTTGTATTGAGGATATTTGTTGTATAAAAGCAAAAATTTTGATGATATGTTTAGAAGAATGATTTGCGCCAGTTATGAAGATGTCGGACTAGCTAATCCAAGTTGTGGTTCGCAAACACTCCAAGCCATTGAAGCATTTGAAAGATTAGGTGAAGCTGAAGGTTATCTACCTATCGCTTTTGCAATTCTAAATATTGCCTTAAGTCCTAAAAGTAACAGTGTCATTGAAGCCTGGTCAAACACTTCAGTAAATGTCGAAAATCGTGGTGCATATGATGTTCCTACTCACTTAAAGGACTCGCATTATAAATCGGCAAAAAAATTAGGACATGGTGTTGAATATAAATACCCACATAACTATCAAAATCATTGAGTAAAACAACAATATTTACCAGATGAATTAACAGGTCAAAAATTTTACACTGCTAGTGAAAATAGCTATGAGCAAAAAATTTATAACTACTGAAAGAAAATAAAAGGAGAATAAGATGAAATTTGACTTATCGGAAATCAAAAATTTAGAAGATTTAAAGCAATTAAAAGCAAAATTCAATGCTCCAGATAGTGAAATTGGACTTTTAATGCAACAATTAAAAGAAGCTAGTCCGGATCAAAAAGCTGCTATTGGTAAAAAAATTAAAGTTTTAAAAGAAGAAGCTGAAACGTTTTTTGAAAAAGCAAAAGAACACATTTTACAACTTGAAATTGAACAATCTATCGCTAAAGACTGAATTGATGTTAATGAACCAGTTACTAAGAAAGGTGGAATTCATCCAATCAATTTGATTATCACAAGAATGCAAGACTGATTTAATTCAAACGGATATTTTGAAACTAGAGCGAGTGAAATCGAAACAGACGAATACAACTTCGAACGTTTAAATATTTTAAAATCGCATCCAGCACGTGACATGCAAGACTCACTATTTATCGATGAAAACACATTGTTACGTACTCATAACACAGGAATTAGTGCAAGAGCATTGCAAAAATATGCAAATCAATCATTTAGTCAATATGCTATTGGTAAAGTTTATCGTAATGACGAAGAAGATCAAACACACTCACATCAATTTACTCAGTTAGATTTTGTGTCGGTTGGATATACAAATTTCGGTAATTTAATGTGAACTTTAAAAAGTTTATTGTCATATGTTTTGGAAGAAGAAGTAGAAATTCGCTTGCGTCCTTCATATTTCCCATTCACTGAACCTAGCGTTGAAGTTGATGTATTTTACAAGAATCGTTGAATCGAAGTTTTAGGAGCAGGAATGTTACATGAAAACGTGTTAAAAATGGCAGGTTACACAAATGACATGAATGGTTTTGCAGCCGGAATAGGAATCGAAAGAATAGCTATGATTAAATATGGAATCAATGACATTCGCGAATTCTACACAAACGATGAAAGATTTTTAAAGCAATTTAGATAGGAGAAAACAAGATGTTATTTTCATTTTTAGAATTAAAACGTTTAGCAAATTTAGATGAAAGCATCACAATAGAAGAAGTTGCTAAGGCAATCAATTCAATTGGTTTTGAAGTTGAAGAACATTGACGCTTTGCTGATGTTGAAGGTATCAAATTTGGCCATGTTTTAAAGACTTATCCTAATCCTAATTCAGATCGTTTAACTGTTTGTGAAATTGAATTTAATGACAAAATCAGAACTATTCAAACTAATGCTACCAATGTAAAAGAAGGTCACTACTTAATGGCTTTTGTACCTGGTTCAAGAAGCAAAAAAGATGTTTTTCAGGCTCGTGAAATGCGTTCGATTATTAGTGAAGGAATGTTGGTTGGACTTGAAGAAATTGGTTTTAAACCTGATTCTATTAGCGAAAAAAATATGTGAAATGATGGAATATTCGTCTTTGAAAACAAAGTAGATTTAAACCTAGATCCAATTGAATATTTTGCCTTAGATGACTATATCATCGATATCAGCATTTTATCTAACCGAGCAGACGCTAATTCATATTTAATAATGGCAAAAGAATTAGCTGCTTATTTTGGTACAACTCCTTTATCTTTAAACAAATTGCTAACAAAAGAGTTTCATTCAGATTTCAGTATCAAATCACTGCAAGAAACCAATCACTTTACACTTAGAGAAATTAAAGTTGAAGATATTAAAATTTCTTTACAAGATGAACTATTTTTAATGAAAAATGAGATAAAGTCAATCTCTAAAGCAGTTGATTTATCAAATTTAGTGCTCCTATACGCAGGTCTACCCACTCACGCTTATGATGTAAGAAAATTAAATTCAAAAGATTTTGAAGTGAAAAAATACACAGGCCAAGCAGTAGTTTTTGGTAATAAAGAAGTTGAACTTGACCAAAGCTTATGTGTTTTAAACAACAACAAAGTTGTTTCAGTGGCAGCTGTTATAGGTTGCGAAAATAGTGGTTGCGATAGTCAAACAACATCAGCTTTATTTGAAATTGCTTCTTTTGATTTAAAAGAAGTAAGAAATTCAAAAAAACAAGTCAAAATAGAAACAAATTCAGCTAACCGTGCTTCAAAAGAAATTAGCATGGGATCAATTTTGTTAGCACATGAATATCTAGAATCAAAAGTAAATCAGGCTAGCCAAATTATTGGTTATGAAGATGCCAAACAACACACTTTTGATTATGATGCAGCCTATTTAGATTTTTATGCTGGTTTTGAGATTACAGCAACTGATAAATTTAAACAAACCTTACAAAAATTAAATACTCTTGGCATTGAGATTAAAGACGAAAAAGTAATGGCGCCTGCCTATCGTTATGATTTAAAAACAATGCAAGATTTAACTGAAGAAGTGTTCCGCTTCTATGGTTATGAAAATTTTGCCATTATTCAACCAGAAATTAAGCAAGTTGAAAATGTTACATACAAAGATTACAACAACATTTTAAAAGCAATGAAATATCAAAATGTGCGTACTTTCACCCTGACTAGTGCTAAGGCCAATATTTTAAATCCTTTTGATTTCAATTCAACAATCGATTTAGCAACTTATGCTTCTAGTGATCGAAATCAGTTGCGTCACTCACTTGCTCTTTCACTAGCTGAAGTGTTAGACTACAATCAAAAACGAAGCATTAAAAAAATGTCAATCTTCGAAATTGGAATGATTCAGGACAAAAGCAATGTTTTAGGACTAGCTTCAAACGAAAAAAGTTTCAACGAAATGAAACAAGATATTATCGACTTACTTGATTGTCAAGTTGAATTTATAAAACAAGAAAACAAATATTTGCACCCGAATTATTCAGCCTTAATTTTCAAAAACGGTAAAATGATTGGATATTTAGGTAAGTTGAATCCACAAGTATATCAAAGCGATGCAATTTATGCTGAAATCTTTTTAGATGAAGATAAAGCTAAAGCACCAATCTTTGCAAATTACAAGCATGATCCTTTAAAAACTAGAGATTTTACAATCAATTTACAAAATCATGAAAGTGTTCAAACTGTTTTAGATAAAATTGCAAAACTTAAGGGTATCTATCAAGTTAGTGTTATTGACAAATATCAAAAAGATGACGGTAGTGTCAATGTAACATTTAGCTTTTTAGTCGAAGATTGAGCAATTAAAAAATTAGAAAGTGTTTTGGGTTAAACCAACACTTTTTATTTTGATTTAAAAACTGTGCTAATTTCTTACTTTAATAAGTAGGAGGAAAAAGTGGAAAAAGAACAAATAAGAAGTATGCTAGAAACAACCTTGAAAGAGATAGAAAAAAGATTTGGTAAAGAATCAATCATGTTTTTAGGTAACAAACCAGATCAAAACTGCGAAACTTTTTCAAGTGGCTCTATAGCAATTGATGGTGCGCTGGGTATAGGCGGATGACCAAAGGGAAGAATTGTTGAAATATACGGACCCGAAAGCAGTGGTAAAACAACAATAAGTTTGCATGCAATTGCTGAAGTCCAAAAAAATGGCGGAATAGCAGCATTTATTGATGCCGAGCACTCAATCGATACAACTTATGCTAAGGCTTTAGGTGTTGATATTTCGAATTTAATATTGTCACAGCCAGATAGTGGAGAGCAAGCTCTAGAAATTGCTGATATTTTAATTAAAACAGGACAAATTGACTTGATTGTTGTTGACTCCGTTGCCGCTTTGGTTCCTGAGGCTGAATTAAATGGCGAAATGCGCGACCAAGTTATTGGTGCTCAAGCAAGATTAATGTCAAAAGCACTTAGAAAAATTACCGCTTCACTAGCTAAAAATAAAACAACAATTATTTTTATCAATCAAATTAGAGAAAAAGTTGGAATCATTTTTGGTAATCCCGAAACTACTCCTGGTGGTAAAGCACTAAAATTCTATTCTTCAATTAGAGCTGAAGTAAGAAAGACGCAAAACATTAGTGAAAATAACGAAATAAACGGAAATGGGATAAAAGTAAAAATTGTTAAAAACAAACTGGCTGCCCCATATAAAATTGCTAATGTGGAAATAGTTTTTGGTCACGGATTTGACAAAACTGGCGAACTTGTTTCTTTAGCAGAAGAATTCAAAATTATTGAGAAGAAAGGCTCTTGATACTCGTATAACAATGAAAATATAGCTCAAGGAAAACAAAAAGTTCGTGAATATCTACTTCTTAATAAAGATAAATATGATGAAATAGAGCAAAAAGTCCAACAAAAAATTAAAGAACAAAATTAGGCAATCAAGATTGTGTTGACAATCTTTTTGCTTTTATCTTAGGATTTTTTTGAATTAGTATAAAATTAAAATTAATTATGATAACTAAAAGTAATGAAGACATAAATGTACTATTTTTTGGCGATATTTTTGGTGAACCAGGAATAGAAATAGTTGAAAAATATTTATTTAAACTAAAAACTGAAAATAGCATAGATTTTGTTATCGCACAGGCCGAAAATGTTTCTGGTAGAAAAGGTTTTGTGCCTCAAGATTATGAAAAATTAAAACAAATTGGAATAGATGTTTTTACGCTTGGAAATCATGTTTGAGCTAAAGCTGAAATTAGCGAAATCATTGAAAACAAAGACGTAATCAGACCAGCGAATATAGACTATGCATATCCAGGTCAGGGTTTCGGAATTTTTGAAGTCAAAAATCAAAAAGTTTTAGTAACTTCAATGATGGGAAGACAGTTCAATCCGTTATTGTCACCTTGAAATGAAGAACAAGCAGACTGCTTTTTTGACAAATTCGACGAAATTTATTCACAAAACCAATTTGACTATATGATAGTAGATTTTCATGGTGAAACAACAAGTGAAAAAAATGTCTTCGGAATTTACGTTGATGGTAAAGCAAGCGCAGTTTTAGGGACTCATACCCATGTGCAAACTAATGATGCAAGAATATTACCAAATGGAACTTATTATTGTACTGATGTAGGGATGTGTGGTCCTTACAATAGTGCTATTGGTGCTAACTATGATGAGGTTTATGACAAAATGCGCCACAATGGACGAAGTGCTTTTAAAGTCAGTCCTAATAAGTGTCAGGTAAACGCAATAGTTTTTACTCTGTCAAAAAATAAAGATAATCAAAAAATAAAATTAATTAATATCTATGACTAATTTAGGAAAAAATATGGAAACAGACAAGCAATTAAATGAAATAGCGAAAAAGGTCGCTTTCAATGAGTTAATGATTAAAAAGAGAATGGTTTTCATTACACTTATTTATCAGTCACAACTTTTTAATAAACCACTAAACAGTGAATATATTTTTGAAAACTCAGCATTTAGTGACTCGCAAATGAAAGTTATTGAATTGTTAGAAAAAAATATCCCAACAATTCAAAAAATTATTCAATTCTATCTTTTAGACAATTGAACTTGAGATAGAATTCCAGCCTTAGCAAGAGCGATTTTAATTTACGGTGTTTTTGAAATGCGTAAAAATGATCCTAAAATTGTCATAGATACAATGATTAACATTGCTAAGATTTACAATGTTAATTACAAATTTGTAAACGCTATTTTGGATAAAATTAATAAAGATGATAAAAAGTAACTATATTAAACAAACTGTTGCAAAAATAAACTTGATTTTGGTAAAAAATCAGGTTATTTTAAAATATCGTCAAAGATTTAGAAACAAACAAATGCGCTTCCTGATTTCAAAAATTTTGATTTTATTCGATACTAACTATTCAATTAATAAGCTGGCCGAAGTAGAAATAGAATTAATGAATAGTAATTTCCAAAAGAACATGTTTTTAACTATTTTACTTAATCATGTCAACTCAATCGATGAAAAATTTCAGTCGTGTGATTGAAAATCTTTTGGAAAGTTTCTTTACTACATTTTCAAAACATCAACTTACTATTATGATGTTAAACATCAAGTACCCAACATTTTTGAAATCCATGGAATAACTAGTTCAAATGCTCGAAAAAGAGACTTGTTCAATGATTTTTGTATGTCATTGGAAAAGGTAACTCCTGACTTTAATTATTATGTGAGGTTAATTTTAAAATGAGTAAAATAACCAAACAACGATTAGATATATTGATTAGCAACAAATTTGAATTAGAATTAAGTGAAGCTGATTTTCAAATTCGAATTGGCAATGTTTTGGTTAATGGAAACAAAGAAATTCTTCCTTCATTAAAATTCCGCCCTGATATAAAGCTGGACTTAATTAATCAAAAAGAATTTGTTTCTCGAGGAGCATATAAATTAAAAAAAGCTATCGAAGAATTCAAGATAATACCTAAAGATTTTGTGTGTGTTGATATTGGGTCGAGTACTGGTGGTTTTGTGCAAATTTTATTGCTCAACGGAGCAAAAAAAGTCTATGCAGTTGACGTAGGTTTCGATCAGCTGCACTACACATTAAAAAATGATAATCGAGTCATAAATATGGAAAAGACCAATCTTAAGACTCTAACTAAATCTTCATTTACTGAAAATATTGACTTAGTTGTGACTGATGTTAGTTTCATTTCGCTTAAACACGTGTTTGAAGTTTGTAAAGATTTTTTAGCTTCGAAAAAGCAAATAGTTGCTTTGATTAAACCGCAATTCGAAGCAAGCTCAAAATACGTTTCTGAAGGTGGATATGTTGAAGAACAACATCACGAGTTTTTAATTAATCGAGTAATTGAATATGCAAAAGAGTGCAGTTTCAAGTTCCTGGCAATTCAAAAAAGTCCTATTTTGGGTAATAAATCGAAAAATATTGAGTATATTTCACTATTTGAAAAGGAGTAAAAAATGGATTATAAGAAATTTTTTCCAATGCTGCAAAATAATGACATTGCTTATTTAGATAATGGCGCATTAGGTTTGAAACCGGAAGTAGTTTGTCAAGCTGGTAATGATTTTTATACTAAATTTTCGATCTCAACTCGAACAAAAGACTCAAGACTAGGATTGGAAGTTAGCGACATAGTTAATCAAACTCGTCAAAAAGTCGCTTCTTTTTTTGAAGCTGATTGAAAAAAGACAATTTTTTACTCAGGAGCAAGTGAAGCACTCAACCAAGTTGCTATGATGTTAGCAGATTTAGTCAATGAAGGTGATGAAATTTTACTTTCTTTATACAATCATGCGAGCAATGTTTTGCCATATTTTTATTTCTTAAAAGACAAAAATGTTAATTTTGTATATTTCACCACACAACAAGATTTAATGCAAAAAATTAATAAAAAAACTAAAATTGTTGCCCTTAGTCAGCAAACAAATAATCTTAACGAAAAATACGAATTAGACTCAATTTATCAAGCATGTTTAAAAAATGATGTGTATTTGGTTAACGATGCTGCACAAGCTGCGCCACACACTAAAGTAACTATCAAAAATTGTGATTTTATCGCTGTTTCTGCAAACAAAATGTATGGTCCAACAGGTCTTGGAGTTTTATGTATAAGTGATCGTGTTTTTTCATTTGTAATGCCTAAAAAATTTGGTGGTGGAGCTGCAAAATCGTTCAGTAATCCAAATTATGATATGGACTACAGTGCATATGAAGTAGGAACCTTAAATCTTGCTGGGATTTATCAGTTTAACAAAGCTATTGATTTTATTAATGAAATTGGTTTTGATAAAATGAATGAAAAAATGTATTCTTTATCTACAAAACTGCATGAAAAACTAACTAAAGTGCCAAATATTATTTTGTATTCTAAGCCTGGTGATAATATTTGTTTATTTAACATCCAAAATGTTAGTTCACAAGATGTTGCTTCGTACTTAGGACACCGTGATATCTACGTTCGTAGTGGAACTTTTTGTGCTTATTTACTTGAAATTGATCCTAATTTTCATGGCACAATGGTGAGAGCCTCACTTGCCTTTTACAATGATGAAAAAGATATTGAAAGACTGATAGAAGCTTTAATCAATGGAGGTGATTTTCTTGACTTCATTTAGTGATCAACAAAAAAGGGATTTAATTTATCAACACTATTTGACCCCAAACAATAAAAGTGAAACACTTAGTGGTTTGCAAGGACAAGCTTACTCAAGAAGTGGGTGTGCTGATAATCTTGAAATTGGTTTAGTGGTGGAAAATAACGTTATTAAAAATGCTCAATTTAGTGGTAGCGGTTGTTCTATTTTTATTTCTTCAACTGATTTGGTTTTAGATTTAATAAAAAACAAAAGTACTGAAGAAGTTAAAGAAATTTTGGAAAACTATGAGTCGATGATTAACCAAAATCACACGGAAAACAAGGAATTATTGAATAACTTAGTAGTTTTTGAAAATGTTAAAAAACACTTAAATCGTGTTGAGTGTGCTTCACTTATTATCAGAGCAGTCAAAAAGGCATTAAACCTTGAATAATAAAATTTACTTCCATATTGATATGGATAGTTTTTTTGTATCTTGTGAAAGAGCAATCAGACCAGATATAAAAAATGTACCGATTGCAATTTCTAAAAATACTAAACGTTCAATTGCTACTGCTTTAAGTTCTGATGCTAAAAAATTAGGTGCTAAAGTAGGTGAGCCAATCTACGTTACCAAACAAAAAATTCCTAACCTTTTGGTTTTGGAACCAAGACTAGATTATTATCGTTCTGTGAGTGCTAGAATTTTTGAACTAATAGCAACAAAATTTAGTAAAAACATTGAAGTTTATTCAATTGATGAGTGCTATCTTGATGTTAGTGATGTGATACAAGATTATTCTTCTCCTATCGAATATGCCAAAATCATTCAAGACACAATTTGGAATCAACTTAACATACCTTGTTCAATAGGAATTAGTTACAACAAATTTTTAGCAAAAATGTCTACTAATCTTGCTAAGCCACACGGAATAGTTTTTACTGAAAAAGAAGACATTGCTAATAATTTTTACTCACTAGATATTGGTGATTTTTTCATGATTGGTAGAAAAAGTACACAAAAACTCAAAGCAGTAAATATCAATACAATAGGCGATTTTGTATATTGCCAGAATACTGCTTTATTACGTTCAATACTGGGTGTTAACTTTTACGGCTTTCAGCAAATGGCAAAAGGGATAACAGTTCAATCACAAGAAGCAAAACCAACTGAACTAAAAGGAATAGGTCAATCTACAACCTTTATGCAAGATGATATTTTTGATGAAGAACATCTCAAAAATGTTCTTTTGTCCTTAACTAAAAAAGTTGTAAATCGTTTGAAAATAAGAAATTATCTATGTTCCGTAGTTTCTGTTCAAGTTCGTAATCAAGATAAAAGTTGAAATATTTTTCAACGTAATATCAAGGTACCAACAAACAATCTCGAAGATATTTTTAAAGCTTGTTTTAAACTTCTAAAAGAAAATTGAGATGGTGAACCACTAAGAGGAATAGGATTAAGAGTTCACAATTTAATTTCTTCACAAGACAATGAAACACCTTTTTCGCTTTTCGAACAAGAAAAAGAAAATGATAGCAAAGCCATTATCGATAAAATTAATTTTTCACTTGGCTCAAAAACGCTTTTTACTGGCCAAGAACATGAAAATATGCAAAACGTTCGTGCTGACCAAATCAAATTCAGCATCAATGACTATGACAATAATGATTTAATTGATATTGACCAATCAATTTTGAAAAAATAACTGTGACTATACTTGCAAGTGTAGTCTTTTATTTTTAGACTTGAAATTTTTTATAGTTGTGTAAAATGATAAAAGATATATTTGCCTAACAAACAAATATTGATGTCACATAATAATTACAACTGCACAAAATAAGAAAGGAAACAAGATGAAAATAGGTTTATTTGGCGGAACTTTTGATCCCATCCACAAAGGACACATTTTGATTGCTCAACATGCTTGTAAAACACTAAATTTAGACAAAATTATTCTTATTCCTGCTAATCAAAATCCCGATAAAAAAAATCAACCTTCTGCTTCTAATCAAGACCGTTACAACATGGTTAAAATTGCTATTCAGGATTTTGATAATTTTGAAGTTAGTGATTTTGAAATCAAAAGAACAGGACCTTCATACACATTCGAAACACTGAAATACTTTAAACAAAAATATTCACAAGATGAATTGTTTTTCATTCTAGGTTCTGACAATTTAAGTTCTTTAAACAAGTGACAAGGTGTTAATGATTTCAGTAAGTGAGTGAAACTTGTGTGTTTTCGTCGTACTAAGAATTTTTCTAAAATTAATGCAAAAAAGTATAACGTTTTGATTTTGGATAACCCACTATGAGATTTTGCAGCAACTGAATATCGTCAAGGTAATATCAAAATTGTTGATTCAAGGGTTCAGTCATACATTGGGAAAAACTTTTTATACGCTCGCGATTTAATTCTTAACACTCTTTCAATTTCAAGAAATAGTCACTGCTTTTCAACTGGAGAATATGCAGCTCAACTTGCTAAACAGTTAAATTATGATGTTAAGACTGCTTATTATGCTGGTTTGCTACACGATATTACTAAAGAATGAACTAACGAACAACACGAGCAAATGATTCAAAAATATGGACTAAATGTTAAGGATTATCATCCTTATCAATACCACCAATTAACTGCCTACTTGTTTCTTAAAAATGAATACAAAATCACTAACAAAAGCATTCTTCATGCAATCAAACATCACACTACTTTGAGTATAAAACCAACAACTTTAGAAAAAATTGTTTATGTCAGCGACAAAATTGGTCCAGGTAGAAGATGACCTGGCATTCAAAAATTACGTCAGGATGTAGAACAAAACTTTGATTTAGGTTTTGCAAACTTGGTTGCTTCAATTTGAGAATTCTTAACTTCTGAAGGACAACTTATTGATGCAAAACAACAAAAAATTTATGCTACAAATAGCAAGTTTACATTGTAAAGTTTTTTAGTAACAAAATAACAAAATAATTTATAATTAAAAACGTTACTTGTTGTAACCGTTCCAAACAGGTTTTAAGCATAGCACCTTAAGGGCGAGCCATCAAATAAGGAGGACATCTATGTTCGCTATTATTGAAACTGGTGGAAAACAACTAATTGTTAAACCAGGAGATACAATTTTCATCGAAAAAATCGATGGAGAAGCTGGTAGCAAAGTAACTTTTGACAAAGTAGTTGCTCTAGAATCAAAAATCGGAGCACCATATGTTGAAGGAGCTAGTGTTACTGGAGTTATTGAAAAACAAGGAAAAGCTAAAAAAATCGTTGTGTATCGTCACAATGCTAAATCTACTCACAAACGTAAATTAGGACACCGTCAACCTTACACAAGAGTAAAAATTGAAGAGATCAAGGGGTAATTAGAACATGGCAAAGACAAAAGCAGGTGGAAGTACCCATAACGGTCGTGACTCGGCCGGAAGAAGACTTGGTGCTAAGTTAGCAGACGGACAATTTACATTAGCAGGTGGAATCATCTACCGTCAAAGGGGAACAAAAATTTTCCCAGGAAAAAACGTTGGTAGAGGAAATGATGACACCTTATACGCTCTTGTTGATGGTATTGTAAAATACGAAACAAGAAGAAACCGTAAATATGCTTCAGTTTACGAAGTAGAAGCTGAATAATTTTCAATAACCATCTAAGAGTGCCCATTGTGGCACTTTTTATTTAGAAAATAAAAATTAATTAAAAAAATGCTTGAAATCAGCATTTTTCAATGTCCAAAAATACCATTTTTTATTAAAGTGGGTTATAATTAGAAACGTAAAACAAGAAAATGATAGTTTTGCATAGTAAAACGTTGCTAAGTAAGGTACAAAAAAGTTGTGCCAATTTACTATTATTTTGGGAGTTTTAAATGTTATTAATAATTTGACTTTGAAACTATGTTTTACACTTTTAAAAAATAAAACAGTTTTATTATCGAAATGTTTTTCGAAAAACAAATACGTACAAAATACAAAATAAGGAGACTTTGTATGACAAAAAGTAAAAAAGTCGCAGTCATTACTGGACTTCTTTCTACTACAGCTGTTGGTATCTCGCTAGCATTTTTATCAGCAAGTTGTGGTGCAAGTCAAGAGTTAAAAGACTTAGGTACTAAGTTATTTGAAGCTCAAAAGTTATACGATGACAATTCAGCATTTGCTGAAGACTTGAAAGACTTTAAAAAAGCTATTGATGACGCAAAATCAATCAGCAACAAAGCTTCAAGTGAAGAATTAGTAGCAAAAACAAAAGAGTTAGAAGCTGCAATTGAAAAAGCTAAAGCCATTATTGCTCAAAAAACAAGCGAAGCAAGTGCAATGGTTCAAGAATACAAAAAATTGGTTGACTCATCAAAAGAACTATTAAATAATCTAAAAGCTAAAAGCTTAAGTGCAACCGATTTTGAAAAAGCAATTACAGACTCAGTTGCTAAAACCCAAGATCAAGATGAAAATGGAAAAACTAAAGACAAGGTTGACACAGATTCAGCTTGAAGAGAACAATATGCTGCCTTGACTGAAGCTAAAGCTAAAGCAAACAAACTATACCAAGTTGTTGTTTATAAAGAATTAGATAAAGAAGTTAAAGGTTACTTAGAAGGTTTAAATAAATCTTCATACGAAAACATCAAATCAACTTTACAAGCCGTTAAAGACGAACAAGGTAAAGTTGTTGAAGGTGCAAAAGAAAGTGAAGACGCAAAAGTTGTTGAAGCATACAACAAATTAAGTGAAGCATACAACAAAGCAAAAGAAGATCAAAAAATTATCGACAAACAAGATGAAATTCTTGCTAAAAAAGATGCTATTACATCACTTGCAACAACTGCTGACACTCAAGCACAAACATTTAAAAACGCCAAAGAAAGTCCTCGTTACGACGAAATTGCTGAAACATTGAGCCAAGCAGTTACAACAGCTACAAGTTATGTAGAATCAATCGGTGATGTAAGAACACTAGTTGATAATACTGCTTTAGATGCTAAATTGCAAGAAGTATCAAATCAATATGACACACTAGTAGCTGCTCTAAATAATGCTAAATTAGATGCAGTTAAAGCTGACTATAAAGTTGCTCAAACAGCTGCAAATGACTTATTATCAACAAAACTAAACGATGTTGATACAGATGAAAACATTCTTGATTCAAAGAGAGCATTAGTAAGCTCATACAAACAACAACTACAATCAAAACTAAGTGAAACTGATGCTACTGTTTCAACAGCACAAGCAAACCAATCAGGTTTTGGTGCTGTTAGAAAAGCTGCTATTGAATTGCAAAAACTAGTTGATTCAGTAGATAAAAACTATACTCTACAAGAATTCCTAAAAACAAGAAAAGACGTTGAAGACAGAAAAGCTCAACTAACTGAAGAAGCTTCGAAAGTTATTGTTAACCAAGCAAACTACACAGTTTGAGAAGAAAAAGGATTACCTGCTGATGTTGATAGAGATACAACAATTGACAGAGTTAACAGAAACCAAATTCAATCACAAATCGACTACCTAAGTTGAAGAATGAAAGAAGCTGTTGCAACAGATGAACTAAAAGCATACAAAGACTTGAAAAAAGTTGTAGAACAATGACTTGCTCAAGATAAAAGTAAAAATAATAACACTATAACAGACTATTCACAAGATTTAACAGACAAAAAAGCTGTTTTAGATGGAAGAGTTAATGAAATTTACGAAGCAATTAAAGCTTCAAAAGATGTAGAACAATCAACTGACAAACCAAACACAATTAAAGATGCTACTGACGCTCTACAAAAAGCATTAGACGATGCTAAAGTTGCTAAAAATCTATATCCATACACACAAGCAGTTAAAGCTGCAAATGCATTCATGGATGAAAACAAAGATTACCCAACAGCATTAGATGGTCTAAAGAAAGCTTTAGTTTCAGCTAAATCAAAACTTTACGACGAAAATGACAAACTAAAAGACAGTTATGAATCACAAGTTAACCCTGCTGCTCAAGAAATTCCAGAAGCTATTGAAAAAGCTAAAATTGAAGTAGCTAAAGCAAAATGACAAAAAGCTCTAGCAGACTTGAGTGTTCTACAATGCAAAATTGAAGCTTGAAATGGTAAATATGGTCAATATTCAAGTGCAACAAGTTCAGACACAAATGTTAACTATGATGTTCAAAAAGATCTAAAGGATACTTTTGATGAAAACAAAACAGCTGCAAATCCTGAAACTGTAGCAGATTATGAAACAAAAGCAAAAGCATTAAATGATGCAATTGCTAAAAATATTCCTTTATTCATTGATAATGCAAATAACTATATGCTAACAAAAGCTAGAGAATACTATGCTAAGAAAGAAACTGTAGCAACAAGAAGTCTAGCTAGATTCAATGATGAAGACAAAAAAGTTATACAAGAAAGAATTGATTTATATCGTCAATACGTTGATGAAAAATCAGTCGCTTCAAAAAACAAAAACAACAATATAACATTGAAGAAATATCGTTCAGTTGAAGAGGGCGAAAAAGTAGCTAACGAAATCATTGCTCTTGGAGATGATTTAGAAATCTTTGTATTTGCTCACAAATTACAAACACAAATGAACGATCTAAAAGCTTTAGTAAACAAAGCTTACATCTGATCAAATAAATCAATTAATGTTCAATCAGATGTTGCTGATGATTACAAATCAAACTTAACTATTGTCAAAAATAATGTTCTTGAAACTAATAAGCCTGTAACAGCGGATTCTGAATATGTTCTAGAAAACCTAGACGCTGAAGAATTATTCAAACGTATTTCAGAAAATGTTGATGGATACTCAACAATTAAACAAGAATTAGAAACAAGAATTAATGACTTCTTAAATGTTCTATCTAACAAAATTGATGCACCAGTGGTTGCTCCTACAACAAACGAAACTGAAGGGACAACAGAATCATCAGATACCCAAGCTCAACCTGAAGGTTCAACATACCCAAGTCTAAGATACAAAGTTATTGACTTAGTTGGTGGATCAGCTGCTGCATTAAGAGGTATTAAAGATTCATTTGAAAAAGCAAGAAAAGATAAAGCTTTAATTGATTGCCAAAACTTAATTGTTGAAACAAAAGCAATTTATGCTGAAAACCGAGATGTTGCTGACTTTGTATTTGCTCCATACTGAAAAATTTCAATTAAAGAATCAGTGGACCGTGTAGAAAGCTACATCACTGATAATTCTTACAAAACATGATCATGAGATCAATGAAAACAAATATTATTGTCAATGTACTCAACAAGAAACGTTGCTCAAAGAGCAGTTCCATTTGTTGAATTGAAGAAAATTTATGACAAATGAACAGCTAACGATGGTAAATTCTTCAATGACACACTTTCAGAAGATGACAGTGTTAAAGCTAAAGTTATGACATGAGGAATTGAAAAATATCAAGAAGTTCAAAAACACATGTTCCACACTGACTTATTAAAAAATGGTGTTGACCAAACACTTGCTGACATCCTAGCTAAAGTTAAAGCAATGAACAACTCACTAGTTAACTACCAATCAATGTACGATGATGTAATGACGGAAATTGTTAAAGCTAAAAAAACTGATGCAAGATTATCAAGATACCCTGAAGCAATTGCTATTTTAGATAAAGCTATTACTGATGCAAAAGCATTAGCAGAACCAGAACAACCAATCGTTGAAGATAAATTAAATGAAAAAAACATTCAAGATGCTATTGTTGTTCTAAGAAAAGCTATTGATGATGCTAAAGAAGTTGCAGCTCTAGCAGAAGCTAAAGAAAAATACTTCACAGATAAAGATGATGTATTTAAC
This sequence comes from Mycoplasma sp. 3392, assembly GCF_053851755.1. Classification (NCBI taxonomy): domain Bacteria; kingdom Bacillati; phylum Mycoplasmatota; class Mollicutes; order Mycoplasmatales; family Mycoplasmataceae; genus Mycoplasma; species Mycoplasma sp. 3392. The sequence continues at coordinate 33,116 of NZ_JBSQBF010000003.1, forward strand.
TTGATTAACTCATTACCAGATGATCAAAATACAAAACTAATCAAAATTAAATACCAAGCTGAATTCAATGAAATTGTTAAAGATGACCAATTATTTACAACATCACAACAATTCAAAGAACACGACGATATGCTACTTGCTCTACAAGTTAAAGCAAGCCAAAACATCGTTGTTAAAGCTTCAGAAGCCCTAAAAGAAATCAAATCAATTATTGACGACAAACTACTAGATTCAACTAACGGATACCAACAAGATATGCAATTTACTCCTTTCTATGGAGAAACATTAAAAGCATTCGTAACAAATACTCTAGAACCAGAATTTGTTAAAAATGCTTCATACCAAGCACAAGCAGATGTTGATCCAGTTAGAGAACTAATTAGCACAGGTGTTCTAAACTCAGTAGTTGACATGTATGTAAACCTATATGCATGAGGACAATCATCAGAATACAATTACTGATTAGCTAAAACTGACAAAGTTGAACTTTTAAACAACTCAGTTGTTCTAGAAGGTGGGCAAAAAGGTGTTCTATCAGCATTTATTGAAAATTACTACAAGCCAACAGAAGATAAATCAAGAATTTTTGCTAAATTGTCTTCAGATATGGCTAAATACTTCTCAAATCAACAATTCTACAATGCTACAAAATACTGACTATTAGATAATGGAAATTCAGCAAGAACAAAAGCAACTTCTGCAACAAGAATTAAATATTCAATGATTTCTCAAGGATACATTAAATTGTTACAAATTAAATATGACATCATGGATAAATTCATGGCATATGGAGATGCAACAAGACATGTAAACCTATCTCTAAAACAAACTCTAACAGATGAACAAATTAGAGATATTGCTGCTTACCGTGCACTATCTGCTGACTTTGTTGCTAGATCAAAAACTGAAGCTAACTTTGATATTTCTTCATTAGAAAATATTGAAAAAATGTATGATTTCTTGAACGGAAAACAAGTTCCACAAATCAACCAAGATGCTTCACAATCTAACCCAAGCGAAGAAAGCGTACAAAACTAATTTTCATTAATGAAAACATGCCAATAAACCGGCATGTTTTTTTAATTTTGCATTTTCATTTCTCAATTAATGGTGCTATAATTCAATTAACCCAAAATGAGACAAGTTATGAAATATTTTGATAAAAGATTTTTAAATTACTTAGGAAGAATTTTATTTTTATTTCACAGCTTTTTGCTTGTTAGTCTATTGGTTTTAGCCTTTGTTAAGACTCAAACCTATACATATTTGTGGGGTTATTTGGTAGGACTAACAAATTCTTTAGCAATATTAGTTGTGGATTATTGAATCTATAACAAGTTTGCAAATAAAAAATATAGTAAATTACAAGCAATCGGAATGGTTTATGTCAGTATTATCTTGACAGCCTGTATCTTGCTTGGACTTTTTTTGTTTAATCGTTATGTCACAAACAAAATCGGTTTTAGCCATTTACATGGTGGTTTATATCCAATCAATATTGTTTTTTATTGCCTTGCAATCACCGTTTTACCACTTTCGTTTTGCCTTGCATTTACTATCAGTAAAAAAAATAAGAGAAAGGAGATAAATGGACAAGATTTTTAATCATGGGCGACTATCTAATCCTCAAGCATGAGGACCAAAAGTATTATCTTTAAACCAATTATTTAGTTTAGCCGTTGTTTTCATCATGATTGTTTTAGCAAGCATAACACTTTACTTCATGATTCGTAAAACAAAAGAAAACGAAGTACCTTCGAAAATTGTTGTTGTAGTTGAAAGTTACATTTATTTTATTGAAGATTTAACTGACAATATGACAGATTCAAAACTAAATAAGTTTTCGCCATATTTCTTTGGTTTATTCATCTTTTTAGCCTTAGGTAACCTAGTCGGAGTCGCCGGACTCGCACCAGTCGGAACATCACTTACTTTCGTCTTGGCAATCACTTCCGTTACTTGAATTATGACTTTTGTTATTGGTATAAGTTGCCAAAAAATAAGATATTTTAAAGAATGATTAAATCCAATCAGTTGACCAGGTATTTTTTCACCTATTCTTTCACTTAGTTTCCGTATGTTCGGAAACATCACTGGTGGTGTTTTATTAATGCTTTTATTGCATGGTTTATTTACTTACTTATGACGTTTTGTTGTAGGAAATAATGAATCAGCTTTGACATTTAACGTTATAGCATTAATTATCATGCCATTTGCAAGTTTGTATTTTGACATGTTTGACTCGCTTCTTCAAGCATTTGTCTTCACGGTTCTGACAATGAGTTATTGAGCGACAGCCGTGGGTGAAGAAGTGAAAAAAGAAAAACGAAAAAAAATCAACCAACAAATGGAAACAATGGTTGTTAATCAAACCGCATAAAGGAGAATTTTATGAATACAGAATTAGTTACAAATTTATTTAACATTTCACAAATCAAAGACAATGGAACTGCTAGCGAAGCAGCAGGTCTAGCTTATGGTCTAGCTTTAGTTGGTGCTGGTATCGCAATGGTCGGTGCTGGTGGAGCCGGAATGGGACAAGGTTATTTAGTTGGTAAAACTGTTGAAGCAATCGGAAGAAACCCAGAAGCAAGATCAAAACTAACCAGCTTAATGCTTATCGGTCTATCATTCGTTGAAACTTCAGCTATTTACTGTTTAGTTATCTCATTCTTACTAATTTTCGTTTAATTTTATGCAAAACACAGCTTTAGTAGTTATGAAAGAAGAAACAGTTTCACAAAAACTAAGAGATATTTTCGAAACTTTTTCTTTCTCATGACCTTATTTTCTTTTTACTTTAACATTCTTTCTTTTAGCAGTCACAATTCTAGTTTTATTAGCATATCGTCCTGCTAAAAAAATGCTAAAAAGAAGACAAAACTATATTCAACAAAACATTGATGACGCTGTAAAAGCTAAAGAAGATGCTTTAAAAATTAAAAATGAAGCAAATGAATCGCTTTTAGACACATACAAAAGAATTGACAAAATGATTAATGATGCCAAAATCGACAGTGAAAAAATCATAGATGACAAAACTGAAGAAGCAAAAAACAAGGCACACTCAATCATCGAACAAGCTAACAATTCAATCACTAAAAGCTGAAGAGATTTTGAAAGTCAACAAAAGAAAATTATTGTTGAAAATGCAATCGAAATCAGCCAGAAAATTTTAGGAAGAGAAATCAAAGATGAAGAAAACAAGAAAATGATCCAACAATTGCTAGAAGAGGCAAACAATGAACTATAGTGAACAAATTGCTAACTATGCATTGGCCATTTATGAACTAGCAGATGAGGATAATAATCTTGAAAATATCTTCAATGATTTTCAAGCTATTGATATAGCAATTAACGAAAATAAAGAAATTTTAAAAATTTTAAAATCTTATTCACTTGAAGATGAGCAAAAATTCAAATTAATTGATGACATTATGCACAATGGACAACCAATCTTAATTGATTTTTTGAAAGTCTTAGTGCGTAATCGTACAATCGGTTTAACATGTGACATTTTTGCTAAATTCCAACAAATGTATTACGAAAAGAAAAATATCGAACAAGGAATTATTTATTCAACAATCAAATTAAGTGAACAAGAAATAAAAGATTTTGAACAAAAAATGACAACCAAATTTAACAAAAACATCATTCTCGTTAATAAACTTGAGCCAAATCTTATTGGTGGTATCAAAATCGTTATCGGGGATAATGTTGTTGACAATTCAATCCTGGCTCAGTTGAAAAAAATGAAGCAAACTATTTTAAATTAAAAGGAGGTAACCATGGCTTTAAAACCAACAAGCTTAAGTGCAATTATTAAAAATCAAGTCAAAAATTTTGCAAAGCAAATTGAAACAGCTGAAATTGGTGAGGTTGTTACCGTTGGAGATGGTATTGCTCTTATTAGTGGTTTAGATAACGCTAAACTAGGAGAACTAATTGCCTTTGAAAATGATGTTTATGGAATGGTTCTAAACTTAGAAGAAGAACTAGCCGGAGTTGTTATCTTAGGAAATGATGAAAAAATTACTGAAGGAAGCGAAGTTAAAAGAACTAATAAAGTTATTTCAACTCCAGTTGGAGATGGACTTTTAGGGCGTGTAGTGGATGCTCTTGCTAACCCAATCGATGGAAAAGGCCCAATTTCTGCTTCTTATTATTCAGAAATTTTCAAAGTTGCTCCTGGTATTATGACTCGTGAAGAAGTTAATCAACCACTAGAAACTGGAATCCTAGCCATTGATGCCTTAGTTCCAATTGGAAAAGGACAACGTGAACTAATCATCGGTGACCGTCAAACAGGAAAAACCGCCATTGCTATTGATACAATATTGAACCAAAAAGGTAAAAATGTTTTATGTATTTATGTTGCAATCGGACAAAAAAATTCAACTGTTAGCCAAATTGTAGAAACTTTAAAAGCTAATGATGCTTTAAGTTACACAACAATCATTAATGCTGGAGCTAGTGAAGCTTCACCATTGCAATATATTGCTCCATACACTGGAATCACTATTGCTGAAGAGTGAATGGAACACGGTAAAGAAGTTTTAATTATTTATGATGACTTATCAAAACACGCTGTTGCTTACCGGACACTATCATTGTTATTGCGTCGTCCTCCTGGACGTGAAGCATACCCTGGAGATGTTTTCTATCTACACTCACAACTTTTAGAGCGTAGTGCACGTTTAAACAAAGAAAATGGTGGTGGTTCATGTACTGCCTTACCAATTGTTGAGACTCAAGCGGGAGATATTTCAGCTTATATTCCAACTAACGTAATTTCAATCACTGACGGACAAATTTTTACTAAAGAAAGTTTGTTCAATTCAGGACAAAGACCAGCTGTTGACGTTGGATTTAGTGTTAGTCGGGTAGGGGGTAGTGCACAAATTAAAGCTATTAAACAAGTTTCAGGTTCACTAAAACTTGAATTAGCACAATACAACGAAATGCAAGCATTTGCTCAATTTGGTTCAGATCTTGATGAAAATACTCGTATGATCTTAGAACATGGAGCTAAAGTTTACGAATTTCTAAAACAAGCACAATACTCACCTTTAGACCAATATGACCAAGCATTATTGCTATTTTGTATCAAATATCGTTTAACTAACCCTATTCCAGTTGAGTATATTGCTTTATTTAAAAATGAAGTACTATCATTTTTCAAGCAAGACAAAAAAGCAATGTCACTAAAAATGAAATTACAACAAGACAAACAATTTGATAATGAATTAGTAGCAAATCTAAAAGAATTATTAACTGATTTTATTCTTAATACATTCTTAAAGACTATTCCTAACTACGATAGTAGTCAATACAACGCTATTCCTGCATAATGGCTGATTTATTAGGAATCAAACACAGAATTGAATCAGTAACAACCACTAAGAAAATTACTAAAGCAATGGAATTAGTGGCCACTGCCAAAATTGCCAAAATCAAAACCGATTTCAATAAAATAAATGTTTACTATGATCGGGTAATGGCTGTTTTTGACAACATTCTCTTACATGCTGAGGATATTAATAAAATCCTTAACTCACAATCTCCTAAAGACACAAAACCACAAAAACTTTATATAGTAATTGGTTCTGATTTAGGTCTTTGTGGTGCATACAATGCTAATTTATACAAAATGATTCGTGATTTAAACGATGAAAAACCATTATTTATTGTTTTAGGAAGTAAAATTCTTAACTTTTTAAACGAAAAATATGGTGATCAAGTTATTCAGTCATTTATTCACGTTGGAGATAGTTTAGACTATTCTTTGACACAAATCATTAGTCAAAAAATCTACGATGTGATTCAAAAAGTTCACATTTCAGAGGTAAATATCATTTACACTCAGTACATTAACTCAATCACTACTGAACCGAAAATTAAACAAATTTTTCCATTGCAGCACACTGGAAGAACACAAGAAATTAATCGCACCGATTTATCAATTTATGAACCAAGTGCAACTAAGATTTTGGCTTCTTCATTCATTATCTATTTTGAAGCAAGTATTTATTTGGCTTTAGCACATGCAAAATTAAGTGAAACTAGTGCAAGAAGAACTGCGATGGAAAATGCAACTGATAATGCAAATGAATTAATTGGCGAATTGCAATTAAATTACAACCGTTCAAGACAAGCAAAAATTACTCAAGAAATCACTGAAATCATCAGTGGTTCAAATTCTTAAGAAAGGAGTTATATGTCAGAAAATAAAAAAACAAACGTTGGAAAAATTGTTCAAATTTTAGGACCTGTTGTCGACGTTCAATTTAGTGAAGGACACGTTCCTTTTATCAACAATGCTTTAGTGCTAAATTTTGAAAATAAAAAGTATGTTTTCGAAGTAGCACAACAAATTGGAAATGACACAGTACGGACAATTTCAATGGACTTAACATTCGGTTTGCGCCGTGGACTAGAAGTTATTGACACTGGAGCGCCAATTAGTGTACCAGTTGGAGCACAAGTGCTTTCAAGAATGTTTAACGTTTTAGGGGATGCTATTGATGGCAAAAATTTCGACTATAGCAATGTTAAATATGAACCTATTTACCGCCCTGCACCTGCTTTTGAAGACCAAAAATCAACAATTGAAATTCTAGAAACAGGAATTAAAGTTGTCGATCTATTAATGCCTTATGTTAAAGGAGGGAAAATTGGTCTTTTTGGTGGAGCTGGAGTTGGTAAAACCGTTCTAATTCAAGAATTAATTAATAACATCGCTACTCAACACGGGGGAATAAGTGTTTTCGCCGGAGTAGGAGAAAGAACACGTGAAGGAAATGACCTTTACCACGAAATGGAAGCAAGTGGAGTTTTAGATAAAACTGCTTTAGTATTCGGACAAATGAACGAGCCTCCTGGAGCTCGGATGAGAGTTGCTTTTACAGCTCTAACAATGGCCGAACACTTCCGTGATCGTGAAAATCAAGATGTGCTTTTATTCATTGACAACATCTTCCGTTTCACTCAAGCTGGTAGTGAAGTTAGTGCTCTGTTAGGGCGTATGCCTTCAGCCGTTGGATATCAACCAACACTAGCAACTGAAATGGGTTCATTGCAAGAAAGAATTACTTCAACCAAACAAGGATCAATTACTTCGGTTCAAGCTGTTTATGTGCCAGCCGATGACTTAACTGACCCTGCTCCTGCTACAACCTTTACTCACCTTGATGCTAAAACAGTTCTTGACCGTAACATTGCAGCTTTAGGAATTTATCCTGCTATTGACCCACTTGCTTCAGGATCACGTCTACTAGATCCACAAGTAATTGGAACAGAACACTACAATGTTGCTCGTGGAGTTCAAAATATTTTACAAAGATTCAAAGAACTACAAGACATTATTGCAATTTTGGGAATGGACGAATTGAGTGAAGAAGATAAAAAAGTTGTTGCTCGTGCTCGTCGTATTCGGAACTTTTTATCACAACCATTCTTCGTTGCTGAAAAATTCTCAGGTTACCAAGGTAAATACATTAAATTAAAAGATACAGTTCGTTCATTCGGAGAAATCTTGGCAGGTAAATACGATGACTTACCTGAAGAAGCTTTCTTGTATGTTGGAACAATTGAAGAAGTAGTGCAAAAAGCACAAAAACTAGCAAATGGCAAGTAGTTTAATTTCAGTCACAATAACCACTCCTTATGGAAGTTTTTTAGAAACTAAAACAGATATTGTTACTCTAAAAACAACTGAAGGATACATTGGTTTACAAGCAAATTGTTTAGAATTTACCGCAGCTATTGTAACCAGTCAATTATTTGTTGGTGGTTCAGGAATTGATGCTTCAGAAAGAAAAGTTTTTTATGTTAATAAAGGTATCGTGCACTCACGTGCTGATAGAATTGACATCATTGTAAATAACATTTCAACAGAACCTTTAAACTTAAAAACTACTTATACTGAAGACAAAGACTCAAAAAAATACTCTTTTATCGAAGAAATCAATATCAAAAAAGCCTTGAACAATTCAAGATAATAGTAATTATCAAGGCACAACATATACTTAAATTTTGATTATAATAAAGTAAAGTCGCAACTTTGGTTTGCGACTTTTTTGCTATTTTTTTAGCTTCAGCAAAGACAACAAAAATATCAAATTTTGTTTCAAAAATGATCGGTTTTTTTTACTTTAATAGGTAGGAGAGACAAAATGAATGAAATTGTAAAATATTTTTCAATTAAATACAATGGTGATTGAGACAAAATTTACCATGCTTTAGAACAACAAGAACCTATTAAAGATGAAGAACTAGAAAATATTGAAGATAAATTTAGCAATTGCTTATCACTTTTTAATAGAAATTATCCCGATGAATTTTTACGTTTAGCTAAACCGCCTTTTACTCTGTTTTATCAAGGCAAAATACAAAATTTACATAATAAGAACAAATTAGCATTTACAGGAGCATATTTAGACACTAAGATAGAAGCCTTGATTGATATGGTGTTTGAAAAATTAAAAAATATTGATTGTAGCCTAGTGACCACAGTTCATAATGAAGTAGAACGCTACATATTTTGAAAATTTTATGATGCAAACAAACCAGTAATTTTAATTTCAACACTCGATACTCAAAGTACACTAGATAAACTAAAAATATCAGCTATAAATGACAATTTGGTGATTATCAGTGAATTATATAAACCAGTTAAGAAATTGGAAAAGAAACATTTTGAAGCAACCAAGCGATTATGTTCTTCGTTAGCAAGTAAGTTAGTTATTTTTTCTTCTTTAAAAGAGGATAAAAATATTGATAAATTGATCGACCATTTCATTGATAGAAATAAAGATGTATATGCATTTCCAAGCACTGAAAACGATGAAAAAAACAACAATAACGAACTTATAAATGAAGGAGCAAAAATGATTACCTCTTTTGAAATTTAGCCTTGTCATACCACCAAGCCGATTGTGTCTTTGTGATAAAATTAATATGGTAGAAAATACCTGAAATTTACAACTATTAGGAGACAAAATGACACCACACATTAATGCCAAAAAAGGCGACATTGCTAAACTAGTTTTGATGCCAGGAGATCCTCTAAGAGCAAAATTCATTGCTGAAAAATACTTAGAAAATCCTCGTTTAGTATCAAATGTTAGAAATGTTTTAATGTATACAGGTAAATACCACGGACATGAAGTTAGTGTCTGTGCCTCAGGTATGGGTATCCCTTCAATCGGGATTTACGCATATGAATTATTTAACTTTTATGATGTAGAATCAATTGTTAGAATTGGTTCAAGTGGAGCCTTCGTTGAAGATTTAGCTCTATATGATATTGTTTTAACAAAAAGCTGTTTTGGAGAAAACACTTCATTCAGAAAAGCTTTTTTAGGAACTGAAGAAAATATTGTTTATCCTTCAGAAGAATTAAATAATCAAATTTTAAAAAATGCTAAACAATTAAACATTCCAGTTCGTTTAGAACACGTTTATTCAGAAGATGCTTTTTACACAGATGTAGCAGTTGATACAAGAATTAAAAATTCACAAGGTGCTGTGTGTGTTGAAATGGAAAGTTATGGACTATTCACTGTAGCTGAAAAACTAAACAAAAAAGCAGCATGTATTTTAACAATTAGTGATAATCTTGTAACTCACCAATATACATCATCAGAAGAGCGTGAAAAAGCATTCAACAAAATGATGGAATTAGCATTATCATTGGCAGGTTAATTATGCGAATGGTAGACTTAATTGATAAAAAAGTAAACAAAATTACTTTAACTAAAGAAGAAATTAACTGAATAATAAATTCTTATACTCAAAATTTAATTCCTGATTATCAAATGTCAGCTTTCTTAATGGCTATTCGTTTGAACTCGATGACCGATAAAGAAACTGCCTATATGACCGAAGCTATGATGAATTCTGGAAAAGTTCTAGATTGATCATATCTAAACACTGATATTGTTGATAAACATTCAACAGGTGGTGTCGGTGACAAAACAAGCCTAGTGTTGATGCCTCTTTTAGCTAGTTTAGGATTAAAAGTAGCAAAGATGTCAGGACGTGGACTTGCACAAACTGGTGGAACTATTGATAAATTGGAATCTATCGAAGGTTTTAAAGTAAGTTTAAGCGACCAAGAATTCAAACAGGCAGTTGAAGAATTAAACATTGCTTTAGTAGGACAAGACGAAAAACTGGTTCCAGCTGATAAGAAAATCTATGCTTTAAGAGATGTTACCGGAACAGTACAATCAATACCTTTAATTGCTTCAAGTATCATGTCTAAAAAACTAGCAACTGGTTCAAATGTTATTTTGTTAGACGTCAAATGTGGTTCAGGGGCTTTTATGAAAAATATTGAGCAGGCTACTGAATTGGGTCAACAAATGATTGATATTGGAAAAAATTTAGGTAAAAAAGTAATGGTTGAAATAACCAATATGCAACAACCTTTAGGTCGTGCTATTGGTAATAAAATTGAAGTTTTGGAAGCAATTGAAACATTAAAAGGGCATGGTCCTGAAGATTTCAAGCAACTAATTTATTCTTCAGCATCAGCATTTTTATTAGAAACTAAAAAAGTTAGTTCAGAAAAACAAGCATACGATCTAATTAAGCAATATCTTGAAAATGGTACTGCTTATAAAATGTTTCTAGCTTGAATTAAAAACCAAGGTGGAAACACTGAAGTTCTTGAATCAAAAGATTGATTTAAGCCACAATATACTTATGAATTAAAGAGTGAAAACGAAGGTTATTTAGAAATTACTAGTGCTCTTGATTTTGGTCTAGCAGCAATGAAACTAGGTGCAGGAAGACAAACAAAAGAAGATATGCTAGATTTCGAAGCAGGAATTTATTTAAACAAAGTGACAAATGAGTATGTTAAAAAAGGTGAAACATTGTTTACTTTTTATTCATCAAAACCAATTAATAATGAGGTTATTGAAGAAATAGAAAAATCATACAAATTCAATCAAAAACCTATTGATAATCCAATTATTTTTAAAAAGATGCGTTAGGAGCAAAATGCAATACAACAGAATGGTGGATCACACCTTACTAAAACCAGAAGCTACTCAAAAAGAAATTGATAAATTAATCAATGAAGCAATCCAATACGATTTCAAAAGTGTGTGTATAAATCCAACTTGAATTAAACATGCCAAAGAAAAATTAGCCAATTCAAATACTATAGTTTGTACAGTAGTAGGTTTTCCATTAGGAGCTATGGTAACACAGGCTAAAGTTCATGAAACAAAATTAGCTTTGGCACACGGAGCCGATGAAATCGATATGGTAATTAATATTGGTCGTTTCAAACAAGGACAATACGATTTTGTTTTAAATGAAATCAAAGAAATTAAAAAAGAATGTAAAGACAAAATTCTAAAAGTAATCATTGAGACTGCTTTATTAACTAACGAAGAAATAAGAAAAGCAACTGAAATAGTTTTAGCTTCAGGAGCGGATTTTGTCAAAACATCAACTGGATTTTCATACCGTGGAGCAAGTTTTGAAGACATCGAAATTATGAAAGATGTTGTAGGTGACAAAATTGAAATTAAAGCAGCCGGTGGAATTAAAACTTGAGAAGATATGGAAAAAATGTACCAGTTGGGTGCAACAAGATTCGGTATGTCAAAATCAGTTGAAATCTTCAAAAAGGACTAATCTTATGGTAAAGATTTTTGATCACCCGCTTATTAAAACGAAATTGACGACAATGCGTCAAAAAGATACACCGCATGAAGAATTTCGTAAAAATCTTAATGAAATTGCTTCATTAATGGTTTTTGAAATAATGCGTGATTACGAACCTAAACAAATATCGATCATTACGCCGACAGAAACGCAAACAACTGGATACATTTTAGATAAAGAAATTGTTATTGTTCCAATTTTAAGAGCAGGACTAGGGATGGTAGATGGAATTTTAAATCTAATTCCACAGGCAAGAGTAGGTCATATTGGCTTATATCGCGATGAAAAAACATTTCAAGTTCATAAATATTTCTACAAAATTCCAGATGTTGCCAAAGACAGTGTTGTAATGGTTGTTGATCCGATGTTAGCAACCGGAACAAGTGCTTACGATGCTATCAATGAGCTAAAAAAAGATGGCTTTAGCAACATTAAACTAGTTTGTTTGGTTGGTGTTGAGCAAGGAATTAAAAAGATTACTTCTTCATTTAGCGATGTTGATATCTTCTTAGCATGTCAAGATTCACATCTAAATGATAAAAAGTACATAATTCCAGGTTTAGGAGATGCAGGTGATCGTATTTTTGGAACCAAGGATTTAAAATTTTAAGCCCAATTTGGGCTTTTTGTATTTTTAGCACATTACATTGTTGAGTGCTAATTTATGCTATAATTAGGACAACTTAGAAAGGAGCAAGAATGCAATACCCATTTATCGGACTAAGAAATGATTTTGTTGCAGTGGGCGAAACTAAAAAAATTAAAGTTGGTAAGACTCGCAGCCTATCGATTTGAAAACATGCTGAAGATCATAATGCCAATGTAATGGCGCTTTTCCCAATTAAACCAAGCAGTCTAAATAAAACTGGTGAATTAACTTTTGATGATTATTTAGAATACGGAACAGTAGTAACTTGAGAACCAGTCAACGGTCAATCAAAAGTAAAAGATATAAACTTCAAAGCACTTAAAAAAGTAAAACTTTTAGAACTAAAGGATTTAACTGTTTTATCAAATGAAGACAGTCCTGAATTAATGTCTAATGCAAGTGCTGTTGTTGAAGAAGTAAGAGAATATGTTTCTGACTTAAATTTAGCTAAAGCATTATTATCAAAACTTGCAAAAGCATTGCAAAAAGTTATCAATAGTGAAAGTTCAGAAGCTTTTACAGCGCCAATTGAAACAATTTATACAGCTGAAGATTTAATGCCTTTTGCTGATATTTTGTTAGGTTCAGTTTCAAAACTGGATTTTGAAGATAGATATAAAATTTTTGAACAAAACGATTATGTTGAAAAACTTTCGTTAGCAATTTCAGGATTTATTAAACTAAGACAATTAAATGTTATTGATGAAGAAATTGATGCTGCTCTAAGAAATGAATTAGACTCACAACAAAAAGAATACTTACTACGTGAAAGAATGAGAATAATTCAAGATTCACTAGGTGGTAATGAAGAAGAAACACAATACGAAAAAACAATCAAAAATAGTGAATTAAATCTACTTTATCCAGATGTTGTTAAAACAACAATTGCCAAAGAAAAAGCACGTATCAAAGAGATGATGCCATCAAGCCCCGAGGCAAATATTGCTAAAAATTATATTGAATTATTACAAGTTTTACCTTGAAGAAAAGTAAAAGCAGAAAATTTAGACATTGAGAATGTAAAAAAAGTTTTAGACTCACAACACTATGGTTTAAAGAAACCAAAAGAAAGAATTTTGGAATTTATTGCTGTAATGAATCACAATAAAGCACAAAATCAACATAAAAATGAATATGTAAAGATTCCTAACGATAAAGATCACCTAATTGACAAAAACTTATTTGTTTCAAAAGAAGGAAGTCTTGTAAATGAAGCAGTAAGACCAATGCCAATCTTGACACTAATTGGTCCTCCAGGGGTAGGAAAAACTACTTTAGTTCGTTCAATTGCTAATGCTCTAGAAAGACCATACATCAAAGTAAGTTTAGGTGGTGTAAAAGATGAATCTGAAATTCGTGGACACCGTCGTACTTATGTAGGGGCAATGCCTGGAAAAATCATTAATGCCATCAAAAAAGCAGGTGTTTCAAACCCAGTTGTTTTATTAGACGAAATTGATAAAATGTCGGCTGATTATCGTGGAGATCCTACTTCAGCACTTTTAGAGGTTTTAGATCCAGAACAAAACGTAAACTTCCAAGATCACTATTTGGACGTTGAATATGATCTTTCGAAAGTGTTGTTTATTGCGACAGCAAACTACTATGATTCAATTCCTGAGGCATTGATCGATAGGGTTGAATTGATTGAATTAAGTTCATACACATCAATTGAAAAACTACAAATTGCTAAGCGTCACTTGCTTCCAAAAGTTCTTGAATTTAACTCATTAACTGAAAAACAATACCAAATTAGCGATGATGTGATTAACTATATCATTAAGTACTACACACTAGAAAGCGGAGTTCGTGAACTAAGTCGTTTACTAGATAAAATCGGTCGTAAAATAGTTGTTAAAATTTTAGACAAAGAAGTAAAAGACGAATTTGTTGTAGATTTAAGTGCAGTTGATGAATTTTTAGGGCCAATCAAATATGATGAGTCTAAAAATGATAAAGAACCACAAATCGGAACAGTTAATGGACTTGCTTGAACTCCATACGGTGGTTCAACACTCCCAATAGAAGTAACAACTTTTGAAGGAAAAGAAGGAATCAAATTGACTGGTTCGCTGAAAGAAGTTATGCAAGAATCGGCACAAATTGCTCTAGGATATGTTAAAGCTAATGCAGAAAAATTTGGCATTGATTTTAAATTTGATGACAACACCATTCACATTCACGTACCTGCAGGGGCAGTTCCTAAAGATGGGCCAAGTGCTGGAGTAACATTTACAACATCGATTATCTCAGCATTGTCGAAACGTCCAGTACCACACACAATTGCCATGACAGGAGAAATTACACTGCGTGGAAAAGTTTTAGCAATTGGTGGACTGAAAGAAAAGTCAGTAGCAGCTTCAAAATTTGGTATCGACACTGTCTTTATTCCACAATCAAACGAAAAAGATTTAGTAAATGTTCCTGATGAAGTTAAAAAAGTAATCAAATTTATTCCAGTCGAACATTACGAACAAATTTTTGACTACATTTTTAAATAATCACTAATCTAGCTTCGGCTAGATTTTTTCTTGCCGGTTTTTGTTATCGAGGCTTTTATGCTAAAATATTTAAGTACTAACCTAGTTGGTACCTATTTTATTAATTTCATCAAGCACCAAAATGGATTTTGATGGTTGTGTCGTATATGATTCCATCATTTCGAAATTTTGGGAAGACAAACAAAGGAAAATTTATGGAAAACAAAAATCAAGAAACAAAAGCTCCAGTACAAGCTGAAGCACAAAAAGAAATCGTTTCAAGAAGTAAACTACTTGAAGCAGGAACATATTTTGGACACCGTGCAAGTGCATGAAATCCAAAAATGAAACCATACCTATACCAAAAAAGACAAGGTATTCACGTTATTGACATTGCTAAAACTCAAAAATCATTAGAATATGCATACAAAATGATTCAAAGAGCAGCGCAAAAAGGTGCTTCATTCATTTTTGTTGGAACTAAAAAACAAGCTAAACAAGCAGTTGAAGAACAAGCAAAAAGAGTTAATTCACCATATGTTGCTGAACGTTGATTAGGTGGAACCTTAACAAACTCAGATACAATCTTCAAAAGTGTTAACTTACTATCAGAACTAGAAGCTAAACAAGCTGGTGGGTATGTAGGATACACCAAAAAAGAAGGATTAAACTTTGACAAAAAAATCGCTAAGTTACAAAGAAACCTAAGTGGTATTCGTCACATGAAAAAAATCCCTAATGTTATGATCGTTGCTTCTCCACTAGCAGATGAAATCGCTATTAAAGAAGCACACAAAAAAGGTGTAAAAGTTTTTGGAATTCTAGACTCAAATGCTGATCCAGATGCAGTTGATTTCGGAATCCCATCTAACGATGACTCAGTAAAATCAATCACCTTAATCCTAACAATCCTAGCTGATGCTATTGCAACAGGAAGAGGACAAAATGCATTATTTGCTTACCAAAATGATGATGCTATTGTTTTACCTGAAGATCCTAAAAAAGAAGTAGCAAACGACCAACCAAAAAGAAATTTCCGTCGTCCTAACAATTCAAAAGGAGAATAATCATGGCCGCAGAACCAAAATTAATTAAAGAACTAAGAGACCGTACCAATGCTGGTTTCCTAGACTGTAAAAAAGCTTTAGAAGAAACAAACAATGACATTGAAAAAGCAATTGTTTGACTACAAGAAAAAGGTGTAGCTAAAGCCGCTAAAAAAGCAGGAAGAGTTGCTGCTGAAGGTATTGTTCGTGCAGCTAAAAACGACAAATATGCTGTTTTATTTGAATTAAACTCTGAAACAGACTTCGTTGCTAAAAATGAATTATTCCAATCTCTAGTAAGTGAAATCGAAAACGTTTTTCTATCTAATGATTTCGAAACTCTAGAAGACGTAATGAAATTAAAAATTGGATCAGAAACTGTTGAACAAAAAGTTACTGATGCAACGGCAAAAATTGGAGAAAAAATTACTCTACGTCGTGTAGTTAAAATTACTCCTGCTGCAGGTGAAGTAGTTGCTGCTTATACTCACGCTAACAATCGTATTGCATCAGCTGTTTTAGTTAAAGGATCAAATGCTGAATCAGCTCGTAATGTTGCAATGCACGTTGCTGCTTTAAATCCAAACTACGATACAGAAAATGATTTACCAGCTGAATTAAAAGCTCAAATTGAAGAAGAAGCTTTAGCAGATGTTAAATCAAATCCAAAATGAGATAAATTGCCAGAAAAAGTGCAAAAAAGTATGCTTGAAGGTAAATTACGTAAAGCTTACGATGAAAAAGGAATTTTATTATTCCAAGCATTTGTTATGGAAGACTCAAAAACTGTTGCTCAATATTTAAATGACAACCAACTATCACTAGTTGAATCATTCCGTATTGAAGTTGGAGAAGGTATTGAAGTTAAAGTAGTTGACTTTGCTGCTGAAGTTGCAGAACAAATGAAAGCTGCTTAATAAAAAAAGATATTTTTTAAGGTAGAATCGTTTGATTCTATCTTTTTTGTTTTCTATGTGCTTAACTTGGACAAGTGAAAAATACTATACAATTAATAATTATGAGAAGTAGTTGAAAAGAAAATAATTTAGGTTATCAAGATGGTTTAAAAATAATGCAGGATAAGGAGATGTTTTCATACTCAGTTGACACTATTTTGCTAGGAAATTTTTGTACTTTAAATCGCTCAGTAACAAATATCCTAGAAGTAGGAACTAACAATGCAGCCTTGAGTATTTTCGTTGCTCAAAGAAGTGAAAAAATCAAAATTGATGCCATCGAAATACAACCAAGAGCAGTAGAAATTGCCAATTTTAATGTAACAAAGAATAATCTTGAAAACAAAATTGCCATAATTGAAGCAGATTTTAATGACTATGCACAAGAATATGCTTATAGAGTGGGCAATAAATTAGCAAAAAAATATGATCTTATAATTTGTAATCCCCCTTACTATAAAGTTGATGCAAACATCAAAAGAAAATCCTCTACTTCTTTTCAAGAAATTGCTACTCATGAGATTTATCTAAATTTAGATCAATTATGTGCTGGTTCAAGAAAAATAATTGAACAAAATGGATATTTATCTGTAGTTTTGCCTATTAATCGTTTTGTAGACTGCCTTGAAGCAATGAAAAAACATGGTTTTGAACCAAAAAGAATTCAATTAGTCTTTCCACGTGTTAGTGCTACTCCTAAATTTTGCTTAATAGAAGCAATGTTTACAAAAAATGTAGGGACTGAATTTTTACCTAACATTTACTTGCATCCCGAAGATAAAAAACAACACGTTTACACTGACGAAGTTAAAAAACTTTACGTTCCGATTAAAACTAAAAAATAACAAAAAAAAGAACAGGAGATAAAAGCCTCTTGTTCTTTTCATTATGCTTGTTGTTTATCCTGTTTTGCTAAATATTTAGCTACTTGTGCATCTTTGTGTTCTATGTAAGAAAGTGCGAATTGCTTTGAAACACGAACCAAAAGGCAAGGAGGCGTTTTTAAAGCAAAACTAAATCTTGCAACTTCATTATTTTCTACTTCGCTGGTTATGTAAGCAACTTTTTCATCATTGTATTCTTGCTTGCTAAAATCAGTATCTAAAGCAATGAAATCAATATATTTATTAGTTTCGGGGTCGATAAATTCTTTTTTTAGTGCTGGATTACTGATATAAATAATTGCTTGAGTAGTAAAATCAGTGTTTTTAACAAAGTCTTCCATCGAAGCTAAGATGGTAACTTCTTGATTGTTGTTAGTATTATTTGAAGAATTTTGTGTATTTTCAATTTTTGCATCCTCACTAACATAATCTTCATCATCAATCACTTTGTTATCCAAAAAGACCATACTGTCATCATACATTTTAGAAGCAGATAAATTAATATCAAAACCACCATAAATTACTTGATTATTTATCGCAAGTGATTTTAGTTCTAAAATGTTGCTATTTTTTGTAACATTAAGTATTGTTGGATTTTGTATTTCTATTTCATTTGGTTTATCTAAACCAGGATAGCTAACAATATATTTACCATTCTCAATCTTAACCATATTTTGTGGAAGATTTATGTATTCATTGTTAGCATCGAAAGCAAAGAGTGTTTTAGTTTTATTTTCTGCAGGATATGTAATTACTTGAAGTTTATTTTTGTTAGTTAGAAATTTGATTGTGTCATCTAAGTTTTTGTGTTGTTCAATCAAGATTTCGTCACCTATTTTCACCAAATTTCAAGGATCCTCAGATAGTGCAATAGATACTTTGTTTGCTTTGGCTTTTTGAACGCTTATTCAATTTGTTATATCTTCATCCTTTTGTTCAAAAGGGTTCAAAATATGAGTAATGAACTTACTAAAAAATGTTTGTGTTCAGTCAACGAATAAAAATTTGATTAGTTTTGAGTTACTAGACAGCTCACCGAGTGCCATTCCCTTCATATATAGTTTTAGTTGTTCAGAGTTGAATGGTAATGTTTGTAATGAACTAGATGTTAAATTTATATCGGCAATTAAACGTCGTTTTTCGATTGGATTGATTCAAAGAGATTTGTTAATGTCTTCTTTCATTTCATTGATTCAAGCGAAATTTTTATCTGTAATTTTTATATCTTCAGATGCTTCAACTGTTTTATCAACTAAATCACTTTCTGGTTGAATTCATTTTTCTTCTTTAACAGGATCTTTTTCATTTGTACTGTTACAACTTATTGCTACTAGTGGCAAAGAAGTAGTTGCAACTGTAATTAAAGGCAGTAAGAATTTAAATTGTTTTTTCATATGTTAATGTTTAACCTACTTTAATAGTTGTTGGTCAGATTGCATTTGGTACTAATTCTTCAAGTTTGAATTTCATTACTTCTTTTGTGTCATTTGAATAACAATATACTAAACTATCAGGTTTCATAAATTCACACATTACTTGACGACATCCAGCGCATGGAAATACTGGTTTTTCAGAAGATGAAATAATGTGAATTTCTTTGAATGTTCCTACTTTGGCACCTTGTACTGGTGCTGAGAATAGTGCACTTCTTTCAGCACATAATCCAGATGGAAAAGCAATGTTTTCACAATTGACTCCTCAGTATTGATTATCATTTTCATCAATTGCTAAAGCAGACACATGAAATTTTGAGTATGGAGCATAAGCTTTGTCAAGATTTTGACGTAATTTTTGTAAATCTATTTTCATACTTTAAATTTTAGCAAATGGTTAATCTAGATTAGGCTAATTAATAATTTTTTTGGACTCGGACGGCAATATATTTTTACAAATTTTTATACTAAATGTGGTATTATTTATAAGCATTCAAAGCAAAAAGAAGATTCATTTCTCACCTGGGTTTTATTAAATCGGGTTGCTACTATATGTTTTTTTATGTAGTGGAGAAGTGGATTAATACCACTTTTTTATTTTTAAAGGAGATAGTTATTCAATCTAACGACAATAAAGACAAAAGACCAAAATCAGAACACGTTTTAAACGAACAAATTCCTTACAAGAAGGTGTTTGTTCTAGATAGTGACGGAGAAAAAATTGGTGTTATGTCACGTGATGAAGCAATCGAAAGAGCAAAAAGCGAAAAGAAAGACTTAGTTTTAATTTCAATTGCTGACAACAAACCAATTACAAAAATTCTTGATTACGGAAAATTTAAATACGACCGTAAGAAAAAAGCTAAACAAGCTAAAGAAAAACAATCAGTCACAGTTAATCGTGAGGTTCGTCTAACTGCTATGATTGGTGATCATGACTTGCAAACTAAAGCACGTAAGTCTCGTGAATTTCTACTAAATGGTGATCGGGTAAAAGTTTCTCTAAAGTTTAGAGGTAGAGAAATGCAAAGACCAGAAATTGGTCAAGAAGTTTTAATGAAGTTTTACCAAGCAGTCGAAGATATTGCTAAAATCACTAAAGAACCTACTCTAACCAATGAAAAATTTCTAGATATGTATTTAGAAAAAGATAAGAAAAAAGTGAAACCAAATTCAAACAAAGGAGAAAACAGCGATGCCAAAAATGAAGACTAAAAAAGCGTTAGCTAAACGTATCAAAATCACTGGTAGCGGAAAAGTTAAACGTGGAAAAGCTTATCGTTCACACCTAGCTCAAAATAAATCAACAAAACAAAAAAGACAATCTCGTAAATCTGGAATGATTTCAAAATCAGATTACAAGAGAATTAAAGAATTAATCTAGAAAGGAACTTATTATGCGTGTAAAAGGCGGAACAGTTACAAGAGCTAGAAGACAAAAATGAATTAAATTAGCTAAAGGATACTGAGGACACAAATCAATCGGTTACAAAGTTGCAAAACAAGCGGTTGTTAAATCATGAACATATGCATTTAGAGACCGTAAACAAGTAAAAAGAGAATTCAGAAAACTATGAATCGCTCGTATTAATGCGGCTTCAAGACCTTTAGGATTAACATATTCACGTTTAATCGATGGACTTAAAAAAGCTAACGTGGTTATCAATAGAAAAATGCTTTCTGAACTAGCAATTAACCACCCAAAAACTTTTGAACAAATCGTTGAAAAAGCTAAAGCAGCTTTATACTAATATTCACTTTGAAAGTAGCAATGTGCTACTTTTTTAATTATAATTTTTACAAAAAAAGGAACAACATGCGCTTTATTGTTAATAAAAAAGAAAATAATTACTTCATTTTAGACCAGGAAACTATTCATCACTTAAGAGTTGCTAGACAATTTAACAAAACATTTATTTGCGTTTATGAAAATGAATTTTATCAGTGCCGCTATGAAGACCAAAAAGCTTATATTATCGAAAAATTAGACTTAAACCATGAGTTCAGTAAGCCTGTTGGTTTAGCAGTTAGTTTAATAAATTGAAAAAACTTTGAATTAATTTTACAAAAGGCAACAGAATTAGGTGTCAGTCATATTTATCCGTTCAAAAGTCGTTACAGCGAAATGAAGGTTGATGATTTTGAAAACAAAAGAAAACGCTTTGAGAAAATTATTTTTGAAGCCTGCCAACAATCATTTCGTAACAAAATACCTTCATTAAGTTCAGTGTTAAATTTTGAAGATGTATTAGCAATTAAAGATTTTGACCACCGTTATATTGCTCATGAAAAAAATCAAAGCGAAGGACATAAATTTTTCTTACCATCTTCATTGTTTTTAATTGGACCTGAAGGTGGTTTTAGTGATGAAGAAGTAAATAAAGCTATTCATGCCGGTTTTGAATCAATTAAATTAACTAAAACAATTCTTCGTGCTGAGACTGCTGCTCTTTATGTAATTGCAAAAGTACATGATGAATAGATAAAAAGTGTGATTTTTTGGTAAAATTAAATCACTAGATTTTGCAAAATTCTAGCTCACGAAATGCGCACAAAAGCTCTAATAGTTCCGAGTAAAAAGCTTTTGTTAGTCCCGAAATGAATAAATCATTTATGCGCTATATTTATTTTTTAAATTAGCACCATTTTGAGTGTTAAACAAGTTTACAAAATTTTAACAAAATTACCTTTTTTTGTTATAATGTTAAAGCATTTATTTTTTTAAATTAAATTACATAAGGAAAGCACATGCGTCAAACTACAATCGTTAAACACTTAGAAGTTGAAAAAAAATGATACCTAATTGACGCTAAAGACTTAGTTTTAGGACGTCTAAGCGCGCAAGTGGCATCAATTCTAAGAGGAAAAAATAAACCTTCATTCACACCAAACGTGGATATGGGAGATAATGTAATCATTATCAACGCTGACAAAGTTAAATTGACAGCAAAAAAAGAAGAAGATAAAATTTACTACAGCTACTCAGGATACCCTGGAGGGCTAAAGAAAATTAATGCTAAAAACCTAAGAGCTAAAAAACCTATTGCTTTAATTGAAAAAGCAGTTAAAGGAATGCTACCACACACCAAATTAGGACACAAACAATTCAATAACTTATATGTTTATGCAGGAAGTGAACACCCACACCAAGCACAACAACCAGAAGTTTTAGAGGTTAAATAATGGCAGATGTAAGATACTACGGTCTAGGACGTCGTAAAAGCTCAGTAGCAAGAGTTTACTTAGTTCCTGGAAATGGAAAATTCACAATCAATGGAAAAGAAGCAAGAGAATACTTAAATAGTGATATACTATTAAAAGATGCTTCTCAACCATTTGGATTAACAGAAACAACTGCTAAATATGATGTTATTGCTAATGTTAACGGTGGTGGACTAAGTGGACAGGCTGGAGCTGTTAGACTAGGGATTGCGAGAGCATTATTAGAAGTAAATAAAGATTTTCGTCCAGCATTAAAACAAGCAGGAATGTTAACACGTGACGCTAGAGTTAAAGAACGTAAAAAATTCGGATTACGTAAAGCGCGTCGTGCAAGACAATTCTCAAAACGTTAATACAAATTGGCGATGTTTCGCCAATTACATGCGAGCGTAGCTCAGCTGGTTAGAGCACACGACTGATAATCGTGAGGTCGATGGTTCAAGTCCATTCGTTCGCACCATTTCATTAAGTTGACCTAAACAGCCAAACGGCTGTTTTCTTTTACAAAGTGCCACTTTAGTTTAACAGGCAAAACGGGTATCTCGTAAGTATCTATCACAAGTTCGAGTCTTGTAAGTGGCACCATATGTCAAAAGGCAAAATAAAAAATCACTCTTTCAGTAAAAAGTACTGTATATGAGTGATTTTTTTAATATTTATTGTGTGCTCTTTGATGATTAATTTGATTCTTTCTCGCAAAACTGGCTAATATTTCTTCTTCACTAATATTAGCAACTTTAGCAAGTCCTAAGTATAGTCTATAGCAATATGTTAAATTTTTACTATTTAATTCATCTAGCAGTTTAGTACTTGCTTTATACACTTCTGCCAGTTGACGACTGAATGTCTTAGCTAATACTAATGGTTCAATAATAGGACTAATATGCATAGATGCGCTTAAAGAACTCAGAAAGTGAATTCCGTCTGCATACTCTTCTAAAAGTGCTTGACGGTTAATATTTTTGTGAACTTTTCAGTATTTAAATTCTTGAAACTCGTTAGCAAATTCACCAATTTCGACAATTAAAGCTATTACACATTTCAATTTTAAATCTTGCTCACCTGGAGCAATATTTTTACTAAATTCTTCATCTAAATCTTTTTGAGCAGCGAAAATATGTTCTAAATTCATGTATTTTATTATATATGATATACGTATTTTTGCTATATAATATTAGTTATGCCCGTGTGGCGAAATGGTAGACGCAGTTGACTCAAAATCAACCGAAGAGATTCATGCTGGTTCGAGTCCAGTCACGGGCACCAAAGCGCAGTAAAGCGACCAAACTTTTTTATTTTTTATAAAATAAAAAATTATATTTGTGTATAATATTAAAGCAATCTAAGCAGAGTTGCCCAGGTGGCGGAATAGGTAGACGCAAGGGACTTAAAATCCCTCGGTGGCAACACCGTGCTGGTTCAAGTCCAGTTCTGGGCACCATGATATGCGCCCTTAGCTCAGCAGGTAGAGCAAATGGCTTTTAACCATTGGGTCAGAGGTTCGAATCCTCTAGGGCGTACCATTTCAAGAAATTGACCAAAATAGCCTTCACGGCTATTTTTTTTGTATCTTTCTCACATTTTTCTCATTTTTTCCCATTTAACAATCCGTGTTGTTTTTGTGTTGTTTAATTAGGTTGAGGTAAACGAAAATGATAATTTATAAATATGGAAAAATTGTTCACACTAATAAAAATTACATTATTTTAGAAAACAACCGAGTTGGAGAACTAATTTATGTTCCAATGGTTGAGAGATTTAAAAAAGACGAAAATATGAAAGTTTTTGTCCATGAGTACGAGACAGAACACTTTAAAACAACGTATGGATTTGAAAATTTCAAGGAATTAGTAGTCTTTGAAGATCTGCTTTCAATACAAGGAATTGGACCTAAAACTGCATTATCAGTACTAAATATAGGTTGAGAAAAAGTAGTTGAATATGTTGCTAGTGCAAACATTAACAAATTGAATTCAATTCCTTATCTAAGTAACCGCTCAGCAAGACAACTGATCTTTGAATATCAACCTAAATATGAAAAATTCTTGCAAAAGAAAACTCCTGAAGATGAAACAGAAAACAATGAGTTTGAAGCAACTAAAGGAGAAAATAAGACTATTGTTTCAGAAAATGCTCATAACATCGAAAAAAGTTTGCGTATCTTAGGGTTTAGAAATAGTCAGATAAAAGAAGCTATGCAAGAAATAAATGTTGATCAAGAACTTGATAAAGCTGTTGAAGAAGCAATTAAAGTAATTTCATCAAAACACGCCAATAATGCAATTATTCAAAATTAGTACTTTCGATGAATTTATCGGGCAAGATAAAATTAAAGAAACTTTGAAGGTTATGATCGATTCAGCAGATAAACAGCACAAGCTAATTGATCATTTACTTTTTTATGGTCCGCCAGGATTAGGGAAAACGTCCTTAGCAACAATTATCGCTAACGAAACTAAGAGAAATATAGTTTTCGTTCAAGGACCTTTACTAGAAAAACGCAGTGATTTAATCACTATGTTTTCATCTATTCAAGAAAACGACATCATTTTTATTGATGAAATTCATTCTGTCAACAAAACCTTGCACGAATTGTTGTATTCTGCAATGGAAGAAGGTAAAATTGATATTGTTTTAGGTGTAGATGGTGACAAAAAAATCATGCGTTTAAAACTTAATAATTTTAGTCTAATTGCTGCTACAACTAAGTTTGAATTTCTCACTCAACCACTTAAAGATAGGTTTGGATACATTGCTAGACTCAAAAATTACAGTAACGCTGAAATATGCAAAATAATTGAAAATTCTGCTTTGAAAACCAATATGAAAATAGACCCAGAAGCCATTAATTTTATTGCAAAAAATTCTCGTTTCACGCCGAGAATCGCTAACAATTTATTAAAGAGATGTCATGATTTTACACTATATGAAAACCATGATGTAATAACAAAATCAATGGTTCAAAAGACTTTTGATTATTTAGGGGTTTTTAGTCTAGGTTTTAGTGATTTACAGATACAATATTTAAAAACGTTAGTTACTATTTTTGACCAAAAACCTGCTTCTTTGGATGCTATATGTAGTCTTTTACGTGAAAGTAGGCAAACAATATTGCATGATGTTGAACCGCATTTATTAGCTAACAAGTTTATTATCAAAACTTTCAGAGGACGAATGATTACATCAAAAGGAGTTGATTACATAAGTCAATACATCTAATTTTTATTATTCTAGCAAGGTTTAATCATAGATTAAAAACCTGGCTTTCTAGTATAATTTAAAAATATGAATTACGAAAACAATAAAAATCCAAAAAACAAGCTAAGATGACTGATTACTTACGTTGGAGTGTTGTTAATTTCGATTGCATTAATAATTGCAGTATCATTAGGTTTTAAAAGTAGTAATTCAAATGCTAATTCAACCGTTAAGCAAGCTAATGTAGTTCTTAAAATTGACACTTCTGACAATGAAAACTTGAGTGAAAACACTTCCTTTTCTAACCAGGAAGTTTTTGGTGGTATTGAAAAGTTGCTTTCATACGGAAACCTTAATGAAAATTATCGTTTGTATGACGGTAATGGAGTTTTAAAATTAGAAACAAATATTAACAATGACTACGATTTAAATGAACTTGTTAATAAATTAGCGAATAAATCATACATTGTTGTAACCGATTCAACAGGAACTCCTTTATTTTACAAAAACCAATATTTCAAACCAGGTTCAAATGACAATGTAAGTTTGGATAAATTGCTTAAGGGTAATGAAGCAGACTTTGCATTGCCTTTAGAAAATAATCCAGCAAATTGAAATACCAAGCAAGCTTCTAATCGAGTATCTTTACTTCTAAGTGACAAAGGTAATCACCAATTAGATTTATTAAAACAGGACTACCAAAATCAAAGAATTTATTTCTGGATTAATCTTAAAAAGTTTGTTAATTTAGCAGAAAATCAATTTGCTTCTGATTGAGCTGCGGCAAATAAAAATCCAGTTAACTTTGCATACGAGAATAATAATGCAGTTGGTTCATATGATCAAACTACTAAAAAAGTTAAAGAACCAGTATTAAAAAATGATTCACTTAATGCAAGTAAATATTTAGTATCAGTTTCTTCTCCGTCGGTGATGACTTATGCAAAACCAGGAGATAAAATCATCTACTTATTCAACAATTATCAAGCATACTCAAACAAAGAATTAAGCGCAATCATTAATTATGCCTATTCACCTTATCAATTAAAAGTTTTAGCAACTAATTACGCGACAAAAACCTTTAATTACCAAGCGATTAAGTTTGTTTTAATTATTGTTTTCGCAATTATTGGTTTCTATCTAATTTTCAATTACAGAATATTAGGGTTGATTTCTTCTTTAGCTTTTGGATTAAATGGATTAGTAATTTATTTAGTGCTAACAAGTTTTGGAATTTCTTTAAGTCCATTATTAATTGCAGGTCTAATAACAACACTACTAATTGCATTTGGACTAATGAATAATTCTTTAGCTAGATTTAAACGTGAAATAGTCAAAAAAATGACACCTTCTAAAGCAATTCAAAAATCACAAAAAACAACTTTGTTTGCTTCGTTTGACACTCTGCTTTGTTTAGTTGTAGCATCAATCATGGCTTTATACCTAAGCATCAATGTTGTTTCTGTCTTTGCTTCAATGGTGATAGTTGCTTCTATTTTTACAACTATAATCATTATTGGGTTAAATAACATTATCATTTATAACTTAACAAATGTTGATCATTTTGCTTACTATCCTTGATTATTATCTTTAACAAAAGAGTTTAGATTTAAATCAAAAATTGCATTAAATTTTGTATCTAAATACAACACAATCTTTTTCGCTTTAGTTTTACCAATTGCTTTCATCATTCTATTTTCACATGGAACTAGTTTTGAAAGATCATTAGATTTATCACCACTATTGCAGACAACAAATAACTATGCAATTACAACCCTTGATGGAATCACACAAAGCACTGCTTTAGCGGTTCAAAAACAGTTAAGTGCATTGAATATCGAAAATGTGCAAATAATGCAAAATTCATTAGATAACAACACATACACAATGTTAGTTTCTTCTTCACAATCGTTAGATTTAGCAACAGCATTGAATTCGACTGATTTAGCAAACAATTTTATTCTTGAAAATTGAACTTGATCAACTAAAGGATTTTTAAGACAATTAGGATTTTCTTGAATACCACTAATTGTGTCTCTTCTTTTAGTAGGTATCTATATCTGAATTCGTTATTCATTGATAACAACTCTAATTTATTTCATCAAAGAATATAATGTTTTTCTATTAACTATTGCTTTAATGATTATTTTCAAAATTAAATTTGATTACAATCTTGCTCTAATCTTCTTTATTGCACATGTTTTTGTTATTTACTCACATTTAATGAGTGCTAATAAAATTAAAATTCTTACTCACCAAGATACAAATCTAAAAAATTACATTTATTCTCCAGAACAAATCAAAACAATTGTCAAAAAATTGATCAATCAATCATTTAGAACATCTGTTTGATTCTTGATTTTAGTGTCGATAATTTCATTGTCATTAGCATTTACAACCAGTGAAATGCAAAATGTGTTTTTAGCAATTTTATTAATCAATCTATCAATTTTTAGTTTTGATTTCTTGCTTGCACCACTTCTATGACAATGAATGTTAACCAACAAGTTTGCTCGCAAACAAAAACGTATTGATACTTTCTATTGATCTACTTCAAAAGTTGAAGAACAAGAATTTAGTACAATCAATGATTTCAATAAGTAAGGAGAAAATATGTATCAAAAAGTAAAAGGAACAAAAGATATTTTTGGTCAGGAAGCAAATTTATATTTACAGATAGTCGATACATTTAAGAATATTTGTCAAAAATATTCTTTTTCTTATATAGAGACACCTATCATCGAACACACTGAATTATTTGTTCGCTCTGCTGGTGAATTCAGCGACATTGTAAATAAAGAAATGTATTCTTTCCAAACACGCGGAGAAAAAATGATTAGTCTTCGTCCTGAAGGTACTGCTCCAGTAATTCGCAGTGTTGTTGAAAACAAGTTAGCAACAAATAATTACTTAAAAGTTTTTTATTATGGCAATATGTACCGTTATGAGCGTCCACAAAAAGGTCGTTATCGCGAATTTAGACAAGGCGGGGTAGAATTTCTTGCTCCCAAAAGTGTTGACACTAATTTTGAAATAATTAAGTTGGCAAGTGATTTTCTAAACCAAATTAACATCAAAGATTTTGTTTTAGAAATTAATTCATTAGGTTCTGATGCTTCGCGTAAAACATACACTCAACATTTACAGAAATATTTTGCTAAGTATCAAGACAAATTGTCTGAAATCAATAAAAAGAGATTAGAAAATAATGTTTTAAGAATTTTAGATGATAAAGAACAAAATGATTTGGATTTTGTCAAAAATGCACCACAATTATGAGATTTTCTTTCACAACATGAAAAAGATGACTTTAATTCATTATGTAAATTATTGGAAAAGCACAACATCAACTATTCTGTTAATAAATCTTTAGTTCGAGGACTGGATTATTACAATGACATAGTTTTTGAATTTGTATCCACTTCACAAGCGCTGGGAACAAAATCTACTATTTTAGCTGGTGGACGTTATGATGGGATGTTAAAACAGTTAGGTGGACCTGATGTTGATTCAATTGGTTTTGCCTTTGGAATGGAAAGATTAGTTGAAATCTTGACACATAACAATTCAAACAAAAACTATTCGCAATACAAAAAAGTTTTAGTGGCTTATTTAAATGAAGATGAAAAAGAGGAAATGACAAATTTAGTTAGTCAACTAAGAAGCAGTAATGCCAAATTGAGTATTGAAATTTTCTATGAGCCTCTTTCAATTAAAAAAATGTTTAAAAAAGCAGAGCAAATTGAAGCAGACATCATCATTTTCAAAGAGTTAAATCAAGCTAAAAATCACTATAAGATTAAATATGTTGACAAAGGAAAAACCTTACTGTCTGAAAAAACAATTGAGCTAAAAAATATCGAACAATTTATTGAGGAAATTTAATATGAAAACAATATTTAACACAAGTTTGACCATTAAAAACGAAGGACAAAAAGTCACTCTTTATGGTTGAATAGCGAACAAAAGAAAATTTAAAAAACAACTGTTCGTTGACTTGAGAGATAGAAGTGGAATTATTCAAGTAATTTTTACTGATGTTTCAGATCCTTTATTAACTAAAGAAAGTGCAATTGAAGTAACGGGAACTGTAACAAAAAGACTGGAAGCTAATCCAAATTTAGCAACTGGAGAGATTGAAGTTCAAGTTGAATCATACAAAATCCTTAACAGCGCGAGTCAAATTCCTTTTGAAATCAATGACAACGAAAAAAATACTGAAGCTAATGAAGACCTTCGTTTAGAATATCGTTTCTTAGATTTACGTCGTGAAAAAATGCAACAAAACATTGCTTTAAGACATAAAGTTTCACTAGAAACCCGTAAATTTTTCGATGCCAATGGATTTTTGGAAATTGAAACTCCTATTCTATGTAAATCAACACCGGAAGGAGCACGTGACTTTTTAGTTCCAACAAGAAAAAAGGGTAAATTTTTTGCACTACCACAATCTCCGCAATTGTATAAACAACTTTTAATGGCTTCAGGGTTTGAAAAATACTTCCAAATAGCAAGAGTTTTCAGAGATGAAGACTCACGTAAAGACCGCCAACCTGAATTTACTCAAATTGACTTCGAAATGTCTTTTTCAACAGAAGAAGAATTGTTTAAACTTGTAGAAAATTACTATCAACACATTTTTAACTCATTAGGTTTAAAATTGAACATTCCATTTAGAAGAATGGATTTCTTTGAATCAATGGATAAATATGGAAATGATAAACCAGACACAAGATACGGATATCTTCTAACTGATTATTCAGAACTACTAGCAAGCGAAGATGCTTTAAAATTTATTGCTTTTGATAAAGATAGTTCAAACGATTGAAAATACATAACCGAAATAGCAACAAAAAATAATGCTAAAAATTTTGCTATTTACAAAATTGAATCTAACAAAATAACAGACCAAATGACAATAGGGAATAGTCTAGACAATAACCAACTTGAAAAACTACTATCGAAAGCAAACATTAGTGATGGTTCGCTATTTGTATGCTTTGGTAAATATAGTGACATAACAAAATCTTTAGGAGCTGTTCGTGTTGTTTTAAATGATTTATATCTTCTTGCTGATCCAAATCGTTATGATTTCTTATGAATCGTAAATTGACCAATGTTTGAATTTAATGAAGATAGTCAAACTTATGAACCAGCTCACCATGCTTTTACTATGATTGATGAAAAAACTATGTCTTATTTTGAAAACAATGAATATGACAAAGTTCGCGCTCGTTCATATGACTTAGTTTTAAATGGATATGAACTAGGTTCAGGTTCAGTTCGTATTAATGATCCAAAACTTCAATCATTAATGTTTGAAAAATTAAATATGTCACCAAAAGAATGTGAATCAAAATTTGGATTCTTCTTAAAAGCATTCAAATATGGTCTTCCGCCGCACTGTGGAATGGCTTTCGGACTTGAAAGAATCTTGATGATCCTAACTAATTCGCAATCAATTCGTGACGTTATTGCCTTTCCAAAAAATGCAAAACAAATTGATTTATTATCAAACTCTCCTTCAATGGTTACAAAAGACCAACTAGATGAGTACTTTTTAGCAATGAAAGGAGAAAAATAGTTAATGACTATTTGATTAGTTTTAATTGCTATAGTGGCAATCATAATCATCATTATTTCTTTTTTAATGTCACCAGATTCAAATGGTTTCAGTGGTGCCCTTGTAGGTAGTGGAGACCTTGACTTATTTAAAGTTTCAAAAGAAAGAGGTTTCAAAAAATTTCTTAAATATTCAATGATGATTTTCGGTTTTTTATTAATAATTATTGCTATTGTCCTGAGAGTTGTAATTCAAAATGGCAAATAGTTATAAACGTTTTAATTTACAAACTAAAGACATTGTTGACTTACTAAAAAAAGAAAAAAAACCACTTCAATTTATCGAAATAGCAAAGCAACTAAAAGTTGCTAAATTTCATAATAAAGAACTGTCCGAATTGATTTTTGAATGCGAAAAGCTAAGGCTAGTAGAAAAAAACCGTGAAGGTCAATATTTTGCTCTTGACTATGTAACAGGTGGTTTTTTTGAAATTTCAATAACTAACAAAAGATTAGGTTTTATTGATTTTGAAGAAGATAAAAGTGCTCTGGCTTTACCATTCCAACTAAACAATGTTTTAGACAAAGATATTGTCCATGCTGATATTTACGGCTATGAACAAGAAGAAAAAACATTTTATCGTGCTTTTGTTACTCACGTTAAGGAACATCAAAAGAAAGTTGTAGTTGGTAAATTTGTAAAAGGTTTTAATGTGCCGACATTCTTTTTTGAAGCTTTTGATGATCGCGACAGAGCCAAATATTTTGTGCAAAAATTGCCAGATGATTTTGTTTACGAAACCGAGCAATTGGCAAAAATGGAAGTCTTAAGTCCTAAAGCAGGTGGGTCACGAGTAGATGTTAAGTTTATTGAATACATAGGTAACATCAATAATCCACGTGTAATAGAAAAGAAGATCATAGCTCAAAATAATATTGAAATAGATTTTGAAACTGAAGTTGAACAGCTTTCAAAATCATTACCAAAAGAAGTTTTAGCTTCTGATTATCAAAATCGTAAAGACTTAACCCAATTATTTACTGTTACCATTGATGGCGATGACACAAAAGATTTTGATGATGCAATTAGTTGTCAAAAAAGATCTGACGGAACTTTCGATTTGTGAGTTCACATAGCTGACGTTTCACATTATGTCAAAGAAAATGATGCAATTGACAAAGAAGCATTGGAAAGAGGAACATCAATCTATCTTCCCGACAAAGTTATTCCTATGCTTCCTTTTGAATTGTCAAATGGAATTTGTTCACTAAATCCACAACAAAAAAGATGTGCAATGACATTGCAAATGCACATTGATGAAAATGGTAAAAATATTTCTTATGAAATTTATCCATCAATAATCGAAAGTAATTATCGTTTAACTTATTCAAGAGTTAACGATTATTATGCTCAAAAACCTCACATTTTTGATTTCGAGACAACTTATTTACTTGACACAGCATTAGATATAAGTAAACTAATTCGAAAAATAAAAAATGACGAAGGGTATGTTGATTTCGAAATAGAAGAGCCAAAAATTATTATGGATGGTGACAAGGTAGTAGACATCGTAATAAAAAGATCAGGCATCAGTGAAATGATGATTGAAGATTTTATGGTTCGTGCCAACGAAACAGTTGCGACCATGATGGCAGACAAGAAAATACCTTCAATTTATCGTATTCATGCCGAGCCAGAACCGGAAAAAATCTTTAACTTGCAAGAAGTTCTAAACTTTTTAAATTTAAATGTTAAAGTTCCTGACACTGGGCTTTCAAAAGATTTTGCCAAAATGATTGACAAAATAAAAGAAAAAGATCATTTTGATGATTTTCTTAAGGCTCACTTACTAAGAACCTTATCAAAAGCAAAATATTCAGAAATAAATATTGGTCATTTTGGGCTAGCAAGCAGTTGTTATGCTCACTTTACAAGTCCAATTAGACGTTATCCTGATTTATTATTGCATCGCCTAATAAGAGATTATATTTTTAATAGTCAGCCATTAAATGATGAAACAAAGGGATTATTAGAAAATAAAATCAGTGACATCGCCCAAAAGAACACTGATTCAGAAGTTGTGGCAATGTCAATTGAAAGAGATGTAGTTGATCTTAAAAAAGCAGAATTTTTTGAAGCTTTTGTTTCGCAAAAATATAAAGCTAAAGTGATCAGTTGTGAAAAATTCGGAGTATTTTTCGAATTGCCAAACTATAAAACCTCTATTCTTCTTAGGTTCGAAGATATTCAAAGAGAAATGGTTTCACAAATCTCACCACTTCTTGCTAAGGGACCAACTTTAGAATTCAAAGCTGACAAAGATTATGAAATTGTAATTGCAAGCGTTGATAAAGCAAAGGGTCAAATCAACGCCTTATTACCAGAGGATTATTATGAAGCAAATAGTAAAAAATAAATATCCTCGTTATGAATATGAAATCAAAGAAACATATGAATGTGGTATTTCTTTACAAGGATGAGAAGTAAAATCATTACGAGCTCAAAATGCCAATTTAAATAATGCTTTTTGCACCATTAAAGGTAATGAAATGTGAATCAATAATTTTTACATTTCACAGTATATGAATGTTAAAGGTGATTTAGAAAGAACTAAAAAGCTTTTACTTCATAAGAATGAAATTATTAGAATTCAATCAAAAGTAGAGAGATTGGGACTGCAAATCATTCCGACTCTAGTCTATTGAAAAAATAATCACATAAAAGTAGAGATTGCTCTTGCTAAGCATTTGAAAGTACATGACAAAAGACAAAAAATAATTCAAGAGGAAAATGATAAAAAATTGCAAAAAATCTTGAAACAATACTAACCATAGCTTATAATTGCTATTGTTATTAATGGGGGTGTAATGGCTTCGACAGGCACAAGCTCCTTAAAAGCGCAGTAGTGTGGCAGACTATAATTGCTTCTAGGCTTTCAATGACCGGAAAAACTAGCGAAAACGAAGAACTATCAGTTTCACCTGTATTCTTCAATCGTCAATCAAATCTATTATTCGCTTAATGAATTTTAGTCAACTTTTCTATGCCCGCTAGAAAAAGTTGTCGTTAGGGCTTAGGTTTCAAAAGTGCAACTATTTTGAAACTGAAAAATGAGTTGCCATTAACAAATTGATTTTGTTGTCTTATTGATTTGTTAATGTATTTCAAAGACAACTAAACTGTAGTACTTGCAAGTAAGTTTGTGTGTGGACCGGGGTTCAATTCCCCGCATCTCCACCATTTTTTTATATCTTTTTTGCTAAAAAGACTGAAAAAGTAACAAAAAACTAGGAAAAAATTATCTTTTTCCTAGTTGTGAGTGTGTTTATTTTATTTGTTTTGTAATTTAAGGTCTCAAATTTCTTCGATTTCTTTAGTATTCATGTTGTATCTAGATGCACTTAGAATCGAGGCTTCATAGTATGAATATGCTTTTTTATCTGGAGCTAGTTTTGTAAAGTAATCTTCCAATTCTTTACTATATCTTTTAGCTTCGATATCTAATGAATCAATGTCATATTTACCTTCAAAAACCCTATTTGGTTTAGGTTTAACACTAACTTCTTCATCAGGATATCCAAGTGCTAAACCGATAACTGGAAATGCCTGACCTTTAATGTTTAATAGTTGTCTTAGTTCTGGAATCATTGTTCTTACTAAACCTAAAAAGCAAGTACCTAAACCATTCGAAATGGCAACGTCTTGTAACATAGTAGCTTGAATGTAAGCGTCTCCAGCAGCAACTAAAAATCCTTCTGTTGTGTGTAAATCATATTTAATTTCTGGGTAGTGCTTCTGAGCTAAATTCATGCGATTGAAATCAGCCACAAAAACAACAAACATTGCACAGCTTTCAACAGCTCGAGCAAATTTATTTGCCTGCCCGATTGCTTTTAGTTGTTCTTTATCGGTGATTATTATTGCACTTGAAGAATGTCAATTAGAAGAGTTAGGTGCCAATTTGATAGCATCGAATAATTTCTTTTTTAATTCATCGTCAATTGCTTTATCTTTAAATTTTCTAATACTTGTACGTTTTAAAATTGCTTGGTATAAATCCATATTTTTCTCCTTTTTTGTTATATTTTAGTCCAAAAAGGTTATTTTTGTCCAAATCTTAGTACCCTAAAGCAAGACAAATTATTGTATAATAATTTAATTATGGAAAAGACAATGCTTTCAAGCCTAAGTGCTATCAAAACTAAATATTTGGATATTCAAGAAGATTTATTAAAACCTGAAATTTACAATGACACCAAAAAATATGCAAAATTGCAAAAAGAACAAAATGCAATTCGTGACATTTATGAAAGCTTCGTAAAATGAGAAAAAAGTAATGATGCTTTTATTCAAGCTAAAGAAGTATTAAAAAACGAAAAAGATGCTGAATTGTTAGAATTAGCAAAAATGGAAATTGAATCGCTTGAAGAAGAAATGACCACTCTTGAAGAAGAACTAAAAATTCTTTTATTACCTAAAGATGAAAATGACGAAAGAGACGTTATCATCGAAATTAGAGGAGCAGCCGGTGGAGATGAAGCTAACATTTTTGCTGGTGACTTGTTTAGAATGTATCAAAAATATGCTGATCTAAATGATATGAAAGTCCAAATGATCGATTCAACATTTGGAGCAGCTGGTGGATTTAGTCAAGTTGTCTTTTCAGTGAGTGGAGATAAAGTCTTTTCAAAATTAAAATTTGAAAGAGGAGTTCACCGTGTACAAAGAATTCCTGCTACCGAAACAAAAGGTAGAGTCCATACCTCAACTGTTACTGTAACAGTTCTTCCTGCTGTCGATGATGATGTCGAAATTGAAATCAGACCACAAGATTTAAAAGTGGACACTTTCCGTTCTTCAGGAGCAGGTGGACAAAGTGTTAATACAACCGATAGTGCTGTCCGTATTACTCACATTCCAACAGGTTTAGTAGTTACATCGCAAGATGAACGTTCACAAATTGCTAACCGTCAACAAGCAATGAAATTAATGAAATCTAAACTATATGAAATGGAAGTAAGAAAAAGAGAAGAGGAGGAAGGAACTATTCGCAAACTTGCTGGTTCAGGTGATAGAAGTGAAAAAATTCGAACTTATAACTATCCACAAGACAGAGTTACAGATCATAGAATAGGATTTTCAACTTCGCTTAAAAATGTTATGGATGGAAACATGACTTCGCTAATTGAATCATTATTAGCTGAAGAAAGAGCAGAAAAAATTGCTCAAATTGGAGAACAATAATTAACATGCCTACACAAGAAGAACTTTTGCGTGAAAAACACCGAAACAATTTAGAACTAAAAGTTTCAAAAAAAGAGCAAAAGCTTCTTAAAAAAGGTTATCCAGTACAAAGAATAATCGGCTTTTGCGAAATGCAAAATGTCCGAATTTTTTTAAATCGATTTGTGCTAATTCCTCGTTATGAAACGGAAGAACTTATTTTAGAAGCTTATAACCACATTAACAAAGACTCGACAGTTTTAGATCTTGGAACAGGTAGTGGTTTCATAGCAATAGCGATACAAAAAAACAAAAAATGCTATGTTGACGCAGTAGAAAAGAACTTTTTTGCACTAAAACAAGCCAAGAAGAACTCTTTTATTAACGAAACTAAAATCAATTTTATTCGCTCCGATTGATTCAAAAAAGTTACAAAAAAATATGATGTCATCATTTCTAATCCGCCTTATCTGAACTATCAAGAAGTCATTAACAAACCAAAATTTGATCCTAAATATGCCTTGTATGCTAAAGATTCAGGCCTTAGAGATTATTTAAAAATTCTTAAAAAAGCACATTTATTTTTAAATAAAAACGGTGTTTTAATATTTGAAATCGATGATTTTGTAGCACCATTTTTCGAAAAAAATTATCCTAAAAGCAACATTATTAAAGACATTAATGGCAAGAAAAGAATAGTAGTCATAACAAAGCAAGAATTAGAAAATTTAGCACTCTAGTCCTTTTTGTGCTAAAATATATTTATTATGGCAGATAAAAAACGTGATTACTATGAAGTATTAGGAATTTCTAAGACAGCAACTGAAAAAGAAATTAAATCAGCATATCGTAAACTAGCGATGCAATATCACCCGGACAGAAATAAAGAACCAGGAGCAGAAGAAAAATTTAAAGAAGTTTCGGAAGCATACGAAGTTTTAAGTGATCCAGAGAAAAGAGCTAAATACGATAAATTTGGACATGCTGCTTTTGACCAAATGGGTGGAGCTTCAGGGTTCTCGAACGCGTCTGATATCTTCAAACAATTTTTTGGTGGATTTTCAAAAGCATTTAGCTTTGATGAATTCGATGGCTTTGGTGATTTCTTTGGTGGTGCCTTTGGACGTTCAAAACCCAATGGTCCAACAAAAGGAGCTGATTTAGAGCAAAGAATAACAATAACATTTCTTGAATCAGTATTCGGAGTCAAAAAAACCTTAAAACTTCAAAAAATCGAGATTTGTGATTTATGTAAAGGCAAAGGAGCTGAAAAAGACGAAGACTTTAAGAAGTGTTCTACTTGTGATGGCGGGGGTAAAGTTGCTTCTTCAATGTTTGGTTTATTTCAAAGTGTAACAACTTGTCCTGATTGTTCTGGTACTGGAAAAATAATTGTCAAAAAATGTTCAAAATGTAAAGGTAATGGTTCAATTAGAACTAATGTTGAACAAGAAGTTGACATTCCAGCAGGAATAATGAGTGGTCAAGTTCTTTTGCTAAAAGGGTTCGGAATTCCATCAAAAAATGGTGGACAAACCGGAGATATGCGACTTGTTATTGAAGTTAAGCGTCATGACTACTACCGTAGAATTGATAATGATATTATTTTAGAAGTTCCTGTATCAGTTAAATCAATAATAGCTGAAGAAACTATTTATGTGCCAACGCCATATGGTGAAAAACCAATAAAACTTGACAAAAAAAATCAAGATGGTGACACATTCATAATCAAAGATTGTGGATTTAAGTTCTTAAACCAAAATAAATATGGAAAAATGATTGTAAGAATTAAAACATTTATTCCTACTTTATCAGATTCAGAGCGAAAAATCGTTGTTCAAGCTCTTGAAAATAATAAAGATAATACCTATGAAAAATGAGTTAAAGAAGTTAGTAAAAAATAGCTAACTTTTTTATTTTTTTAAAGCATTATGTGGCTATAATTCTTTTATGAATTTGCCTAGTAGAAAGCAGCATTTTAAAAATTATCGTGAAGAGCTAAAAAAGACTAGTTCTTTAGTAAAAACTATTAAAAAAACCCGTAAAGAATATTTAAAATTAAGAGATAAGCTAACGGGTTATTTTGAAGATTTTGAAAAAGAATTTAACGATTTCAAAACTTATGTTGAAAATGAGACGATCATTAAAGAAAAAGTGAATTCTGCTAAACCAAAATCTAGTAATGATGATTTCATTACAAAACAAATTGCAAATCTTGAAACCGTTAAACAAAAAAATAAGTTGGATGGTGAAATGATTTATGAGCAAAAATTCTTGCCATTGTTACATGATGCAAAAATCGATGCAATTCAAAATATCGTTGAAACAGAATTAAGTAAACTAAGAGGAGAATAATTATGGAAAAGCGCATTAACATAGCAATTGATGGTCCAAGCGGTGTTGGTAAATCTAGTGTTGCCAAACTTCTAGCCAAAGAATTGGGTTATTTCTTTATCTCAAGTGGTTCAATTTATCGACTAATTGCCCTAAACGCAATTGAACAAAAATTGGACTTAACAAATGAAAGCCAAGTGAATAGTCAATGAAATTTCGAAGACATCAAAATTGATGAAAAAGAACAAGTGTATTTTAAAGGTCGTAATGTTACTCATGATTTAAGAAAAGATGAAGTTTCCAAAGCAGCAAGTGACATTGCAGTTTATCCTTCTGTTCGTAAAAAAGTAGTTGACTTTTTACAATGATATTCTGTTTCTTATAAAGGAATTATAATTGATGGTCGTGATGCAACTTACCGTATTCTTCCTACTGCTGAACTTAAAATTTTCTTATGAGCTGATGCTGACATTAGAGCAAAACGTAGAGTTTTACAAAATGCTGAATTAGGTTTCGATAGTGACTATGACAAAACATTGCAAGAAATTATTGCAAGGGATGAACAAGATATGAATCGCAAAGAAGATCCATTAATATGTTCACCAGGTTCGATTAGAATTGATTCATCGAAAAAAAGTCTTCTAGAGGTTTATGCAGAAATACATGCTTTAGCCTTAGAAAAAATTAAGGAGTAAAAGCATGAAAGAATTAGTAGCAATTGTTGGAAAGCCGAATGTTGGTAAAAGCACTCTTTTTAATAAATTAATCAATAAAAGAAAAGCAATAGTTCATGATCAACCAGGAGTTACAAGAGATCGTTTATACGATGAAGTGACTTGAACTGGAACAACTTTTAAAGTTGTGGATACTGGTGGAATCACGGTGAGTGATGACCAAATGCAAGACCAAATTTCAATTCAGGCGCAAATAGCAATTGAAGAAGCAAATATTATTGTCTTTATGCTTGATGGACGCCAAGATTTAACTAATGAAGATTATTATGTAGCTAATTTGTTGCGTAAATCAGGAAAACAAATTATTCTTGCCATTAACAAGTGTGAAGGCGAGCGTGGTGAATTTAATCCTATTTTTTACTCGCTAGGCTTTGATGAAATTTTTGCTCTTAGTGCCATTCATGGAGAAGGTTTAGGTTCGTTGCTAGATGCGATTGTTGAAAAAATTACCAAAAATGATGAAGATTCTGAAAAGCATTTCAAATTAAGCATAATTGGAAAACCGAATGTTGGGAAATCTTCACTATTAAATGCTCTTAGCGGTTCGTATCGTTCTATTGTTAGTGACGTTAGTGGAACAACTCGTGATAGCGTTAGTGATTTAGTAAAAATAGAAGACCAAACATTTGAAATTATTGACACAGCCGGAATCAAGAAAAAATCTAAGCTTATTGACAGTGTTGAACATTATGCACTAATGCGTGCAATGAATAGTTTGGAAGAAAGTGATTTAACTCTTTTAGTACTAGATGCAACTGAAGACATTAGTCACTTT
Organism: Mycoplasma sp. 3392; assembly: GCF_053851755.1. Lineage (NCBI taxonomy): Bacteria > Bacillati > Mycoplasmatota > Mollicutes > Mycoplasmatales > Mycoplasmataceae > Mycoplasma > Mycoplasma sp. 3392. The sequence continues at coordinate 73,298 of NZ_JBSQBF010000003.1, forward strand.
CACTTACGTATTTCAGGTTTTGCTTTTGAACAAAGAAAACCAATTATTATAGTTGTTAACAAGTGAGACTTAATCGAAAAAGAGACTAATACAATGATTCGTCATGAAGAAATGTTGAGAGAAAAATTTAAGTTTATAGATTGGGCTCCGATAGTTTTTATTAGTGCTAAAAGTCACAAGAGGCTAGACAAGTTGAAAAAACTAATAATTACAGTAAGAGAGAATCTTGAGAGAAAAATACCTACATCAAAACTAAATGAAGCAATAATGCAAATGCAATTGTTCAAGCCAGCACCATCATTAAAAGGTAAACGTTTAACAATAAATTTTGCCCAACAAATCGAAGGAAGAATACCAACATTTGTGTTGTTTGTTAATAATCGTGAGTATGCCCACTTTTCATATTTGCGTTATATCGAAAATCAAATACGTGAGTATTTTGACTTTGAGGGAACTCCGATTAATATTCTGTTAAGAAACAAAAATGAAGGAAGAAATTATGAGTAATAAAATCACTGTTATCGGTTCAGGTTCAATGGGAACAGCTTGTGCAAAAATTTTGCACAAAAACGGTCACGATGTTACTATTTATGGTGTTGATACAACTGAATTAGAACAATTAAAACAAGGCAAAAATTTAAAGTACTTTCCAGAATCAATATATTTACCAAATTTTAAAACAACTAACAATCTCAAAGAAGCACTAAATAAAACTAATTATGTTTTATTAGCAGTGCCATCTAAATTTATGGATCAAGTATTTAATGATGTTTTGGCAAATTTAAATTCTGAAGTTATGTTTATCAATGTTGCTAAAGGTTTTTATCCAGGAACAATTATCCCTTTACACACTGCTATGAAGCAAAAAACAGCTAACAATGCAAATGTGAAAGGTGTTGTTAGTTTAATAGGTCCTTCACACGCTGAAGAAATTGTTAAAGACTCAATAACTGTTGTTGACTCAGTAGATCGCGATGAAAATAAAGCAAAATTGGTACAACAACTGTTTTCAAATGATTATTTCCGTGTTTATACTCAAACAGACGAAATTGGAGCTGAAATCGGTTCGATTTATAAAAACGTTTTAGCTATTGCATCAGGCATTCTGGATGCAAAAGGTTATGGAATTAACACTCGAGCAGCACTAATTACTCGAGGACTTGTTGAAATGCGCAAATATGCAGAAGCTAACGGTGGAAAATTAGAAACCTTGTTTGGATTGACAGGAATAGGTGATTTAATCGTTACTGCATTTAGTGAGTTTTCTCGTAATTTTAGTTTTGGTAAGCTTTACGGTCAAAAAGGTAAAGAAGCCCTTGATACAAAAATGACTGTAGAAGGTTTAACTGCTTTAAAAGCGATTTATGATAATGTTATAAGTAAAAAACAAATGGAATTACCGATAACTGAAGGTTTATATAAAGTAATTTATGAAGATTATGATTTAGAACTAATGTTGAAAAATTTGATTAAAAGAGATCTTAAAGGAGAATAGTTATGAACAAAAAAGAATTAATTAGCGAAATTGCTCAAAAATTAGACAAGTCAATTAGCGAAGTTGAACAATTTTACAATTCTCTTGAAGATGTAATTGTTGAACAATTATTACAAGGAGAAAAAGTTGCTATTTCAGGTTTTGGAACATTCAGCACAGTACACAAAGACGAAAAAGTAACTATCAACACTTTTACAAAAGAACAACTTATTGTTCCTGCTAAGGTAGAACCTAAATTCAAATTTTCAAAAGTTCTAAAAAGTAAAATTAACAAATAAAATCTAAATAATTTAATACCCCAGGAAATATCAATTCTAGCTTGTTTCCTATCTTGTCGAGATCACTCATTTTCAGTGATCTCTTTTTTTCAAAAAACGTGTGTAAATGAGTACTTTTTACTCAATAAAAGACATCATATTTTTTGAAAAAAATTATGTAGAAACCACACCCTTGATGCCGATTAATTAAGTCCAAATATTCGATTTGATGCTTACGTATATTTTGATAGGAAAAAGTGTCACCTTCACATTCTTTTGCTTCGAAAGCAATGAATTTACCTCTATAAATTCCATAGTAGTCGACTGTCGATTTTTGCACTATTTTAGCATCTTCAATCAGTAATTTTTTGTCCTTTTTTACTACTTGTTTGAATTTAATATCAAGATTCTTTTTGTGAATTAATGCAAGATTAAGTAGGGCATAACGTTCATTAGTTTGATTAATTATTTTTTCCAAAAGCATACCTTTATTTTTATTCATATTGCCTCCTACTTATTAAAGTAAGAAATCATAGCCAGAAAAAAATAATTTTTATATTTATTTTAAATATAAACCACAGGTATAATTATAAACATGTATAAGATAGGAATTGATTTGGTAAACATTAATCGGTTTAAAGAAGTAAAAGAACATTTTATTAAACGTTTTCTGTCAGACATTGAATATGTTGACTATCAAAAAAGCGAAAACAAAGATATATTTTTAGCGACAAGATGAGCACTTAAAGAGGCGATTTATAAAGCTGACAATAGTGAATATTCTTTTAAAGATATTTCAATTTCAAAAGATATAACCTATCGTTACAAAAATTTCTCACTTTCAACATCTAGCGAGGGTGAGTTTGTTATTGCTATGGCAATCAAAAATTAAGGAGCAAAAATGAACATTAAGACAAAGATGATTTTGTGTAGCCCATGACTAGGATTAAGAATTCTAGGAATTTTGAGAACGGCTAGAAATTCAAAAAATAATCCAAGCGTCTTTACACTGCAAAAAAGAGTAGATTACTTAGTTAAAAGAGCTAAATGATTATTGAAATTTTTAAAAATCGAATTAGTTGTTAAAGGGTATGATAAATTGCCAAAACATGGCGCAATTTTGTATCCTAACCATGTGTCAAATATTGATGCTATTGCAATAATGGCAGCAATGGACAAACAAACTAAAGATGTTAACGTTGACAATTTAAGACCAACATTTTTAGCAAAACAGGAACTACAAGATAAATATTTAACTCGTAAAACACTTTCAATCATTGATACATTCTACCTAAATCGTGAAAACATTCGTGAAAGCGTTAAAACATTGGAATCCTTTGGTCATTTTGTCCGTGATCAAAGAACTTTGGGGGTAATTTTTCCTGAAGGAACAAGATCACGTGATGACAAATTATTAGAATTTAAAGCAGGAGCATTCAAAGTGGTTAAATCTAATTCTTTTGCAGTTGTGCCAGTGACTATTAATGGAAGTGGGATTGCTTTAGATCCAAAACGAAGAAAAAAAATCACTATTGAAGTAATTTTTCATGATGCTATTGACACTTTGAAAATCAACCAAGCTGAAACAAGTCGAATTGCTAACTTAGTAAAACAAAAAGTACAATCAGAATATCAAAATCAAGAAGTTTACAATTCAAAAAAACAACCTAAAAAACGTAATCCTAAAAAACTAACATACAGCCAAAAACAAGCTAAAAAAGAAGCAAAATTGCAAGAAAAAGCACGTAAACTTGAGGACTTTTAATTTTTATGGAACCAAATGAATCATTAGAACCTTCTTACTTAGACATTAAGCTTTCATCATTCGCAGGTCCTTTGGACTTGCTTGTTACTTTAATTAGAGATAAAAATATTGATATTTGAGAAATTGATCTTAACGAAATTGCTGATCAATATCTAGCAATTATTCACAATCTTAATGAAAATGATTTTGATACCGCTTCTGAATACTTAGTAATGGCTGCAACTTTAATTAATCTAAAAGCTAAAATGATTTTGCAAGATCCAGAAGAACAAGAAGAAGCAAACAAAGAAAAAATTCGTTTGTTGAGTCAAATTGCTGAATATGAACGCTTCAAAGACTTGAGTGTTGTTTTAAAACAGCACGAAGAACAAAGAAAAGATTTATACAACAAAACCATTAGTGATTTACGTCCTTTTGCGCGAAAAGGTGATCCTAATGAACTAGCAGGACACTCATCAGGTTCAAGACTTGCTTTAGTATTAAGAAAAATGTTTGAAAGAACTTATGCTGAAACATTAAAAAATATTTCGCTTTCAACTAAAGCAGTTTCGCCAGAAGAACAAAAACAAAGAATTTTGCAATTATTTGAAACTAAAAACACTGATACTCTAAATTTTGAAGATGTTTTCAGTGTTCCGACATACGGGCATTTTGTAATTAGTTTAATTGCTTTACTAGATCTAGCACGTCAACAAGTAGTTGTTATCAGTGAAAATGAAGAATTAGAAATTGTTGCAATCAAAAAAGGAGAAAAATATGGTCAACAATAAAATTATTGAAGCACTTTTATATGTTCAAGGCGACCAAGGTCTTTCAGTTGAACAAATGAAAGAAGTATTCAATCTAAATAATGAAAATGAAGCTTACACACTTTTACAAGATTTTCAAAAATACTTTAATTCTTTGTCAAGAGGAATTGAAGTTCATGAATTTAACAAAGTTTTCAAATTTTTAACTGCTCCTTTAGCAAAAGAAGCAATCAGCAATTTAGTAAGTGTCACAAAGAAACAAACTTTGAGTCAAGCAGCGGTCGAAGTTGCAGGAATTATTGCTTTCAAACAACCTATCACACGTTCAATGATCAATAACATCCGGGGAGTAATCAGTGATCATATTGTGATAACTTTACTAGCTAAAGGATTGATTGAAGAAGTAGGAGTAGCTTCTACACCAGGACAACCTATTTTGTACGGAATTACCAACAAGTTCTATGATTATTTCAAAATTAAGTCACTTTCAGAGTTACCGATTTTTGAAGAATTCGACAAATACGAAGAAGATGAGCAAAAAGTTGAGGCAGAACGTTACGACTTATTTAATTCACAACGTCGTGATGACGAAGATGCAATAGTTCAGGATTGAGAATATAATGATTAAACTAAAAGCAACAGCAAATGATGAAGGTAGAACTTTATACAAGTTTTTAATCAAGAATTGTAACAATGTTCCAATTTCAAAAATTGAAAAAACATTTCGTCAAAAAGATGTTCGACTAAATGGTAAAAAAACTAATGATAAATCCTTAAAACTAAGCAATGGTGATGAAGTCACAGTTTATGGAATTGACAATGCCAACATTGAAAAAAGAGTGCAAAAAACCAATGTAACTTTCAAAAAAGTGTATGAAGACGACAATATTTTAATCGTTGATAAAAAAGCAAGTGTGACAATGGTTGGTGAAGAAGACTCGCTACAAAATCAAGTTTTAACATACCTAAAATATGAAAAATTTGCTTCTTTTGTTCCTGATTCAATTGGTCGCTTGGATAGAGTAACATCAGGACTGATAATTTATGCCAAAAACTATAAAACATTAGTTGAACTAAAAGCAAGACATAATGATTTTGAAAAAACATATCAATTCATTAGCGATTTTGAAGGTGATGAATTAGTAAGTGTTAGATTAAAAAAAGACATTGAAAAAGAAAAGATGGTAGTAGATCGTGATAACAAATTTGGAGTAAAAGCAACAACTCATTTTTTCACACAAAACGGTAAAAAATTTGCTACTTTAAAAACTGGTAAAAAACACCAAATTAGAGCAACTTTAGCGCACATGCAAGTGCCGATTCTAGGGGACACAAAATATGGTGGCAAAAAATCGCATCGTGTCTTTTTACATGCTTATCGCATTGTTATCAGAAATTTACAACTTCCTGAACTTGATTATTTAAACGACATGGAATTTGTTTCATATCCAAAATGATAGGAGGCTAATGTGGAAAAAGCAAAAATGATTAAACTAGCTAATGACTTATTGTTTGAACCGAAAGAAGAGGTTTTTTTATTGCTAAATGAAGAACATGAAAACATCAAAAAACAACTTGAATTGTTGAATAGTTTTGACTTAGACCATCTTGAGCCCATGACACACATTAACGAAAAAGCTATTGATTTTGATATGTTGCGCGAAGATGAACCTAAACCAGGTATAAGCAAACAAGAATTATTAACCAATGCATACGACAAAGACGACACTTTTGTTAAGGTAAGAAAGGTTATAAATGATTAACAAAGGAAATTTGCAAAAAGCGCTCATAGAAGCAGCAAATGACACAAATAATGCAGTCAGTTATGTGTATCAAGATGCTAGGTTAAATAATGAAGGGACTCTTGCTAATTGTGTTTACTCGCTAAAAAGTAACTACGCAACCAAAAACAGTATTTCACATGCTTCTAGTCATATTCTTGAAAATTTCATTCCTTACTATGATGCAACAATTGTTAAATTATTACAACAAGCAGGTGCTACTTTGGCTTTCAAAACTCATCTAGACGAATTTGGTTTAGGTGGAACCGGACAATTTTCTTATTTTGGCTTAGTTCGCAATCATTTAAACAAAGATTACTTGGCAGGCGGAAGTTCTTCAGGAGCGGCTGCTTCATTTACTGAAAATGTAGGTTTTGCAATAGGTTCAGATACTGGAGATAGTGTGCGTTTACCAGCTTCATACGTAGGTAGAGTAGGATTCAAGCCCACATATGGAGCAGTCAGTCGATATGGTCTTTTTGCCTTTGCTTCTTCACTTGATACTGTTGCTTGATTTAGTCACAATGTCAACGATAGTTTTGAAATTGCGCAAGTGTTATTCAAACAAGATTTTTCAAATGACAACACATCTCTAGATTTAAGTTTTAGCAAAGAAGAAATAAAAACTAAAAAACCGCAAAAGATAGCCTACCTGGATTGTTTTGACTATTTAAGTAAGAGTGTAAAAGAAAGTTATCAAAAATTATTGAATAAATTGTCACAAGAAGGAGTTTCATTACAACCTGTAAAAGTTGATGAAAAATTACTAAAATCAGTGTCTGTTGTGTATCAAATCATTGCTTTTACGGAAGCAAGCAGTAATCTTGCTAATTTAAATGGAACAGCTTTCGGACTAAGACAAGAGCAAGATAATTGAATGCAAACATATATTAAAACTCGTCAATTAGGATTAGGGCCAATGGTTCAAAGACGTTTAATTTTAGGTTCATATTATTTAGAACAAGAAAATCAAGAACGTTACTTGAAAAAAGCTCAGAAAATGCGTCGTTTGCTTGCTAACTATTTCGCTAATATTCACCAAAATTGTGATATTTTCATATACCCAGCAGCTAAAGATGTTGCGCCACGTTTTGATGCTCAATCTGATGAATCATTCATGGATTACATTTTAACTTATGCTAACCTAGTAGGTAATCCTTCTTTAACTTTACCGCTTGGTAAAAATGAAAATAGTATGCCTTACTCGCTTGCGATTGACAGTGCTAAATATCAAGATGTTAAAATGTTGCAGCATGCTTTATGAATTGAAGATATTATCAAAGGAGAAAAATAATGGAATTTGAAGCAGTTATAGGGATTGAAATTCACTTAGAACTAAACACAAAAACCAAAATGTTTTCTTATGCCGCTAATGATTTCAATCTTCAACCAAATGAAGCAGTAAGTGTCATTGATTTAGCATACCCAGGAACACTGCCATTACTTAATAAACAAGCAGTCATAAGTGCAATCAAACTAGCTAAAGCGCTAGATATGCAAATTGATAATGAGCTTCACTTTGATAGAAAGAATTACTTTTATCCTGACTTGCCAAAAGGTTTTCAAATTACTCAACAATTTCGTCCAATTGGACGAGATGGAAAATTGCCAATTCAAATAAATAATGAAACAAAGTATATAGCAATAGAACGTATTCACATGGAAGAAGACACTGCTAAGCAACTTCACGAAAACGGGTCAACTTTTATAAATTACAACCGTGCGGGTGTACCTTTAATTGAAATAGTTTCGCGTCCAGTCATGCACTCAGCTCAAGAGGCGGTTGAATATATTAATATGATTCGTTTGATTGCTTTGAGTTTAAATATCAGTGATGCAAAAATGTCAGAAGGTTCTTTACGCGCTGATGTCAATATTTCGATTCGTCCTCAAGGATCAAATTCATATGGAACAAGAGTTGAAATCAAAAACTTAAATTCTTTAAATAATGTTGCCAAAGCAATAGAGTGGGAAATTGAGTGACAAAAAGCTAAATATTTAGCAAATGAAACCTTTGAACAGCAAACAAAACGTTTCGATGAACAAACTCAGACAAATAAAACTATGCGTAGCAAATCAGGAGCAGTTGACTACAAATATTTTTCTGAACCTAATATTCCATTCGTTCACTTATCAAATGAATTAATTTCAAGCATAAAAATCAATGAACTGCCTTGACAAAGAAGACAACGTTACTTAGATAATAAGTTAAATGACGTGCAAATTGGACAATTAATTGAAAATATTGAATATGCTAATTTTTTAGATGCAATCGCTTCTAATGACTTTAAAAAAACAACCAACATTTTCTTCAGTGATATTGTTTCATTTTTAAATGAAAAAAACATCGTACTAAAAGATTTAAAAATTTCAACTTCAGACTTAAAGCAGTTGATTTTGTTACTTGAAGAAAATAAAATACTGAAAAATTCAGTAAAAATTGTGTTAGAGCAAAAACAATCATCAGATTTGAGTCTAAATGAAATTCTTAATATAAATAACTTATATGCAAAAGATTTAAGTTCCGAAATTGATTCAATTATTGACAATGTTTTACAACAATATCCTGATTTAAAAACAGAATACACACAACGTCCTGAAAGAGTTAACAAATTTGTCATAGGGCAAGTAATGAAGCAAACAAAAGGACAAGCCGACGCACAAAAAGCACAAGAAATATTAGCTAAAAAACTTTCATAACATGAGTCAAAGAAATCGCAGAATTAGATCTCGATCAATACGAAATTCACGCTTTAGCAATCTTATTGAACTAATTATGAAGCGTTTCATTCTTTTGATTGCTAAAGTTGTTGTTCCTTCATCTAAGCTTTCAAAAGATAAATTGAATAAAATTACTGACGAAACTTATACAAGAATAAGAAGTAAAGAATTTGCTTATATTCCAGCTGGAACCGCTCTTTATTTGTTCGTTTCATTTATTCCGATTTTGGTAATCATTAGTACAATCGGACTAATTCCTAGCCCTTATATTAATCAAGTCAATGGCGAGTCAATCACATATGCTAATGTTTTGAGTGAAGACATTCTTGCTCGTTTGATTCCAGGAATTAATAAGGTTATGCCTAACTTGACTGGTTTATTTGCTAAAAACCAATCAGGTGGAAGTTTAATTGCAATACTATTAATTGTCAGTGCAGTGTGAATTTCAAGTCGAGGTTATACTCGTTTTATTGAGTCTATTTCGATTTTTTATAATCACGATAGACCATCAAATTTCTTCAAAACCAAAATTAAAGCCTTGTGAATAGTAATTTGTTTGACTGCATTTTTATATGTTGTGATCTTGCTTTTTACCTTGTTCTTAGCTTATTTACGTTCTGAAGGCTATGATCACAAAGGATGACAATTTTTACTAATTTATTACATATTGATGACCTTTTTTGTTGTTGTCTTCTTTATAATTGGTTACCTACTTTTATTTAAATTTGCAGCCAATTTTAGACTTAAATTTTCTGATATTGCAATTGGTGCTTTTATTAGTGCTATTCCTTCGTCAATTTTTAGTATTACCTTTGGTTTCATTTCTTCGATTGCAAAATATGAAAAATGAGGATCTGTTTCTTCATTTATGTATGTGCAATTGTTTATTTTGTTTATGTCTTATTTTACTTACATCGGAATATTGTTTAATGCAAGTTATTACAAGACCTTTATTTCTAGTGTTACAATTGACAAAAATCTAAAATTATCACGTTACTAATACTTTATGTATTAAAATTATTGAGAAAGGAGAAAATATGGATAAATTGCCAGGTGGAATTCGTCACTATCTAAGTTGACTAAGAGCACAAACTGACATCAATTTTAGTAAATGAAATTCTAAAAAAATTGCCTTTGTTGGAGTTTTAATTGCAATTAGTGTTGTGTTTTTCATCATTAGTGTGCGGATTGTACCAATAAGTGCTTTACCAAGTTTTAAATTCTCTTTTATAGGTTTACCAGTGAAAATTACTGGATTTTTGTTTGGACCTTTCATCGGAGCAATTACTGGTGTTTTGGCTGACTTAATATCTTTTGCGCTAATTCCCACTTACTACAATGTTTTATACACAATTGCAGTTGCAGTAGCGGGAATTGTGCCTGGAATTACTGCTTGATATTACTTTAATGTGGGAGGACTACTTTTCTCTAATCGTTATCGTATTTATCGCTTAAAACAAATTATTGATTACTTTAATCTTCGTCAACAAGAAGCAATCAATAAAGAAGATTTAGATCAAGCACAATATTTTTCCGAAAAAGTCGCTTATTATGAAGTAAAACTAATTTTAGTTGAATCTAAATCTAAACCATATGGATTAATTAATTTTGCTTATTTTTCAACAATGATTATTCTAGCAGTGCAAATCTTGATCATTTTTGCAATCTTCGCTAGTTTATCTGACACAATTTTTGCTAACAACCATTGAATTAAAAGTAAATGATTCTATATTTTAATAACTACTGCTGGATTCGCCACCATGATGGTAGGTGTAACAATATATCGTTTAGTGTTACGAAGAAAATATCAACGTTTCATTGATATGATGGCCATTGTTTCTTTCTGCGCTATCTTAGAATTTTTAAACGTTTTATTACTTTCTTGAGGGGACACAATGTCTCTAAAAGTTGATTTTTGAGTTAACTTAACTTCTCATACTCTATTGAGTCCTGTCAAAATTTGATTTAATCTTTCTGTCATTTATGCAACTTATACTATCGTTTCGCCTTTAATCCAAAAAAGGGAAGTAACTGGTTTCTAACATGGAAAGTTATTCAAAAAAGAAAACTTTCTTACAAGCAATAAGATTAGGTCAAATTTCGCAAAATAAACAATCAATTGATGTTAACGACATCAATTTTTCTCTTTATCCTAATCAAATTCTTTCTATCATTAACACTAACAAAAATACACAAAATGCAATTTTCGATATGTTAATTGCATCACGCAAAAGTAAAAATAACAATTTAGGTTTTTTAGTGTTTAATGATAATTTCATATTCAGTAAAACATCACTGAAACAACAATGAAAAAATTATCGTCATTTTTTAGGTTGGGGCTTCCGAGACGCTTGAAATAATACTGACACAAAAACTAAACTAATTGATTACCTTTATCAATATTTTATTGACAGCGACACTCACAAATTTAATTCCGAAGATTTTCTAAAAGACTGAAAAAACGTTCTTGTTGAGTACCAAACAGCTTTATCTATTAACAGAAAACAAATAGAAGTTGAATACTACAATGATTTAGAAGAGTTATTTAACAACTTCTTTTCTACACTTAATACTTCGACTGCACAATTGAAACAAAACAGTACTGAATATTTGACTGAATTTTTTAATCTTGCAAATGATTTTCTAATTCAGCACTTAAATTTAATTACTAAGACTGAAAAAAATATTATTGAAACTTATGTTAGTTATCAAGAACGTTATCGTGAAGGAAAATTATTTCTCAATTACCAAGAAATAAATAATTTACGGCAAGAAAGAAATGATTTCATCAGTGAGCATACAAGTAATGATGATTCGGATAATTACAAAACTAATGTCGATCAACTACTAAAGTTAGTAAAAACGAAGAAAACAAATAACAAACAAGCAAAACATGTTGTTTTAAAATTTATTAGTGATTTAAAAATAAAAGTTAAATTTTATAAAAATAAGTATTTGGAAACAACTAAAAATCTAGAAGCATTTATTTATTTTTATAAAAAATATTATGCTAATAAACTGATGCTAAAAATTTTGCTATTTCACTATCGTTTAATTACTCGTCTGAGTCCGCAAAATTTAGAATTGTTGTTACTAGAAATTAATGCTAAATTAAATGCAGCAGGTGCTTTAGTTCTTTTCTATCGAAACAATTCACAAAGAAAAGACTTAATCAAAAACATCAAAAAACAAGTTGAAGATGTCGTAAGTTTAAGCTTTAAATCTTTCAAGAGCGATTACAAATCACAACAAAAAGATTATTATGCTAATTTTTTTAGTCGTTTAAGCAATCTTTTCAATATTAGTGGTTTGATTAGTAGTAACGAGAAAGTGAATTTTTCAACTAAAGATCGCTTAAAACTAAGACGTTACGACTTTTTATTAAATGAACTAAACTTAAATAACCGCTGAAATCGTGAAACTACTCTCAAAGAAATTTCATTCAAAGAAAAACAGATTGAAAATCAGTTGTTTTTAGTTAAAAATAATGTTCGTAAGCAAGCTAATCAATTTAATAATTTAATTAAAAACTTCAATAGTGAAATTTTGAAAATTAATCGTTTGCAACCAAGTTTACCTTGACTTTTAGATATCAAACCGAAAGCCAAATATTTAAATTATTTAGATGATAAATTAAAACAATACCATCTTGATTTAAACAAGTTATTAAATGTTATTACTTATAAATCAGAAGTTAGTTCATCTTCAGTTTTATTATTTTTATTCAAACAGTATCTATACAATGTTTTGTCAGTCTATGATTTAAAAGCACACATTTTAGAGCGCAGTGTGGCGAATTTAGATGAAACGACAATTGCAAAAATTAGAGTTGCAAACATTTTTAGTAAAAATCCTAAAGTTATCATCGTCGGTAGTGAAATAAATAAGTTTAGTACTGAAACAAAAGATTGAATTTTAAAAGAAATAAATAAATATGTGTTTGAAAAATCAGCCATGGCAATCTATTTTCTCAATGATATGAATATCGCGGCTAATTTTTCAACCCATTTATTCATAATGCATGACAATATGGTTGTGGAATCTGGTAAAACTTCTTCACTCACACAAAATCCAGTTCACGCCATCACCAAACAATTAATTAACAACCAAAAAGTAATTTTTCAAAATGAACCTAACAAGCAAGTTCAATTATTCAAAATTGACGAAAATCATTCAGTTTATTGCTCGATTAACGAATTTGTAGCTTGAACTAGTCAAAATAGTGAAATTAAAGTCACAAAAAAATCAAAAACCAAAAACATTGTCGATAATAGCATATTAAAAGATACATTAATAATCGATTTAGCAAATAGTAAATATGAAAGGAAAGAAATGGATAAGAATTTTGATCACAAAATCGTTGAAAAAAATCGTTACCAAAAATGACTTGATAAAAAGACATTTCAAAAACACGATGAAGCTAAAAGACCATTTACAATCATTTTGCCACCTCCTAATGTAACAGGACAACTTCACATTGGACATGCTCTTGATACATATATTCAAGACACAATCATTCGTTACAAAAAATTACAAGGATACGATACATTATTTTTACCAGGTACTGATCATGCTGGTATTTCAACACAAGCAAAAGTTGAAGCTATGTTACAAGAACAAGGCAAAAATAAGCACGAAATGGGTAGAGAAGAATTTCTGAAAGTTGTTTGAGAATGAAAAGATAAATATTCAAATATCATTCACGAACAATGAGCAAAATTAGGTTTAGCTTTAGACTATTCTTCAGAGCGTTTTACACTTGACAAAGAAGCTAACGAAGCAGTTCTTAAAGTTTTCATTGACTTATACAACAAAGGAATAATTTATCGTGGTACAAGAGCAATAAGTTGAGATCCAGTTCAAATGACAGCACTTTCTAATGTTGAAGTTTTAAATGAACCAATTGAACAAAAAATGTATTACATTAAATACCCGTTGCAAGATTCTAATGAATATTTAGAAGTTGCAACAACAAGAATTGAGACATTGCCAAGTGATGTTGCTGTAGCATTTAACCCAACTGATGTTCGTTATCAGAAATTCTTAGGTAAAAACATCTTGCATCCTTTAACTAAAAAACTAATTCCAATAATTTCTGATGACTATATTGATCCTAGTTTTGGTTCAGGAGTAATGAAAGTTAGTGCCCATGCTACAAACGATATTGATATCATTAACAAGAATGGTCTTGAAATCAATGAGTGTATCAATAAACAAGGAAAAATGACTGAACTGGCAGGTGAATTTGCTGGCCTAGATCGTTTTGAAGCAAGGGACAAAATTGCACAAAAACTTGCCGACGAAGGTTATTTAATCAAAGTTGAAAAAACAATTTCTAATGTTGGTTTAAGCGAACGTTCAAAAGCACCAATTGAAATTTTAGTGCAACCACAATGATTCTTAAAAATGAACAAAATGTCACAAAACATTTTAGAAAACATTGAAAAAGAAGATGGAGTAAAATTCTATCCTGAAAGATTTAAAGATGTAATTAAACAATGAATGGAAAATGTTTATGACTGAACTATTTCTCGTCAATTATGATGAGGACACAGAATCCCAGCATGATATAAAGGTGAAGAAATTAAAGTCAGCTTGACTAAGCCAGGAGAAGGTTGAGTGCAAGACGAAGATGTTTTAGACACATGATTTAGTTCGGGATTAGCACCTTTCGTTTTTCTAGGATGACCACAAAAGACTGAAAAAGTACAACGTTATTTCCCTACTCAAGTTTTAGTAACTGCTTATGATATTATCTTCTTCTGAGTAGCTAGAATGTATTTTATGTCATTAGAGTTTATGAATAACATACCTTTTGAACATGTTTTAATTCACGGTCTTTTAAGAGATGAACAAGGACGCAAAATGTCCAAATCATTAGGAAATGGTATAAATCCAATTGAAGTAATTGAACAACATGGTTCAGATGTTTTAAGAATTGCTTTATTATTTAATTCAACTCCAGGTCAGGACATAAATTTTGGTAACTCAAAACTTGACACAGCGAAACTATTTGTTAACAAGTTCTGGAATATTGCTCGTTTAGTTAACAATTTTGAAATCAATAAGTCGACAAGCTCAAAATTAGATACCTACGATGCCTATATTGTTGATAGATTAAATAAATTTGAAGAACAAATCAACATCAACATGGATAAATATGAATTCACTGTTGTTTACAAAGAAATTCAAAAGTTTATAGTAAATGAATTTAGTGGTTGATACTTAGAGTTTGCAAAATTTAAAAACAAATCAACTGTTATCCACAAAATCTTTAAAAAAATCTTGATTTTGATGCAACCATTCTTACCTTTCACAACCGATTATTTATTCGAACAAATGTATAATGAAGACTTATATGAAGCTAAAGTTCCAGTTTTTGATGCGGTAAAAGACACAACAAAAGCGGAAAAAATGATTGAAATAATCACTGAGTTACGTAAATACCGTGAACAAAAAAATATCTCGAAAGCTAAAACATTATATTTTGCAATTGACTTAAAAATATTGCAAGAAGAAGATTTAAACATAATTTCCAAACTAGCCAATTTTGAATATCAAGCAAATGAAGACACATTAATTCAAGCAAGTGATTTCAAAATATTTGTAGTAATGGATGAAGAAACAAAACAAGCTGAAATTCAACGTCTAGAAAAAATGATTGAACAAAATCAAGTTGATATTGACCATGCCTCAAAAATGTTAAATAATCCAAACTTTATGCAAAGAGCAAAACCTGAAAAAATCGCTCAAGAACAAGAAAAATTAGCAATGTTTGAAGCTAAAAAAACATCATACGAACAAGAGTTAGATAAACTGAAAAACAAATAATGAATAAAAGCGGGGCGATTCCCGCTTTTTTTTGATAATCGCATTGAAACTTTTAAGTTTATTTTTTAAGAAAAAAGTCGCATTACTGCGACTTTAATATGTTATTTTTTCTTTTGACCAATATTTAATTCAAAAATATGATTAGAATCTACTTATAACATTTTTGTTACTTATTGTGAAATATATTGCTGTTCCCAGAGTGATAGCAAATAGTCCTAAAGACAATAAATTTATTGAAAATATTGCATTATTGTATATAGAAGAATGGGAGCTATTTCTTCTAACAAAGACAAAAAACTTTAAATGTTAAGTAAAAAGCAAAAGATTATTAGTTCCTTTTGCTTGAGTGGATAATGAGAATGTGTGTTATTGAACAATGAAATTTTTACCAAAAACCCAAAACAATAGTTTTGGTCGCAATTTTATGCTATATCAGTGTTAGCATTGATTGCGTTTTTGGTATTAATATTTGTGTTGTTAAAAACCAATTACAAAAAATTTCAAATCCATCTTTTGCCACAATAACGCTTCAACAAAGGACAATATTAGCGCTTTTACATCTTTAGTTTTTCTATATGTTAAAAATGACATTTTATAAAGTGGAGAAATTACATTAAGAGCACTTTTTAATGTAAATTGAATTTTTTAAGATTGTGTGTCTTAACATTAGGTTTAGCAATTCAATTTAATTTAAAATTTAGTAAGTAAACAAGAATGGCTAAAGTAAGAACTTCGGTTCTTGCTTTTTAGTATAATTTTTTTGATAACTTACACGTGAAATACTAATATCAATATAAAACTCAGTAAAGGAGTGAAAAAATGGCTGAAGTAGTAAAAAAAGAAGCGTCAACAGTTTACTATGTTGTCAACCATACTGATTCTTTAGGCAACAAAGGTTGAGGTATCAAGGTTCGTGGTGGAAGAATTCTGAAGCACACTAAGACTCAAAAAGAAGCAATAGACTATGCAAAATCAATAAAAAACTGCGAAACTATTATGCTTCAATCTAAAGAAGGATCATTCAGAAAATTATAATGTCCACAATACTAGATGGTCGAATTATTCGTGACAAGATTAAACAAGATATTCTTGACTTAGCGAAGCAGTATATGGGTAAAATGCCTTCAATGGCCATAATTCAAGTAGGAAACTTATTTGAATCAACTATTTATGTTAATAATAAGATTAACTTTGCCAATCAGTTAGGATTTAAGGCAAAGTTATTTAATTATCCAGATTCCATTCAGGAAAATGAACTAATTGCAGAAATTAGAAAAATTCAAGTAAATTGTGATGGCCTTATTGTTCAATTACCGTTGCCTAAACATATAAATAAGCAGAATGTTTTAGATGCTGTCGACATTGAAAAAGATATTGATGGCTTAAACTCAAAAACTCTTAGCTATTTGGAAAAAAATAACGATGTTTTTTTACCTGCCACTGCACTTGGAGTTGTGTTGCTGATGAAATATTATAATATTGATTTTTACACTCAAGAAATGGGAATAATTGGCCAGTCAAATTTGGTTGGTTATCCATTATATTTGGCACTTAGAAAACATAATTCAAATATCAGTGTTTATACCAAAGAAACACTCAAAAAAGACTGAAATAGACACAAAATTTTAATCGTCGCCACTGGTGTAAAACATTTAATTGATGTGAGTCAAACTAACAATGAGGCAACAATAATTGACGTTGGTATTCATCGTGATGAAAACAACAAAATAACTGGTGATTGTGACTTTAATTCATTGAATGGTTTTGTTAAAAATATCACTCCTGTTCCAGGCGGTGTAGGACCGATGACAATACTTGCACTTATAATTAATTTAATGAAAGCGTTCGGCTTAAAAAACAAGGAATTTTATAATCATTTCAAACAAATAATTGACTTGGCGAAATTGTAGTTTTTGCCATTTTTTAGTATCCAAAGATAAAATTGGTATAATAATAAAATAATTTATTTTATTAGATTTTTTAATTGGGGTTGTGATGGAGAATAATAAGAAAAATATTGCTGAAATAATTAATCACTTAAAAATCAATGGGTTTGTTTACCAAAACTCGGAAATCTATGGTGGACTTGTTAACACATGAGATTACGGACCATTAGCGACAGCAATGATGAATGTAATCAAGAACAAGTGAATTGATTTTTTCATTAATGAAGAATCAAATAATTTTCAAATTGACTCAAAAATTTTAATGAATCCACTAGTTTGAAAAGCAAGTGGACACTTGGATAACTTTAGCGATTTTTTAATTGAAAACAAAGTAAATCAAAAACGTTATCGTGCAGATCACATCATTAAAGATTTGTTTCCTGAAGTTGATGTTGAAAAGATGTCGAGAGAAGAAATGGAAACATTTATTAAAGAAAAGGTTTCCGTTTATGACAACACTAAGTGTGAATGAAATAATATTCGTTCATTCAATTTAATGTTTAAAACCCAGGCCGGAGTAGTAGAAGGCAGTGCAAGTGATATTTATCTACGTCCTGAAACAGCACAAGGAATTTTTGTTAACTTTAAAAATGTTCTAAGAACAATGCGTCCTAAACTACCTTTTGGAATTGGACAAATTGGTAAAAGTTTTCGTAACGAAATCACACCGCGTGACTTCATCTTCAGAACAAGAGAATTCGAACAAATGGAACTTGAATTTTTCTGCTCAGAAGATCAAAGTATGAACTTTTACGAATATTACATTCAAAAATGTTTTAATTTCGTACTAAAAATGGGTATTAACAAAAATTCTATTCGCATTCGTCCACATGAAGCAGAAGAATTAAGCCACTATTCAAAAGGAACAAGTGATATTGAATTTATGTTTCCATTCGGTTGAGGTGAATTGATGGGAATCGCTAATCGTGGTAACTACGATTTAACTCAACACATTAATTTATCAAAAGAAAACTTGTACTATGTAGATGAAAACGGACAAAAGTCAATACCATATGTTATTGAACCTTCAATTGGTTTAGATCGTTTACTATTAGCAATTTTAGTTGAAGCATATGAAGTAGAAAAAGTTGATAACGATGAAGACAGAGTTATTTTAAAAACTTCATACGATCTTTCTCCATATCAAGTTTGTGTTATGCCATTAGTTAAGAAATTAAATAATGAAGCTGACAAAATTTATCAAATGTTGAGAAAAAATAAAATTAGAGTATCGTGAGAAGAAAGTGGTTCAATAGGAAAAAGATATCGTCGTCAAGATGCAATCGGAACCTATTTTGCAATTACTTTTGATTATGATTCTTTAAACGATAATAAAGTAACTATCAGAAACCGTGACACAATGCAACAAGATCGTATTGATATTGACAAGATTTTAGATTACTTGAATCAATATGCAAGCAAATAATCAAAGTATTTGAAAAGATGTAGTCGATAAAACAAATATTGTCGATGTCATTGGTGAGTATGTAGCATTAACAAAAAAAGGAACTAATTACACTGGTCTTTGTCCCTTCCATGGTGAAAAAACACCATCATTTGTAGTTAGTGAGAAAAAACAATTTTTCAAATGTTTCGGATGTTCTAAATCCGGAAACGTCATTAAATTTATTGAATACATTGAAAACATTAAACCTTTTGAAGCACTAACAAAATTAGCTAAAAAAGTTAATGTCGATGTATCACAATTCCAAAAATACGAGTATGTAGAAAATTTAACAGATGCTGAATTACTAGCGATAAATAATGATGCATTGAACTTTTTTCAGCGTAATTACCTAAAAGAAAAAAAGAAAAATAACATTTCTTTGGTACAAGCAATCAAAAACCGCCATCTAGAAGATTTAACTTTTGCAAATTTAGAAATTATTAACCATTTCAAAGTGGGTTTTGCTCCCAGTGATATTTCTATTTATGATGAATTAATAAATCGAGGTTATGATGAGCAAAAAATTGTTGAAGCAAGTTTAATTTCATCCCACAACGTAAAGCAAAATTTTTTCAATAATCGAATCATTTTTCCTATTTTTAACGATCAATTGCAATGTGTTGGTTTCAGCGGGAGAACTATTGATGCACATGATGATGTTAAGTATTTAAATACATCAGAAAATAGCATTTTTCACAAAAACAGTTTGTTTTTTAACTGACAAAATGTTAAAAATAACTTGATTCGTGATAAAAAAGTTTATTTAGTTGAAGGACAATTCGATGTCATTGCTTTGTACCGTGTCAAAATAATTAATGCCTTAGCAGTAATGGGTACTGCTTTAAGTTCAAAGCACTTGCAAATGCTAAGAAATTGCCACATTGTTTTGTTTTTTGATGGTGACAAAGCAGGACAAAATGCAACCATTAAGAATTTGAAAATTATTTTACAAAACAAAGAGAAATTCAAACTTAACGTTGGCATAATCGAGAATATCACTAAAAAAGATCCTGATGAGCTTTATTTTTCTTTGCCAGGCGGTAAAAATCTTGTATCAGTAATTGAAAAAGAAATTTCTTATTTAGATTACATTTACGCTGTAAGTTTTGGCCAAATTGATGCCACTTCTTCATTGGAACAAAAGCAAGAAGCAATTAGTAAATACCAAGATTTTTATCCATTTCTATCTGAAATTGATCGTGAATATATTAGCCAAAAAGCCAAAAATCAATTTCAGGAATTAACTAAAGTTATTGACTTAGCAGAACAAGAAGCACTCAGTCATCAAACTAATTTGGTGACACAAGATGATAATACATACCAACCAAACATTCCACCAGTTATTAGTGATGATTTTATTGAACAAATCAACCGCGAAAACCAATACAATCGATATGAAAATAATAATTCTTTTAGACAATATACGAGAACAAAAGCAAACTCAATTTTGCTGCAACGTGAGACAAAAAAACTAAATCGTTTTTACTCAAATCGAGAAATCACGGAAGCAAAAGTTTTATATCATTGCCTTAAATATCCAGATAAACTGAAATGATTAGTAAAACTTTTTTCTGAAGAACAAAATTTACTTTTAATCATTAATCCTCCTTTTTCAAAGGCAGTCAAAAATCAAATTTTAAGCTTTGCAATCGAATTAATAGAAGTAAAAAAAGAATTAACTTTTGAACAAATTTATTCAGCTATTGAAAATTATTCTTACTGAAACCTAGAAACTAAGCAAGAAACGCTAATTGAAATTGATAAATGTAAAAAAATTTATCAAGATTATCACGGTTTTGCAGGTGATGATGAATTTGTTACTACATTTCAACGGGTTGTAAATGACACCAAACAGCGTTCAAAATCGAAAGGATTACGTTATGTCAACAAATAAAGATGAAAAACAAAGTTTAAATAATTTAGTAAAAGGTCTTAAGACTCACTTAGAAAAATTACAAACTAAAAACAAGAAAAAAACCGCCCTTAGTCAAGCAGAAATATTTGAGTTTTTTGATAAAAAGAAAGTCTTTTTAGATGAAGATGTTACAGTTGAGTTATTTGACTTACTAGCAGACGAAGGTTTATTAGAAGATGAGCTAAGTGAAGAAGATTTAGCAGAAGTAACTGAAAATGATTTGCTAAATGATATTAAAAGTGACAAAAAAAATAAAAATAAAAAACAAAGCAAAAAATCACTTGATGATGATGAAGAAATAATGAGTGACGATCTAGATGAAGACGGTTTAGATTTTGAAGATGGTGACGA
Organism: Mycoplasma sp. 3392; assembly: GCF_053851755.1. NCBI lineage: Bacteria > Bacillati > Mycoplasmatota > Mollicutes > Mycoplasmatales > Mycoplasmataceae > Mycoplasma > Mycoplasma sp. 3392. Next base: position 94,556 of record NZ_JBSQBF010000003.1, read on the forward strand.
TCTAGATGATGAAGACTTTGACGATAGTGATGAATTAAATCTAGACGAATATCACGATGATTCAACTACTCGTGATGAAGATGAAGACAGCGACGAAGATCAAGAAGAAGATGACACAGAAAAATATGCTGATGTTGATTCACACGGTATTTCTTATCTGGATGATGATGAAGAAAATGTTGAAGATCTTTTAAAAGACTATGACGATTATTATGATGAAAGTGAGAGTGATGAGGACACATTATCTAATAATCTAAGTGAAACTAACGATATTGTTAAATGATACATGCGTTGAATTGGAAAATACGGTAAGTTGCTAACTCCAAGTGAAGAAAGAGAATTAGCCGAAACAATGGCTAAAGCAAAGGAAAGTGGTAACAGACGTAAATTCAAAAAAGCGCGTGATACACTGGTTAATCGTAATCTTCGTTTAGTAATCAACAATGCCAAAAAATACAAAAATAGGGGATTATCATTTATCGATTTAATTAGTGAAGGAAATGCCGGAATTTTAAAAGCTGTTGATAAATACGACTACACTAAAGGATTCAAGTTTTCAACATATGCGACTTGATGAATTCGTCAAGCAATCACTCGGGCAGTAGCAGATCAAGCAAGAACTGTTCGTGTGCCAGTCCACATGGTTGAAACAATCAACAAAATTATCAAAATTGAAAGAGAATTGCAACAAGAAACCGGAAATGCGCCAACAGATGATGAAATTGCTCGTCGTTATGGTGGTGATATGGATGCTGACAAAGTTCGTTACATTCGTAAAATCAATATTGATCCAATTTCATTAGATAAATCAATTGGTAAAGAAGAAAACTCAAATTTCAGTGACTTTGTTAAAGATGAAAATGTTATTAATCCAGTTGATTTTTCAGCAAAAGAAGAACTTTCAGGAATCATTGATGACATGTTAAGAAAACATTTAGATGATGATGAAAGAGTCTTAATTCAAAAACGTTATGGTGTGGGAACAGACGAAAATGGTATCCCATATCACGTTCATACACTTGAAGAGTTAGCACGTGAGAAAAATATTTCAAAAGAAAGAGTTCGCCAGCTTGAAACTAAAATTCTTCGTAAACTAAAACACCCACAAAAACGTAAAAAATTAAAAGAGTTTTACCAATCTGAAAGCGAATAAGATGTTAGTTAAAGATTTTGTTTTAAATCTAGCTAAAGAATTGAAAATTGCTGAAGCAGAACCTTGAGATCCTGTTGGTTTTTCAATCTCACCACGAGGAAGAAAGAAATTAACTAATGTTTTAATCACTTTAGACATTGACCAAAATGCCATCGATATAGCAATCAAAAATAACGTTAATTTAATTATTAGTCACCACCCATTCATTTTTTATACAAAAGAAAAAGAATTTGCTTTTTCTCAAGCAAAACAAAAACAGTATGAATTACTAAAACAACACAAAATTTGCACTTATTCATTTCATACGGCTTTTGATAAAACAAGACAATTGACTGCTAAATCAATCGCTTTAGGGCTTGGTTTTGAAGAAAAACAATTTATCAAAAAAACACAAGAAGAATTCGGTGAATTTGTGTTGTTTGTTAAAGCAAATATTGACACAAAAGAATTGATTCAGAAAATAAAAAGACTGAAAATAACACATATTCAAGCCAATTTTGACACTGAAAATCAACAAATCAAGACACTCGCAATCTTCCCGGGTTCTGGTCCTTATTTTGAACTAATTAAAGCAGCTAAGAAAGCTCAAGTTATTGTTTCTTCAGATGCTAAATGAAGCGATTTAGTAGCTTACAAGAATGAAGGTGTAAGACTAATTAATGTTAGTCATAGTCTCGAAGCGCAATTTATTAATTCAATGTTACCATTTGTGCAAAAAGTTATAAATAATGAAGGTCAAGTGTTAGTTTCTTGACCGCAAGACTTGCTAAAAAACATTTAGCAAGTTTTTTCTTTAAGAACAAAAAAAGCATTCATTTGTAGTATTATTTTTGTATGAATTTAGCAACCAATATTAACACTAAAATGCACAAAACTAATCAGCCTAGAATCACATTTTTGACTGAATGTTTAAGAATTATTGTGTGAAGTGAAGCTAAAATCGCTATTCACTTGAGTGAGTACAAGACGAGAATTAGGATATTACGCTTCATTTATGCACTTTTAATTAGCTTTTCTTGTTTGGTATCAGCCTTATCATTGATTAATCCGTCACCAAGTTTTCGCAATACATATTTAGAAATTGTCAAGTTTTCGCAAATATTTACTTTTTTTGTTTTTATTATTGACTTTGTTTTACACTTTATCACTTATCGTTACCGCAAGTCGATGATAGGTGCTAATTTATGAAAAGCTAAATATGGTTTTGCTATAACATTTTTAGGAATAATTTTATTGATTTGCATTCTAGGTTCAGTACATGTTGTGCAATATTTTGGAGCCGACACTGAATCAATAAAAGGTTTTAATTTCTTCCGTTCACTGAATGTCGCAAGATTTGTGAGATTGTTTTTTATTCTTTCTTTATTTTCACCCTTTGGAATTATTTTGAATGTTTTTCAAAAACAAAAGAGAATTTTGATTGTTGCTTTTGTGATGATAATCATTCTAATTTTGATATTTTCACTAGTTGTCTGAAATAATGAATCTGCTTATCTGAGTCAAAAGCAATACGAATTCTTGCTTCCTGAAATTCGTAAACTATATACCGAAGCACCTTTAACAGTAGTAAGAAATAACTCCAGTCCAGAAACGTTGCAATCAATTGTTTCCACTTGATTCAACAGTAACATTGACACATTCATAAACAGCTTAAAAACTAAAAATGATATCTTGACCTATATGCCGCTTTGGTATGAAAAAATTAGTCAAAATGATGATTTCCAAGCCTTAGGAAATGGAGTAATTCAAACATTTTATGATGCATTCTATTTTATGACTATCACTTTAACAACAATTGGGTACGGAGATTTTGCGCCTCACGCTTTTGAGTCTCGAGCAATAGTGATTGTTGTTGCTTTACTAGGAGTTGCGATCATTGCTATTCCTTCTGGAATTGTAGCGGGAGCATTCTTGTCAAATATGCAACAATATTACACAAAAGAACCAGATAACACTGAATCTAACACACAAAAGGAGACAAGCAATGATTAAATTAGGTAGCCATATTTCCTTTAAATCGCCAGATTATTTAGTTTCTGCTTGTGAAGAATCAATTGCTAATAAAGCAAACACCATGATGATTTATTTAGGTGCACCACAAACCACAAAAAGAGTCGATGTACAGCTATACAATCTAAAAAAATACCAAGAAAAATATTCATCACAAATTAAAGCTGAAGACATCGTAGTTCACGCACCTTACATTGTCAATATTTCAAATCCCGAAAAAGCTTTATTTGGAATTAATTTTCTAGTTCAAGAGATTAATCGGATGAATTATATTGGTGCTAAATACTTAGTTTTACACCCAGGAGCGTCAACAACATTTACTCGTCAAGAATCTTTGGAATGCTTAATTGAGTCATTAAAGAAAATCTTGTCGCTAACTAAAGATGTTGTTATATGTTTAGAAACAATGTCAGGTAAAGGAACTGAAGTCTTTATTAATTTTGAAGAAATGAAATATGTTATCAAAACATTGAATGAGTCAAGGATCCAAATGTGTTTAGATACTTGCCACATTTGAGATGCTGGCTATGATATTAAAAATTATGATGATTTCAAAAAACAATTAAAAGACTGAGATTTGTTACAACATATCAAAGTAATCCATCTAAATGACAGTCTAAATGATTTAAATTCCCACAAAGATCGCCATGCTAACATCGACAAAGGATACATTGGACTACAAACACTGCAAAAATTTGTTTTTGACCCAGATTTTGACAACATTCCAATTATTCTTGAAACACCGTGAGTTGACAATAAACCAATTTATGATGAAGAAATTAGTATGCTTCTAAATAAAAAATAGCACTATCAAAATACCTTATTAGGTTATAATATTAAATATTTCAATTACCAAATATCGATATTTTAGTAAAGGAGTAAAAATGCCAAGAGATGGAATCACTTTAAGATGTGAAGAATGTAAAATGGAAAATTACATTACCAAAAAGAACAAAAAGTTACATCCAGAAAAAATGGAAGTTAAAAAACACTGCCACAAATGTAACTCACACACAACTCACAAAGAAAAAAAATAATTAGTAAGTAAAAAAAGGACGCAAAATGCTAAAAAACGAATTATTAAAAACCTTTGATAACCTAAAATTAGATGCCATTATTTCAGAAGCGCCTGAAACAAGACTATGAATGGCAGAAGTACAAACAACAGATGGTGTTTTAGTTATTGAAAGAAATAATGCTTACCTATTTGTTGATGGACGTTACATTGAATATTGTCAATCAAAAGCTCGTAATGTCGAAGTTAGATTATTACAAGCAAATTCATTAAAAGAATTTTTAAGCCAAAAAAATTACCAAAACGTTGGAGTTGAAAAAGACTATCTAAAATTAGATATGTTCAATCGTTTTAAAGCAATGATGCCAACAGCTAATTTCCATGAAGTTGTTGGACAACAATACCGGATTAAAAAAGATAGTCGTGAAGTTTCAATCATTGAAGAAGCATGTAGAATTTCTTTAGAAGCTTTATACGAAGTTAAAAAATACCTAAAAGTTGGAGTTTCTGAAAGAGAAATCGCTAACAAATTAGACTACTTAATGCGTTTATTTGGAGCTGAAAAAGAAAGCTTTGAATCAATCGTTGCTTTTGGTAAAAATGCAGCTGAACCACACCATCACCCAACTGAAGCTACTCTAAAAAGTGGTGACATTGTTAAAATCGACTTTGGAGCTCAATATGCAGGTTATGCAAGCGATATTACAAGAACATTCTTCTTTGGAAATGCTAGCGATGAAAAATTAAAAGAAGTTTTAGATGTTGTTGTTGAAGCACAAAGACTGGGTCGTGAAGCCGTTAAACCAGGAATGAAAACCAAAGATATTGACAAAATTTGCCGTGACTACATTGAACAAAAAGGATATGGTGAATATTTCACTCACTCAACAGGACACGGAGTTGGAATTAATGTGCACGAATTACCAAATGTAAGTGCTTTGAGTGATTTTGTTCTTGAAGAAGGAATGATCATCACTGTTGAACCAGGAATTTACATTGAAGGTTTAGGTGGGGCTAGAATTGAAGATACAATTTTAGTAACTGCAGATTCACACAAAGTTTTAAGCCGTCCAGAAGATTACAAGTAAGAGAAATCACTTCGGTGATTTTTTCTTTTGCCTTAAAGGGTTAAAATCGAATTTATGGTATTATTTTTATTATGAAATTTATAGATGATGCAAAAATTATTGTAAAAGCCGGAAAAGGTGGAAATGGACTAATCAGCTTTCGTCGTGAAGCCCATGTTGATCGTGGAGGTCCTGATGGTGGTGATGGCGGTAAGGGTGGAGACATTTATTTTGTTGGTGATGCCGGAGTTAATACTCTTCTAAATTTTCACTACCAAAACAAAATCACTGCTGAAGATGGTGAAAATGGTAAACGCAAAAACGCTTACGGACGAAATGGAAAAGATACTTATGTAAAAGTACCATTAGGAACATTAGTTTTTCACAAAAAAGAATTAATTGCTGATATTGTTGAACAAAAACCTTATTTAATTGCTAAAGGCGGAAGAGGCGGAAGAGGGAATGTTAAGTTCAAAACTTCTTCTAACACTGCTCCACGGCTATCGGAAAACGGTGAAGAAACTAAAAACATTGAATTATATTTAAGTCTTAAAGTTTTAGCTGATGTCGGATTAATTGGAAAACCTAGTGCAGGGAAAAGTACATTACTTTCTTCCCTTTCTAATGCTCGTCCAAAAATTGCCGACTACGATTTTACTACCTTAGTACCGCAATTGGGATTAGTTAAATATCATGAAAATAGCTTTGTAATCACCGATTTACCTGGACTAATTAAAGGTGCAAGTGAAGGAAAAGGATTGGGACATCAGTTTTTAAAACACATTGAAAGATGTCGAGTACTTTGCCATGTTATTGATTTTGGTAGTGCTACTAAAGATCCAATCAAGGACTATGAAGAAATTAATAATGAGTTAAGCAAGTACAACCTTCAACTTGAAAAAAGAACTCAAATAGTGATTGCAAACAAAAGTGACTTAGAAGATTTTAATGCTAAATATCAACAATTTAAACAAAAATATTCAGATTTAAAGATTATCAAACATACCTTTTTAGATGAGAAAAAATCATTGGATGAGATAAAAAACAGTCTATGAAATGCAATTAAAGAAGCAGAAGATCTAATTTTTGCAGAAACTAAACAAAAAGAAGTCACAATAACATTACCAGAAGATAATTTCAAAGTAAGAAGAATTAACATTGACCACTTTGAAGTAACAGGTGACAAAGTTGTTGAAATTTATCAAAGAATTCCGTTAAATTCACACGATAATTTGTTAAGATTTAATAGCAAACTTAAAAATTTAGGGGTTTGAGAAGAATTAATGCGAATGGGTATCAATGAAGGTGATACTGTTCAGATTGAAGGTTATGAATTTACCTGAAATAATGAAGATTAGGTCAAAAAATTCATAAAAATAAATTACAAAAAATTTAAAATTGTGTATAATAATATAGCAATTATTAAATGAAGTAATTAGCAATGTTGTGGAGAAGTAGCTCAGCTTGGTAGAGCACTTGACTTGGGCTCAAGCGGTCGCAGGTTCGAATCCTGTCTTCTTCACCATTTGTTATGGGGGGGTAGCTCACCTGGCTAGAGCGCCTGCCTTGCACGCAGGAGGTAGAGGGTTCGACTCCCTTCCTCTCCACCATTATGGCTCTGTAGCTCAGTTGGTTAGAGCGTCCGGTTCATACCCGGAAGGTCAAGAGTTCGACTCTCTTCGGAGCCACCAAACGGATATACTCAATAGGATTTGGACCCATAGCTCAATTGGTTAGAGCAACCGGCTCATAACCGGTCGGTCGCAGGTTCGAGTCCTGCTGGGTCCACCAATGGGCAATTACCCAAGAGGCTGAAGGGAGCAGTCTTGAAAACTGCCAGGGGCTTCACGGCCCGCGGGGGTTCAAATCCCTCATTGCCCGCCATATATTTACAGAAGGCCAAAGCCCAATGTAAATTCCTCATATAGCGGAGTGGAGCAGTCGGCAGCTCGTTGGGCTCATAACCCAAAGGTCGCAGGTTCAAGTCCTGCCTCCGCAACCAAATACGGTCCAGTGGTAAAGTGGTTAATACGTCTCCCTGTCACGGAGAAGATCGCGGGTTCGATTCCCGTCTGGACCGCCATTATGGCTCTGTAGCTCAGTTGGTAGAGCAACGGACTGAAGCTCCGTGTGTCGCTGGTTCGATTCCTGCCGGAGCCACCATATCAAGCTGATCAAAAATATTAACACCGCAAGGTGTTTTTTTTTCTTACTTTTTTGCTCATTTTTTCCCAAAACGCAAAATATTAATAATTTGAAGGTAATAAGTGAAATAAAATAAAAATAGAGTTGATATTCGTTGTAAAAGACTCAGTCATTAAAATTAAATTTGAAAAGGGGAATAGAATCAAATTCACACTCAAGTGAATTATCACTATCAGAACATCGCAAACAAATTCGTGAATATTGTGCCTTTCTGAAACTTAAGTACCATGATGAAATAGTAAAAAATCGTCGTAATTTTATAGAAAGTGCAAAAAACAAAGCTAGTTTGAAAACGAGATATAAGACGTATGTAGCCATAATAGATTATTTCAGCCAAACACTATCTGAAATTGATAGGCTAATATTTTTCAATGAGTTCTGAGAAGTGAATGAAGATCAATTTTGATTCCTTGACTATTTTTCAAAGAGTACATATTATCGTCGTATCAAATCGGTTATAAATTCATCTTGAAGGTATTTTGGACACAGTAACCTATAATCAAAATTATCAGCAACGCGAATTTTTAGATTGTTTGATTGCCAAACATTTTTTAATTAAGATTAAAAGCGAAAAATTGAGCCAAGATTTATCCGATCATAACAAACTAAAAATTCGTCTTAACCGTGAATTACCAAGCGATATATTACACTTTGATTTTGAGTACCAAAACACAAGCGGTAGGCAAATTTTTATAGTTGTTCAAATTAACAACGATATTCTTCCAGTTTTTGATTCATGAAGTGTCGAAAACAAATTTAGCTTCTATTCAGGCAAAGAATTAGATAAAAAAACCAAGATTAAAAACTACAAATTCCAAGACATAAGGCATATAAATGTTGATATTTATCAACAAAATGGTTCACAACGTAAGCTAATGTGGGCAAATCACATTGAAATCAATCATCTCAGTCAAGCAAATAGTGCTCCTGATACAACAGGAAAATATAATGTTAGTTTTCCAAAGATGCTAGATTTTGATATCAATCCCGGTTCTTATCAAGAAGAAAATGATAGCCGTATGATTGATTTTGAATATGTTGATTTGTATTTTAAGGCCAATAAATTACTCCAAAACATTAATAACAAAGATATTTATGACATCAGTGGAGCAATAAAGAATGGTAACAGAATAATTCGACCAGTTTATTTTGGTGAACTAAAAAACTTCAAAGTAAAACAATTCATAGTTAATGGAGAGGTTTTTAAAGACGTTAATATTAGCCTAAATATTCAAAATTCACAACAATTGCCAACTGGTGAATTTGTGATTGGTCAAATTGAAATCTTGAGTCCATTTTACTATGATTACCAGAAACGCAAAACAGTGTCAGGGTTCAATCTAAATAGTGATTTTGGTTATATGATACCTTTAGATTTCAGTGGTATTTTGTCACACACGATGGCATTTTCTATTTTCGACGAAAAGTCAATTTTCGTTGTCGGCTACCAACAAGAAATCAAACGTCCTTTACTCAATATCCGTTCTGGATTGGTGAAATTAAAGATTGAAAAAGATGTTGCAACTGCTAACCACATGTACTGGCTAAAAATAAAGAATGCTGATTTTTACCAAATCTATCAAAATGAACTAACTTTAGACAATTTAATAGACATAAGTAGAAATAATGCCAATGCGAAAGCTCTCAATTAAGAAAAAATACATCTTTATCTTTATTTCCTTACTTTTAGCCTCTGCTGGAGCAACATTGTTATATTATTTTTGACCTTTTAGTCTCAAAACCACTCAAGATAAACCTAAAAAACCGATTGACGATAAAGTGAATAATGATGAACCTAAAATAGAATCTAAGGATAATAAGAGTCCTGAAACCGATAACAAGCCTAAGGTTATTAAAAAAGAAACAATTGACAAAAATGCCTTGCAAGCTGAAAATATTTTTCCCGATATTTCCATTTCTGATTATTATGATTTAATTCGCATTGAAAAAGGTATGCCAGTTATTACTGATGACATGATTGCTTATATTATTCAAGATGTGATTAAAAAATTATCAGTCAATTATGGTGATGTTGAAGCCGGATATTTCCAACCTACTAGGCAACAACTCCACCTTGATTTTGTATGGAAATATAAAAATCAAGAGGTCAACAGAAAGTATTTATTTACAGTCGGATATGAAGTATAATTAAAGACATGAAAAACATTGAAAACACTGTTATTGAAGAACTAAAAACCATGACCCGCAAACCTATTTCACGTGATTCTGAAATTAAAAGTTTAGGTATAGATTCACTAGATTTAGTGCAAGCGGTCACTGAATTGGAAGAAAAATTAAACATTTCTATAAGTGATGAAGAGCTTTTATCAATCAAAAAAGTATCGGACATCATTGATTTAATTAATAAAAAGCAAGCTAAATAATGTATAATATCTTAGCATGCTTATTTAGGGGTATAGTTCAATGGTAGAACAACAGGCTTCAACCCTGTGTGTTGTGAGTTCGAGTCTTGCTACCCCTGCCATTATTGATAGATTTAGAATCGGCTAAAAGCCGGTTTTTTGTTTGTTTTTTATCCAAAAAAGCACAAAAAAAGTAGCTCTGGCTACCTCGGACAATTTCTTGAAATGGTGCCGTCAACTGGATTTGAACCAGCGACCCCTTCCTTACCATGGAAGTGCTCTGCCCCTGAGCTATGACGGCAACTAATTAATAAATTAATTATACTTGAAAAGTCTAAAAAAATTAGTTTTTAACTATAATTATTATCTAAAGAGGAGCTATGCAAAATAATCAAAGTGAAAAGTTACAGAAATTTATTTCAGCATCAGGGTTGATGTCAAGAAGAAAAGCCGAAGAAGAAATTCAAAGAGGAATGTTTAAAATCAATGGCAATGTGGCAAAATTAGGTGACAGAGTAACAAAATATGATGCAGTTTTCTACAAAAATAAAAAGCTAGTAATTGATAAAAAAAGAGTTTATGTTTTACTGAATAAACCTAAATACGTTATTACTTCCGTTAGCGATCCGCAAAACCGAAAAACAGTTAAAGACATTGTCAATCTTAAAGAATATATTTACCCAGTAGGAAGACTGGATTTTGATACGTCCGGAATCATTTTGTTAACTAATGATGGTGAGTTAACTAATAATTTATTGCATCCGAGCAATGAAGTTGAGCGTGAATATATTGCTACCTTACAAAAACCTTTATCTGATTCAGAACTTAATTTTCTTAATTCAAAAGATGTTTTCATTGAAGGAAAACGTTCACTTCAAAATGTAACTCATATTCAAAACAATGATTATTCAGTAGTTTTAAAAGAAGGACGTTACCATCACGTTAAAAACTTGTTTTTAGAAGTTAATAATAAAGTTACTTCACTACATCGTCAAAAATTTGCTACTTTAACCGATAAAGGTTTGAGAGTTGGAAAATGAAGATTTCTAACTGATCAGGAAGTCAATAATCTCAAAAAAATGATAGTAAAAAAATAAGTCCCAACCGGAGAAACGGTGGGACTTTTTCTATCTTTAAGCTATGTTAACTATTTTTTGTATTTTAGACCTAAAGCGTGTAGCATTGGAACTAAGAAGAAGTTGAATGGTTTGTTGAAGTGTGGTAAGAAGTAAACGTCTGTTAGAGCGATTTCTGGAAGTGTTAATCCTTTTTGTAGTGCTAAAGCAAACATGTAAATTACTTCAGTGTGGATTGCTTTACCTCAAGAACCAATTTGAACTCCTAAAAGTTTAAAGTTTTTAGGGTTGTAAACGATTTTACATGAAACTTTTTCATAGTTTGACATAAATTCTGGTCTGTCGTTGTCTGTTCATGATGATTCAGCAACTTCGTCTTCTTTAAATCCTAGTTTCAGAGCCATTTGTTTTGTCAGTCCAGTTGATGCATAGTGACAATCAAATACGTTAATAGCATTTGTTCCTGCAACTCCTGGGAATGGAACGTTTAGTCCTGCTAGGTGTAAAGCAGCAACTAGTCCTGATTTAACTGCGTTTGTTGCAAGTGCTGTGTGTGCGTAGTTGTGTAGAACAACGTTTCGCATTGCAGCTGAATCTCCGATTGCATAAATATCTTGATCTGAAATTGATCTTTGGAATTCATCAACTTTGATTGCTCCGTTTGGTAATTTTTCAACTCCGTCAATAGCATCTGTACGTGGTTTAAATCCGATACATAGAATTACTAAATCAGCTTTGTATTCACCTTTGTCAGTAACAACACTTGAAACGTGTTCTCCATCTTTTGATTTGAATTCTTTAACTGATTCACCAAGATGTAATTTAACTCCAGAAGCTTTCATGTTGTTTTCCATTACATCTGTAAATTCTTTATCAAAGTAGTTAGGTGTTACTCTGTCTTGTAGGTCAATTAGAGTTACATTTTTACCTTTTTGGTGGAATGCTTCTACTAATTCAACTCCAATGTATCCTGCTCCTACAACAACAACATCTTTAATTTTTTCATCGTTAGCTTTTTCAACGATTTCTTCAGCGTGTTGGAATAGTTTTGAAAGTAAAATGTTTTTGTATTGACGTCCTGGGAATGGAGGTTCGATTGGTCATGTTCCTCCAGCAAAAACTAGTTTGTCATAACTATCTTCGAACTCTTCACCAGTTAAAACATTTTTAACAACTACTTTTTTGTTTGCACGGTCAATTTTAATTACTTCATGGTTGATTTTTAGATCAACTCCGTACTCATTTCTTAGAATATCTGGTGATGAGTAGAATAATCCAGCAGGATCAGTAAATTCTCCCCCAACTCAGATTGCGATTCCACATCCTAAAAATGATGTGTTATTGTTACGGTCATAAGCAACTACATGAGCATCAGGATTAACAGTTTTTAAAGTTCTTAAAAATGATGTTCCAGCGTGGTTTGCTCCAACTACTAAAATTTTCATAGTTAGTTTCCTTTCTCTTTAAAAATTATTTATACATATTTGTAACCTAATTTTATTACAAATGTAAATTGATATTATCAATTTTTTATATGTAAAAGACTCAACTAATGCATCGTTTTAGCGGTCTTTGTCCTGATTAATATTGATAAAAAATTAAAAAGTAGTTTTTTCAGTGTTTTTTTACACAAAAAACCGCTTTTATAAAAATATTAAATCTGTTTGATAGTGCAACAAAAAATTAAAAAGACTGAAAAAAATGAATTGTTTTCAAAATTGAAATTGTTTTGTTTTTAATGGCTAAATAGTCAAATTTCGAAGCATTTAAAGGCTGTAAGTAATGTATAATTAAAGATATTAAAAATTACATTTTTATTTATGTTTACAAAACATTAATTTATTTAGGAGTAAAACAATGAGTAAAAGCAAAAAAGTTTTATTGAGTAGCTCTGCTGTTATTTCAACAATTGCCCTATCAGGAGCAATGTTGTCTGCAACAACTTCAGAAGACAATGCAACTTTAGAAGCGGCAAGACAACGTGTTCTTGATTATTTACCTAATGCAGGATTAGGAGATAAAGAAGAGACATTTGCAGCTAAAATTCGTGAAGACAAAGTTGAAAATTTCACAAACGGTGGAAAAAAATGATTTGACGCCGTTAACGCTTATGCTTCACTAGCAAACGAAGCACAACAATTAATTAACAAAATTGATGATGCTACAACTACACAAACAAACATTAAAAGCAATTCAGAAGTTAGTGCAATTTTTGATGGTAGTGCAGATGTTAAATTATTAGAAGCTTTAAACAAAAAATTTGCTAGTGAAAATGCTAAAACATCATTTAGTGCAAAAACAAGTGAAATCAAGCAATCATTACAAACTTTAGCACCAGAATTTAATACTGACAATCAAGGGAGTGTTTCATATTCTAACAATGATGCAAACCAACAACTTGTATCAAAAGCTCAAAACGATTATCAATCAGCATCATTAGCTTTAGATGGTCTAAGCACTTTAAAATCAGCTCTTGAAGTTGTTAAGAACTCAGACTTGTCAGATGATATTAAAGGATTTTTAAACTTAGTTTTAGCAAATGCTCAAAACTTAGAAACTTTAAATTCAAGTCTAGAAACTACAAAACTTTACATTACTGCTTTAGACAATGCTAAACAAGCATATCAAGACTATGCAAAAGTTCGTAGTGAAGATAAATACAAAACATTACGTGACTCTTCAACTCAAGATAAGTACTCAGTATTCAATGGTTTATTGAGTCAATTAGGTTCTTTAGCAACTGCAGATCAAACTTTCAATGCACGTAGTTATCCAAGTCAATCAATCGAACAAGTAAATTCTGAAGTTGACAAATTATCAGCTAAAACTAGCGCTGTTGTGAAAGCATTTGCTACTTTGGATGGAGACAAACAAAAAGCTAAAAATGACATTAATGCTTTAGATCTAGAACAAAGTAAAAAAGATGAATACTTACAAAAAGTTCAACAAGTTGCTACCAACACTCTTTTAACATATGATGCAAATCAAGAAACATTAAATTCAATTGTTAAAGAAGCAACTGAATTTTCACAGTCATATTTAAATTCACTAAAACAAGAATTACAAAAACAAATTGACAATATTAGATCACTAACAAGCGAAAAAGAAGAATTCTTAAAACCTTATGTTGAAAAAGTAGCAAGCCAAACAGTAAGTGGCAGCGATTTAAAAATTGCAGTTGACGAATTAACAAAAGTATTCTATGAAACAAAACTACAACAAGCATTAGATAAAGCAAGCAAAGTAGAAAATCAAAGTGCTTCACTTTCACAATCAGTAGCTAGCGTTCAAGCAACTCTTCAAAATTTAAATGATGTTTACAAAACTGAAGGTGCAGTTGACCAAGTTTTAACTAATTTCGAACAGGCATACAACAAAAACAACTTAGAATTAGCAGTTGAAAAAGCAGAAGCAAGTGCAAAATTAGCAGATCAAAAAGTTGATGCTTTAGAAGAAAATAGTGACGTTAAAGCAAAACTTTCTACCGCTTTAGAAACATTTAAACAAAATATTACTGAAGCAAAAGAAGCATTAAGCCAAGAAGGTGCTACTGAAGAACAACTTAACCAAAAAGCTGACCAACTAAATCTAGCAAATGCTGTTTATGGAGCAAAACAAGATATTGAATTAGTAGTTAAACAAACTAATCTATCTCAAGATCCAATTTCAAGCCAAGTAAGTCAAGGATTAGCAAATCTAGAACAACTACTTTCATCTTCAAATTCAGTTCAAGAAATCGAAAAAGCAGACCAGGATTTAGTACTTTTAAGTGAAAAGAACCTATTACTATACGCTGTAGAATCAATTGAAAAAGTTCAAACTAGAAACACTACTCTTGAAGAAGCATTAGGTTTTGCAAAACAAAGACTAAACGAGCAAACAAGAGTTCTAAGTCAATGAAGAGCTTGAGGTCAAGAAGCATTAAACACATTAAATACATACAACTCACAAGTCGATAAATCAAAACAAAGACTATTAAACTTAATTTCAGTTGCTCAAGATACTGTTAATAGTGACAAGTCTAAAGAATTTTTAACTGCTAAAATCACTGAAGCAAATGAAGTTGCTAACAAAGAAAATCAAAGTCCTGAAGACTATCAAAATGCTTACTTCAGTCTATTTGTTGCTATTGCTAAAGATGCTTTAGTACAAAAAGTTTATGAGGCAAATCAAGTTGCTGATTTACAAGCAGAAACTAAAGAAGCTATTAATGAAGCAAGCCAAGTTATCGAAGTTGCTGATAGTGAAATCAGTCCAAAAATGGTTTCAGATGCTATTGCTAAAATTGACAGTGCACTAGTTAAAAATGCTTTATATGTTCTAATCCATGCAAGTCATGACAAAACAAACCCATATCTAGAAAGCAAATTGTACTTTGCAAGAGAATTGGCTAAAAAAGATGCTGTAACAGAAGCAGAAATTCTTGTAATTACAGCAAGAATTACAGATGCCGAAGCAAAACAACCACTATATGATGCTTTAGAAGATGCTTATGATGTAGTTAACAAGTCAAACAATTTAAAACAAAACATCACAAAAGCTACTGATTACTTAGCAAATCCACAAAGAGCAACCCGTTCAGCCGAAGATTATCAAAATGCTGCTAAAAGTTTACAAAGAGCAATTAAACTAAACGAAGCATACTTAGAATTAGCAAACAAACAAAACTCAGAACACTTTGGTCTACATCTATACAAAGCAGTAACAGAAGCTCAAAACAAACTTGCTGATTTAACTAGCACTGATGAAAACTTAGCAAACGATGTTATTGCAAGCTTAGTTTTAGCTGAAAACCAAGACATTATTAGCAATGAAATTGATAGAGTTAACCAGGATCAATTGGCAGCTAAAGCATTGCAAAATGAATTACAACAAGCAAACAAAGCTTTAGAAGATACAAACCTTGACAATCAGAAAGCAACTGAAATTGCTTCAATGTTACAAAATGCTTTAACTAACTATGCACTATCAAGATCTTCAGCTTATAAACAACTACAAGATACTTACTTAGCAAATGTTCAATATCAATGAAATTCAGCTGCTAAATTAGTTTTAGATGAAGCTAAGAAAATGTTAGACGACAGCAATAGTTATGAAGCAAGTGACTTTGAAAAAGCAACTCAAGCAATTGAACAAGTAGTAATCAAAATTAAATTACAACAAGCAATTACTAATGCTAACAATCAAGCCACTTTAGATAAAGGACTAAGCTCACAACTTTCACAAGTTATTGCTTCAGCTGCTAATAGTATTGATGAAAGTGTTGAAAATCTAAACAACATCATTAGCCAAATCCAAACAGCAACTGCTAAAAACAGTTTAAATCTAGCTTTAGATAAAGCACTAGCAATAGAAAATAAAAACCCACTACTAGTACAAGAAATTGCTACTTCACAAGCACTTTTGGCAAAAGATGGACAAAACTACAGCCAACAAGCGCTAGCACTTGAATTACAAATAAGCAGAACTAACTTAGTAAACGCTATTAATCTAGCAAGTATCTGAGTAATTGAAAATAACGACCAAAATTACTATGCTAATTCAGATCTAAAATCAGTTATTGACTTTGCATACAATGAACAATACGAACTATTCTTAGAAAATGTAAAAAGATACACTGCTCCTTCGCGTGAAACAATTCAATATTATGATCAATTAACAACTAATGTAAAATTAGCTGTACTCAAAGCTAAATTACAAACTGCTTTAAAAGTAGCTTCAACTGCTTATGGACTAAACCACTTAGACGAAGTTAAACAAAATGCTAAAAACTTACTAACAACATTCAATTCAGAAATGTTAGAAGATAGTCAAAAAGCAGCTCAAATTCAAAAAGCTACTGACGACATTTTCAAAGTTTTAGCTACTCAAGAACTACAACAACTTTCAGATACAATTGATAAAGAAGAAAATAGTCTTCCTGAAAACGTAACAAGCTTAAATAATGAAGCAAAACAACTCCTAAATAATGTTTTAGAAGACTCAACCAAAACACAAGATTTCTTGTCAAAAGCAAAAGAATTACTAACAGCCTACACAAACTTCTTAAAAGAAAATAACTTATTAAAAGACAAAAAGGCTGTTACAATCAACTACTTCAACACTTTAATTTACAAACATTCAGCAAGTGATTTAACCAAATTAGTAAATGAAGTTAATGCTAGCCAGGATGCTAAGAGTGATAAATTAAATACTGAACTACAAAATGCTCAACAATTGTTAACAAAACAAGATGCTACAATTGAAGAAATCGCAACTCAATATAATAATTTACAAAAAGCACTACTAAGAAATGAAGTAAACGACATAATCAAAGACGGACAAGAACACAATGCTTGAATTCACAAAACACCTACTTCATTAAAAGACCGTGCACAAGCAATTGTTAATGACGAAAATGCTTCAGTTTCTGATTTAACTAAAGCTCTTGCATATACAAAATACTACCTAGAAGATAATAAAGTTAATGTTTTAGACAAAAGTTTAGACCAAGTTGAAAAAATTAGTCCTGCTTCTTCAGAACTAAAAACTTGACAAACAAAAGCAAGTGAATTACTATACTCAATTCCTTACTATGCAATGGCAAAAAGCCTAAACTCAAGTTCTGATTTATTAATTACTCGTGCTTTATATGAAGCAATTAATGATGCAGCACCAAGCCTAAAATTAAACGATTTACAAATTCAACTTGATGCTTATAACCAAGAACTAAAATCTCAAGCAATTAACTCAACATTGACTGATTTATTCAACTCATTAATTGCCAAAGCTAATGAATATGTTGCAAATCCAAACCAACCAAGTGTCGAAGAAGTGCAAACATTAGCAAACCAAATCAAATCAGCCCTATTAGTTAATGAATTAGCAAACTCAGTTTCACAAGCCAACATCTTAGTAATCTCAGGTGCTTTACAAACTGCAATTGATGCAAGTACACAATTAGTAAACAGCCAAAAAGAAGCAATTCTAAACAATCAAGATTTTGCTGCTAACAATACAAAAGTTGAAAACCAAACAACTGAATTAAAATATGCAATTGCTTCGAATAGATTGGCATTAGTATTACAAAAAGTTGCTACTTTACCAAAACTAGCTACTGCTTTAGATGCTGAAAATAAAAAAGCACAAACAACATACGAAAACAAAGCACTTACTCAAAATGATTACACAGTTGCTTCTGAAGAATTACTATCAGCTTACAATGCAGAACTAGAAGCAAAATCTGAGGCAATGGAACAACTTCAAAGTTTAATCAGCGAAGCAGATCCATTAGCAAACAAAACTGATGAACTAAGCAAACAATTACAAAGTGCTAAAGAATTATCTAATGATGCAACAAGTGAAGAAGTTAATACTCAAATCAGTGATCTTGAAAAAGCAATTCTACGTTCAAAAATGACAAACAATGTCACTGTTGCAAACCAATTAAGCGCGCAATCATCAAACTTAAGAAAAGCTGTTACAGAAGCACAAAACGCATTACAAAATGCTGAATCTAACACAACAGCATTACAAGAAGCACACAAAACATTAGTGCAAGAATTACAGCAAAACAAACTAAAAACCGCAATCGAAAAAGCACAGCATGCTCAATCACAAATTACTAAAGATTTAGCAAGAGATATTCAAAGAGCACAAAATGTATTGCAAAGCTCGCAAGTAATTAATGATTGAAATAAAGCAGCTGACAACTTGAATTTAGTTGTTGACAAAGAATTGTTACGTAATTTAGTAACTAAAGCAAATGAAATCGCTAACCCAACTCCTAAATTACAACTTCAAATTGATTTAGCCACTCTATATCTATATGAAGTTCCAACAAAAGCAACACACGTTAGCGAAGCATTAAAAAATTTAGATAAAGCAATGCTTGCTGAAGACTTACAAAAAGCTATTAATAAAGCAAAACTATATCTATCAGTAGACGCTAAAAATGATGAAGAACAAGCTAAGAAAGACAGTGTTGCTAAAGAATTAACTCTAGCTGAAGCGATCTACAATAACGAACAAACTCTAAGTGCTGCTTGATACAACTACGAAGCACAAAAACTAAATAATCTTCTAGATGGAAAAGAAGAACAAACCAATTTAGCTTCAGAACTACAAACTATTGTTGATAATGCTAAGAAATACATTGAAAACCCTACTCAAGAACAACAACAAGCAATCCAGGATATTCAACAAGCAATCACAAACAATCAAATTACTAGTGAAATCGTTGCTAAAGCAAATGATTTACAAAGACAAACAAATATTGCAAGAATGGCAAAATTATTAACACAATTGCAAGGATATGAAGACTATCTACCTAATGCTTTACCTAAACTAGAAAGTGACTTCAATGCTTATGCAAATGGTTACACAGATGACTATCAAACAACATATAACCAATTGCAAAATGCAATTAACTTGCTAGACTACATCAGCAAATGAAACAACTACAAAAATAACATTGTTGTTCCAAATCCAAGTGTTGACAGTGTATTTAACGCTTCAAAAGGTATCGATTCAATCAGTGGAGACAAATTAGTTCTAAATTCTAGCGATGAACTAACAAATGAAACAATAAGCAAGTGAACTAGCGCACTTGAAAATCAAGCACAAGCTGCTCTACTACAACTAGCAGTTGATCAAGTACAAACAATTGCTAAAAAATCAAACGATTTACAAACTGCTTTAAACGAAGTAAACAATGTTTTAGATCAATACAAACATGCTTCAGACTCAGAACACAATCTAGATGCACAAATGCCGGCAACAGTACAAGAATTGCAAGATTTAGAAGCAAAACTAAGTACAAAAGCTGAAAATAATGCATACATGACCAATGTAGAATTATTGCAATCAGTAAAACCTTACATTGATGAAGCTATTGATGCAAAAGCAAAAGAACTAGAAACTAAGGTTAACACAAATCTAGATAAAGCATTGAAACAAGTAAGTGGACAAAAAGTTGAAAATGCTCCGAGTGCTGATGATCTATACAATTTAGCAAATGAAGTTGTCACAATGATTTCTTCACAAAAAGAAGAACTTAAAACTCTAGTAGTTTCAGCAAATGAAATTCAATCAAAATCAATGGACTTAACTCCTGCTATTAACAGAGCTCGTTTAGTATTGAATGATATTAACGCAACCAGTGCTGAAATTACAAAAGCACAATCACAATTACAAGATGCTGTTAATAAAAATGTTCTAACTGAAACAATTAACATTGCAATGGAATTAGAAGATCGCTCAGACTTCTTAGAATCAAAACTAAATGAAGCATTAGACGTTTACAAAAACTCAAGTGCTACTCCAGAACAAATCAAAGTTGCCTTAGAAAATCTTCTAAAAGCGCTAAGCGGTCAAACAGTGGGAGATAAATTTGCTAAACTAAGCTTCAACCATCTAAATAAGGGTCAAAAAGCTGCATTAATAAATGAAGCTTACCAAGGTGAAAAATCATTTGATGATTTAAATAAAGAAGCTACTGATTTAAATCAAGCAATGAGTAAATTAAAAGACACTATTGCTAATAAACAAATCGACAAAGACAACCTAAAACACTTATCTGCTAAGAGTTTAGCTGAATACAAACAAAACTTAGCTGATTCACAAGAATTAGTAAAAGCCGATTCAGAAACAAATGCAACTTTAGATGATGTTAAAGCTAAAGCAGAAGCATTCGATAAATTCAATGATGAAGCAAGCAAAAACAAAGCTAAAGCAATCAAAAATAGAAAATACATGATCTGAACTCTAGCAACATTACCATTCATCGTTTTAGGAGCTGCAATTTACTCACTAGGACTAGTTAGAGCCAAAAACAAAAGAAACAAATAATAATTTCTAGTTAAAGTGCCTGTCGGGCACTTTTTCTTTGTCCTGACACAAAAGCAACAAAAATTAACCTAAAAAGGCACAAAAATTGTGTTTTTCTTTTAAACTTCACTTTTTTAACAATGTAGTAAAATACTACTCCATTGGTTTGAAATAAGAAAAAAGCACCAACAAACAAAAAATGACTCTAAATTAATATATGATTTAGAAGCTTTTTAAAGCAGGAAATGCCTCAAAAATAATCAGATAAATGTTGGTTTTTTGACTTCCTATATTCAGATTTCATGAAGTTTATTTTAGTTAATATTTCTTTGACTACTCTTGTTACTTTATTTTGCAAATACAAGAGGATTTACATGTTTTTTAAATTTAAAATCAGGAGAAAAAATGACAAAAGTTAAAAAAACTCTGATAGCGATGGGATTAGTTTCAGCATCAGTTATTGCTATTTCAGCACCAGTAATCTCTTGTGGAAACAAAAAAGAATCTGCTACACCTGAAAGAGACAAATTAAGAGTAACACTTGACAAACTTGTAACAGCATACAAATCACTTGGAATTTGAGACACACTTAAATCTCAGTTAGAGCCTGTTTTTTCACAACTTAACAGCATAACAGAAGAACAAGCAAAAATTGTTAACGATACTTGAACCAAAACATTAGAAGGATTGAATTTGTCACAACACTAAAATCCAAGTAAACACTAAACATAAGTATAAAAAACCGTGAGCTTATTACTCGCGTTTTTTTGACAAAAAAACACTCGCCTTAGCGAATGTCTTAAAGAATTGATTATCTTAAGTGTGCAAACATTGCAATTAAAGAAATAATTGAACCCACTAATAAAATAGAACCAATAACAATGTATTTTAGAAAACTTTTTTCTTTATTACTTTCATTTTTCATAACAATAATTATATAGCACAAAGAGTTAATTCATCCGAAATAACTAATAAATAAACAAGTAAGTATTTGAGTACTAAATGCCAGCGTTTTTTGTGTCAAGATTGTTAATAAACATTAACACTTTTTTTTTTTTTTTTACAAGCATTACAATTTATGTATGGCAATGCTACATTTTTGCATTGTATAAGGAGAAAAAATGAGAAAAAGCAGCAAAATGCTGATTTCAGTCAGCACTTTAAGTTTAATAGCAATTTCAATAAGTATTGCATACCTTATTTATAACAATACTAAGAGAAGAGTGAAAGTAGTTTACACAAAACTAGAACAAATTCTTAATAAAGTTGACTCGTTTTTGGAACAAAACAAAGATCAACCGGGATTTGAAGTGTTGCGTAACATTTATGAAGAAGTTTCTAAGCAATATAAAAGTTACGATCAAAAATCAGTTGATGAAAAAAGTGCATATTTAGAAAAGATGTTAAGTGATGCATTTGAAGCATTAAGAAAAATTTTGGACGATGTTTCAAAACTTAATGATGCCAAAAACGAAAATGACAGCTTAGTAAAAACTATTCAAGAGTATATTGAGCAAGTTTTTGGTAATAAACTACCGCAAAGTTGGCAAGAACTTAAAAAGCAAATAGCCGATGATTTGGATTCTATTAACAAAGCATACAAAAATAAAGATATTAACATTATTTTGAAGTATGCACAATCATTGGAACAAAAATTTAATCAATTAAAAGATGATTATTCATTAGCACAAACAAATAATTTAAAAGAACAAAACCAATCGCTTTTCAAAACTGCTAGTCAGTTAGTTTTAGACTTGAAATTGCAAAATGATCCAATTCAAAAAACAATAACAAGCAACTTTTTTGCAGCAGATGACAATGATAAAACCATTCAAGCAAAAAATGATAATCTTTCAGCAATAATAACAAGTCTTCAAAAACGAAAAGAAGAATACTTACAAGTTAATAAGGCAAATGAAGAACAACTAAATAGAGCTTTGGACATAAAAACTAAATTAGACGAGTCAAATAATGTTTTGAACGAAAATCTTAAAGATAAAATCACAGATGCCATAAATGCAAATAATGAAATCTATCCTAAATTAACTAACAATGAAAGTTGCTGAAACGAAGTTAAGAAATTACAAAAAACTAATGACGAAGTTGAGCACGACTTTTTCTATAATAAATATCAGTTAGCAAGCAAAAAAACGAATGAAATATACGCGTATTTAGCACAACAAGAAGGTGCTAATGATTTAGCACCAAAAGCTAAAGAATTAATTGATAACAATATTCAAACAAAAGATTCAAGTAACACTGATTTACAGAATTCTTCATATTCACTAGCTAAAATTTCAAGTGAGCTAGAATATTGATATCAAAGAAGACTAATTAAGTCTAAGAATCAATATTATGAAACTCTGTTGCAAGCTGAAAAACTAAAAAACTTCCTTGTTAGTGCAATGCCAAACGAGTCAACTGATGAGTTAAAGAGCTTAATCCAGGAACTAACTAAAGCTATTAAAGATAATGATAATTTAATTAGCCAAGATAGCAAGCAATATGATCTAAGAGGCAAAATTTGACTCAAAATATGGATTCTATCAAACAAAGAATGAACAATTTGACTGATGTGGCACACAAGTGATACGAGCAACAACATAATGTTGTTTCGCAATTACTAACTACTTTAACCAATGAAAAGCTTAAAAATTACTTGACTCAAAAATTACAAGAAAATAGTAACTTAAAAGATCAAGAATTAAAAACTTATGCCAATGCGGCTGCCAATTTAGAAAATGCTTGCAACAAAGTACTAAGTTATCAAGAATTTGAAAAAGAAAAGATAGAAATTGATACCTGGTTAGAACAAAATCTAAGCATTTCCGATGAATACAAGACTCAAATTACTGATAAGAAAACTCAAGCACAAACTAATATTGATAATCTTTTGGATGAAAATAACAAAAACTCACAAGCAATGTCAGATGTAGTTTCATCCCTAGAAAATGATTTTAATCACATTCGTTTAAATGCTAAAAAAGATGAAGTGAGTCAGTTCCAAACACAAAACAATCAAGCTTTAGAAACTTTAAATAGCAAATTAGAAGAAGCTAAAGTGCGTCAACAGTTAGTGAGTGAAATCAACACTAAAATCCAAGAAATTGAAGACAAGATTTTACAATCAAAAATCTTGGATAATGAGGCAAATCAAACTGAAATAAACATTAACAATTTTTTAAAAATAGCAGTTAATTCAATTTCAAAAGCTCAACTTCAAGATAAAAGTAATGAAGCACAAGATTGAATTGCAAAAAACAGCCAAGCTATTGGAAACGATCGACTTGAGACATTGAAAAATATAATTGATGATGTTAATCAAACAATAAACCAAAACCCCGATTTAAACTTCGACAACTTAAAAGATAAGCTTGTTTTAATTTTCAACAAAACTAAAGTTGCTAAATCAGTTTCTGATTTAAGTAATTTGTTTAAAAATAATCAAAACTTACTTCCAACACTGACTGATAATAGTCTAGAAAAATCAGTTGTTACAGCAGTTAATGATAACATCACTGAGTCACTAAAAATTGCTAACGAGTTGCTAAATGGTAACAAAGTTACAGATAAAGATGAAACTAAGCTTGCTAATGCATTTAGTGATTATCAAAGTAAAATCGATACAAAAACTGAAGAATTACACAGCCTACAGTCTCAATCGGGTGTACAAAAAGAACAAGTAGATCCATATCTAAGTGATTACGATGATTTAGAAAAACAATCACAACTTGAAGCCCTTCGTTTAGAAACTAGATTAATGGTAGATAATGCTATTAATGAATTACTAGCACAAAGAAGCGAAAGTTACATTACTTCATTTACAACATCAGTAAAAGATAAATTCTATACAAGAATTAATGATGCTACTACAGAAGATCAATTAAATTCAATTAAAACCGACTTTGATTCATATGCAAAATTATTAGACAAATTAACTGAATACTATAGAACCTTAAATGTTGTTATTTTAGATACAACTGGACTAAGATATGTAGTAACAAATCCTTCAAGTGACAGTAGATCACCTGAAAACTTTGAAGATATCAAATGAATTATCGAAAAATTGAATGAAATGCAAACAACTAATGATGAATTAGTTAAAAATGAAGTTAAAGATGATGGAAGTATTGATAACATTCAAAAATCGATTGATAACATCCAATTATTCTTAAACAGTGTTAAATATGCTGTTCGCTTAAGAGGTGTTATCATAAACGCAAAAGAAACAAAACTAAGATTAGATTCAAACAGTGAATCTAATAACTTGACTGCAGCAATTGACGAGGCAAGTAATCTACTTGCTAGATCACAAACTGCTTTTGATGATGAATTAATAGCAGGAGCCAAAAAATTAATTCTTGCAATTAGAAAATTCCAACTAGTAGATGCAATTAATAAGTATTAAACTAGACTAAATGAAGTAAATCAATACATCGATTTTCTAGCTTCCGACACAAGTGGAATGTATACTGAAATTCAACAAAATCTAGAAACTACAAGAGATAATGCTAAAGCCAAATTTGAACAATACAAGCAACAAGAAAGTTTCATGCGTATTACAAATCTAGCAAACATCTTGTACAGTGAATTAAACGATGCTAAAGAAAAAGCTACTGCTAAGAATGTTGATATTCAAGCACAATTATTAAGTGCTTACAATCAAACAGCAAACTACATTAGTGATTTAAAATATCAAGATTCACAATATGTTCAACCTTTAGAAACTTTTTACAATGAAATTAAAGATCAAGTTAATGATACTAATTCAACATATTCACAAAAATCAGATCTTTTAAATAAAATAAAACTAGAAAATAATAAAGCTAAAATTCAACAAGATATTGTAAACATTTCTAATCAGTACAATGGCTTTGCTGATGCTTTAATCAACGGTTCAGCAAATACTAATAGTGAATATGCAAAATCACTAACCCAAGAGCAAAGAAATAAAGTTCAAGTTGCTAAAAATGAATACGAACAAATCATCCAAGAAGTCAAAACTAACTGACAAGCTTCTTATGATGCTCATAATAATGCTGAACTAGAACAACACTTAGCAAAACTTGCTTCATTACAACCTACAAGTGACAACAAAATTAATGATGATCAATTACAAGGTTATGAAATTTTAAATAATTTTTATAACGAAAAAGCCTTCAGTGCACAAGAAGGTCTATATTACAAACAAGCCTACGAATATCTAAAATACTATGATTTATTTAAACCTGGTGATGTCGTAAGAACATGAACTGGTGGAGAATTTATCACTTCTGCCATTGAATTAGTTAAAAAAGCATACAATGATTACAAATATAACTTCAGATACCAAGAAGATGCTATTGGTGGTCAAAAACATAACTTATACCACGGTTCGAATACTGATGAATTAATGGCTAAATTACCAAAAGCAATGTTTGATATCATTCAACTTGATACCTTCTGATCTTTTGGTAATAAAGAAAGAAACGACTCACTTGCTTGATATGAAGTCTTTGAAAAAATTAAAGCTAACGAAAAATTAAAAGCATTATATGAACAAATAAAAGCATTAACTCCTTCAACAATTGATAGCTCGCAAGATTATGTTTTTGATGACGAAAGTAATCAAATCAATAGTGGAACTGAAAATAACACAGCACTAATGGCAGCTTTAGATCCTTTAAATCAATACTGAAAATACTTAGTAAAAACTGAAACTACAGTAAATAATTTACAAAGAATTATTGATAACGTTGAAGCGATTTACAACGCAGCAATGCCAACAGTAGCAGGAAGTTCAACAGCAGACAATGCTAAACTGGTTAGATCATGAACTAAATACAAATGAAATAAAGATAACAACTACATGTACTATGAATTTACTAATTATTGAAGTCAAGCAGTTGTTAAATGAGCGAACCAAAAAGCACAACAATATCAAACTTATGGTGAAGCTATAGTTGATAAGGAAGGTTCAGCATATAAAGAATTCCAAGTAAAATTAGCAGAATTTAAGAAATTATTTAATGCTGATCAATGAGATAATGTTACAAATAAAGTAACATATACAATTCCACCTTATGCAGCTAAAGATGCCGAAAAATTCCTAGACGATTTAACTAAAGGACAAGCAATTTTAGACAGATTAGATCAACTAAAAACTCCAACTTTAAATTAATTGCGAGTAAGTTATTGTTTGTTAATTACTCACTTTAACTCAATAGCATACTTTGAGTTTTAGGGCTTCAAACACATCCCAGCAAATGCTGGGGTGTTTTTGTTTTAATGACGTGAATTTTACTTTTACTTCATCCAATATTTCGGTTAACATTTATTAATTAGTTACAAAATTTGAAATTCACTACAGTTAGTAGACAACGTTCATTTTAAAATCTTTTTAATAAAAAAAAGTCGCAAACGCGACTTTTTTGTATGCTTTAATGCAACACAAATTAGATTAATTGCATATATAAGCTTGTTATAACTCAGAAATAAGTTCGTTCACATCCTTGGCAAATTTTTCCTTTATTTCTCTTTTTTGGTTAAAGAATGGAAGACCTATGATTTTATAACGATCAGCAAATGTTCCTATGACACTATGATCATCTTTTATTTTTAATAAAAAGTCTTCTTTTCATTTTTCTTGTTCTACTAAGTGACTTCCTTTTGGTTCGACATATCCTTGATATGCTAAACTTCCTCCAGTGGCCTCTTTCTTTCTAACAAAAAGCAAGAAATCAGGTTCAAATCTTTCTCCTGCTTCAAATGAATATATTGCTAATTCAGCAAATCTTTCATTTCTGATTACATAGTATTCAAGCTCTTTTGCTTTTAATTTTGGTTCAATATCAGTTTTAAAATACTTAATGAATAGTTTTTCTTCACTAGTACCATAATTATCATTAAATACGTATCAATTTTCATTTTCCAAATCTAACCTGTATGCATCGTTGAAATTGTAAGTTTGCGATGCTCCCTTACCACCATTGATATCGATCTTTTCAAGATATATTTTTTTGTCTTTTACAACATCTTTTAACATTTTTGGACTAAATTCTTTAGAACCTACATACTCAGGTTTTAGTGACATTACATGTGAAGCTACACTACTTAGTGCTTTTTTTACTGCTTCAAATACATCTTTACCTTTAAGTTCATCTTTTTGATATTTAATTTCAACTCTTGAGTTTCCCAAAAAATCATCAGAGATTAAAAATTCTTTTTTAGATTTTAAAGTAGGATATTTTGCTTTTAAAACATCAAATCTCAGTTCTTCAAAGCATTCAATCGCACCAAGTAATGTATTCAGATCAATGTCCTTGAATTTAATGCTTTTTATATTCTCTTTTGTCGAGATTATTGATTCTTGATTGACATCTTCAAACAAGTCGACTATGTTACCATGTCCTGAAGATGTTGCATAATGATGAACTTTAGTTCGCATACTTGGCTCAATAGTCTTTACATCATCTCTACTTCTTGGAATTCTTCTATTAGAATACACAAAAGCTTTTTTATAAAAATCACTATTTTTAAAGTTATCTTTCAATTTATATTCTAGTGTAGAAGGATTAGGTGCTTGTAATCCTGTTTCAATAAGCGCTTGCTTAAGTTCTGAAATGTATTTTGAATCATTTTTACTGTGAAAATACATTGTTTCTAAAATACGATTTTTGTTTAAAAGATCATCATCGTACTTTCTTTTAAATTTATGCTCTTCATCTTCATCTACAACAAAAGGACAATATCTTGCTCCACGACCGATAAGTTGTGCTTCTTTGATTGTATATTGTCCAATTTTTCCTGGTTTTCCACTCCCTTGTCTTGTATCGTATAGACGAACGATATCAAATAAATTAAGAACATCTCACCCTTCATTTAACATATCAACAGCAAAGATTAGTCTAATAGGGTTGTTTAAATCTTCTAAAGAGTTAACTAATAGCTGTTTTTCTTTATTGTTATCAGAGTATCCATTCATAATGATCGAAGTTTCCTGGGTGAAAGAGGCTTTAATTGAGTGTTCCAATATTTCCAGGGTAGGATCTTTTTGTTTAAAATATTGAATCGCATTTGTTAAAGTTTCAATACCAGCAAGTTCTAAATTAGCAAGTTCATATGATGTGAGATTTTTGATTTTTGCAAAAAACTCATTATAAAATTTTTCAGACTCAGCAATTTTTTGAGATTTTAGCATGACAACAGGCTTAACGTTTAATTTTAAGTCTGCAAACAAAAATCTTCTATATTCACTCATCACAAGTGCAATAAGGCTTCGTTGTCACAAATCTGTATCTGTTGCAAAGTTTTGAAAGTCTTTGGTATATCCACTTTCTCTAAAAGAAACCAGTGGATAGTTAAAAACTATTTTGTTCTTATACTTATCATAAACATTCGGATCTTTCAAATCACAAGTAGCTGTGAATTCAAGCATTATGCTATTGTTATTTTGTTTAAAAGCATCTAAAACGGTTTTTTCTCAGCTTGTAGCATCCTCTTCCTCATTCTTGCTTGCCTTTTTAGTAAGTGAATTAACGTGGTGACTTTCATCAGAAATGAAAACAACTTTGTTTTTTACAAAATCATCATAAGTTACTGAGTTTTCTTTAGGTTCACGTAAATCTAAGTGAAGCTTTTGCGTGGTAGTAAAAATTATTTCAATAGAATCATCCAAGTTATTGCCACTAAAATTTTCCACTCTTTTAATGCTTATTTTTTTGCCTAAGTTTTCAATTGTTTCATTGAATAAATATTTGCTTGACAAAGGATTAGTAAAATTCTCTATAGTTTTTTCCAGAACATTTGTCTGGTTAACAAAAAAAAGAAATTTTCGATAACCCTTTGTATAAAGGTATAGAATAAGTCCTGCCATTATAACGGTTTTACCACTACCTGTTGCCATGTGGAAAAGAGTATGAATTTGCTCTTTTTTATGTAAATTCGGACTTTCAAAATAATAGACAAAGTCTTTGAAAGCACTTCTTTGATATTCTCTCAAAACAATGTTTTTAGACAAGCATGCCGGAATAACATCAGGAAGATGGTTGATAGTACCAGTCTCTCTTAATATTTCCAATTTTTCGTGCAAAAATCTATCTTCTTTGTTCACTTTAAACTTCCTTATAAAATGATTTTGAAAACTTCTTGTCTTCTTCTGTTACATTGAATGTTATGTCTTCCATATCTGAATAATTTACATACAATTTATTCTTATCAACCAATGCTATTAAAACTTTTTTCTTTTCTTCAAGAGAAAGAGCTTCAAACTCGGAATCAGCTTTTACGAGTTCATCTTTTGTTACATATGGAACAATTCGTTCATCAGAAAAATAGATTTTTTCATCTCTAAAATATTATCTTCTGTTGCGGATTGAATGTTTTTTATAAGTGTGCTTGCATTTTCAAGAAGTTCACAATAAACAAACGAACCCCCACCTTTTCATTTAATAGAGTTCGAAATACCGTAACGGTCGTTATTTATAACGTGTTGCATTCTGTTTATTACATTTGTTTGAACATAATTCATTTGCTCTATCCCAATATATCTGCGATTCATTTTGTGAGCAACCGCTGACGTTGTTCCAGATCCTAAGAAAAAATCTAAAACTAAATCGTTCTCATTTGTTGCAATATCTAACAATGTCTTGATCAAAATTTCGGGTTTTTTTCCATTTTTAAATGTTAACCCTCCCTCGTTTGCTATACCTTGTCATCAATCATTATTCATGATTGTGGTCACATGTTCTCGTTTGTAAACACATTTGTCACTTTCATCTTTTACAGCATGTTCGGGTAGCATAATCACACTTTGACTTTTGTAAACCAAACTATCCAAAGTAATATTTTCATATTTTCCTTTGCTAGGAGTATATCTATAAAGAAAAAGACTTTCATTACGATCTTCAATGGTGTATATAAAATTCTTGATTTTTTCGTAAACACCTCCACTAAGTTTTGCTGTACGAAACACATTGTCAAAGTTGTCATAAAAATCTTTTTGTGTAAATGACGTCATTTTCTCTATTTTATAATTTTCATTAGGGACTCTAAAAACATCTACACCATCTATATTGGTTAAAAATTCTAAATTACTTTTATCTATTTTTTTAAGTAAATAATTGTAATTATTTTTAGTTTTGGAAGTTTCATTAACTACCTCAAGATTTTGATAAACGTGATTATAGGTAGTTGCTTTTTTGTTTTTTGAATAAACTAAGATATATTCAGCTGTATCAAAAAACATATTAGCCCCGGAAGCTAAGCCGCTTGGCGCTTTAACTTTGCAGGTTATGTTATTAATAAAGTTTTCTCTTCCAAAAACATCATCCATTAGTACTTTTAAGTAAGCGTGTTCATTGTAATCACATTGTACAAAAATTATTCCATCTTCTCTTAGTAATTTTTGCGCTAATTCTAAACGGTTTTTCATGAACGTTAATCATGCGGAGTGATTGAATGAATCATTGTAGTTGAATGAGTCGTTTCCTGTGTTGTATGGTGGATCTATATAAATACACTTAACTTTACCTTCGTATCTTTTAAGTATGCTAGATAAGGCAATCAGGTTATTTCCTTTTATGATCAAATTATCATCAGAATTGAAAGTGATATTTTCTTCCACTCCATCTCTTGTGTACCTTTTGGCATTAGTAAATACTTTTGGAGCAAGCATTCTTGTAATTTCATCACTTGCAATGATTTCGTTGTAAAAAATTTCTTTTCTTCTTTGATCTTCCTTGTCTTGCCCGCCTTCTAAAACACAATCTTTATATGGGAAGTCTAAAATAACATCATTTGATTTCGAAATAAAATCTCCATTATTGTTTGTTAATCCTATCTTGTTAGTGTATCTAGTATAAGAATCGGGCAGAAATTCTTTTGATTCGATAAATCAAGCAAATTTTTGCTTATCAAAAACAAGAACTCCATTTACATTCTTGAAAAATCTATCTTTTATTTGCTCATTTGAAAGTAACAATGTAAGTAAATCACTTTCCATTGTCATAACATCACTATATACAGTTGCTTTTAAAAGTCTTCCATCTCCAGATAAATATTTCTGTTTTGTCATCAAAACGTCAGCAACTATTTCAAAAATATTTTTTTTCATTTTCTTCTCCTAATCGCAGCTACAAATGCAGACTTACTTCAAGATACTTTTAAATTTTTCATTTGAATATTTATAAATAATTATAAATAAGTTGCATTTTTTTCTGTTCCCAAAAACGAAAATAGCTTATAAACTCTTTAAAAGAGCAATTAATCATTGTTATTGTTGTCTATTTTTGTATGTCTTAAAATGCTAATTTTTGATTTTTCTTTTCGGTTGAAAACAAAATGCAAAAAATGAAAAATAAAGGCGAAAAGTAATTAAATGATCAAAAATCAGTAATATTTAGTTTATGAACTATCAACTATCACAAAATTTGGTAACAAAATTACAATTCTGAAATAAAACATTTTTAGGCCTAATGGCAACTATTTTTAGTGCTGTAGTGCTAAAATTCCTTCTTGACTTGATTTTGCATTTAGACATTTTAACAATCAATGGTAATTCGATTGTTGCTGCTATCCGGGACATTTATACTATTGTATTTTTATGTTTAACAATAGCAAGTTGTGCAGTGAGTTTATTGATAATTGCGCCAATTTGTTGGATATGAAACAAGGTTAATAAAACTTCGAATTTAACAATTCAAAGTTTTGAAAAGAGTTTTCAGAAAAGATATTCATTCACTTTTATTTCAGGTAGCTTGCTATTTGTAAGTGCACTAATATTAATCATTCTTATTGTTAATATTACTTTTCGCAATATGATGACTCTTTCAGTGTTAAACATTATTTTTTCTTTGTATAGTTTAGTTTCATTAATTTGGACTAAACAATACTTATTGCAATTTATTAAAAGTTACAAATAAAAGCAACCGCTAAAAAATGCGATTGCTTTTTTGTTATTGATTTTGACCTACATAAATGAAAGTTACTGGATATTCAGTTTTGTCATTTTTGATTGAAGCGGATTGAACTTTAGCACTAAATTTAATTAGTACTTGATTGCTATTATTAGTTTCTTTTGAAATGATTTTGACATCATAAACGTCTGAAAGATAAGGTTTCTTGTCTTTTGGCATAACAAAATCAAAATCATCACTAGTCAAGTCATCTAATTTCTTGTTTTGACTAGACTCTTTAATTGATGTTTTCAAATAATTACCTAGAATCTTAATTGAAATCAATTTACCTAGTTGTTCTAAATAATCATCACTTTGATAGTTAGTTAGAATATCGTTAGTTTCGACTTTTTGGATTTCTAACAAGTCATTAGCATTGTTATAACCATTAAATAGTCCAATTAGAGCTGTTGAAGTAAAATCGGTTGCAGCGAATTTATCAAAACGCAATGGTTCTTGACTAAAGACATTGTCTGTTGTTAATTCTTCCGAAGGAATTTGTGATTCCAAAGCACGAATAATGTGTCCTTCTTTTGGAGTATAAGTTTTTGATTCTTTAGTTACTAAATCTGTGTATTTTAAAGGCTTTTTAACTAAATCAAGATTAGTTTCTACTCAATTACTGTTGTAGTTTGAACCTGGATGTCCTTTGTAGTAGATGTTATATGTGTCTGCATATTTATCAGCTAAATAAATTAGATAATTTAAATCTCAAGTAGACTGTGTTCCAAATACTAGCAATGAAGGTTTGTTATTTTGCGCAAAATCTTGCTTTACAATATCTCTTTCTGCTTCTCAATTTAAACCAGTTATAGCACTTCAATGAGTCATATAACGTTTATTTTGAATATCACGAGTTGTGAAAATGTAATCTTTAATTTCTTTGTGTTTTAGTTGTTCATCACTTTGGTCAAAGAAATTAAACATGTTAGTTAGTCCTAAGAATTTGAAACGATCAATTGCATTTTGCTCGGTGAAGAAAAAGTTAACATTGTGATAGAAAGTTGAAACTAAATATTGGCGGGTTCTATCAATGATATCAAGATTATTTTCTAGTAAGCCAGTGTCTGAATTTTTGTATTCCGATTCACTAACTCATCCTTTTTCAAATCTATCAACCATGTAACCAGGTAGAATTTGTGAGTCTTCAATTCCATTAATGCAAACATTTGAATATTTTAAAAGACTCAAAATGTTGTGATTATTTTTAATGTGGTCGACATTAATCCAGATATAAACTTTCTTATTTGGATTATTTTTAACAATGTTTTCATAAGTTGTTAATATATCTCAAAACAAAGGATTACTAAATTCTTCAACAGTTGTGTTTTTTCTTATTTCTTCTTCATTATCTTTATCAACTTGACGCAAATTTTTCAAGAAATTAGCCAAGTATTCGGCATTTGTTTTACGTTGGAATGAGTTTTCACTTTTTCAGATTCCAAAGTGAACTTCTTTTTTAGTCAACATTGCCATTCTTAACAAGTTGTAATAAGCTTGAATTCCCTGTGAAGCAAAGTAAACATTAATGTCAGCTTGTTCTTGTTTTTCTAAAACTGAACGAAAGCTTGAATCGTTATTGATTTTGACTCTTGAAATGTCATTGTTTTCAAATTGCTTGATGTATGATGAATCGTAACTTCAACCCTCTTTGTATCTTTTGTAAATGAGTGGTCCTGAAATTCCAAGAGTAGTAGCAGTAAGACCTAAGGCAATTAAGGTTGTAAAAAGTACTTTATTTTTCTTTTTCATAATTTAGAAATTATAACAAATGTTATAAAAGTAATAATTTTCCAAAAAGTTGCTTTTGAATTTTTAAAAAACAGCGAAAATCGAATTTTGTCAGTGAAAAAGTTGCTTTTTTTTTTTTTTTTGCAAATTGGGGCTTTGGGGGTTTTTAAACTAGACTTTGGTGCGACATAATGTTACAATTTATGTGCTTATTTTTAATACAAATAACATAATTGTTATTTTACTAAAAGGAGAAAAAGATGTCAAAAACGAAAAAACTAGCTTTTTTAGTCGCTGCTTTATCTTCAATTGCAGTCGGTACATCAATTAGTTTTTTAGTAAGTGCTAAACAAAAACCGGAACAGAAATTAGATAAAGAAATGATTTTAGAAACTTTAGAAGAAACTAAAGCATTTTTAAGTAATCATGAAGATGAAAGTGACTATCAAGAACTTAAAAATTTATACGACCAAACTCAAAAAGATATTGATAAGTATAATCAAGAGCAATTAGACGAACAAAATGAAAAATTGCAATCACTACTTGAGCAAAGCAAACAGAATGCTGAATTAAAAAGACAACAATTGCAAAAAGAGCTTGATTCTCTATATCAAAAAGGTTCTAAGCTTGCTGATGATGTTAAGAAATGATTAAATGATACTGACACAAGACTAATTGATGATGAAGCTAAAAAGCTTAGTGATGAATTAGAGAGTTTTAAAAACAATTTAACAAAAAACTATCAAGACAAAAATGCTAATGCAATCAAAAAAGAAAATGACGAATTTGCTACTAAAAAGCAAAATCTAAAACAATTATTAGACCAAAAACAAAGAGAACAATTGCAACAAAATTTAAACAACGTCAAAAGTCAAAGTGATGAGTTAATCAAAGATATTGAAGATTGATTAAGTAGTGAAGACACATCGAAAATAAAGGATGAAGTTGACAAATTTAAAGCTAATTTTGATGAATACAAAAAAATAGTACAAAAAGATTATGACAATCAGGATTATAACTCCCTAAGTAATAAAACGAATGATCTAAAACAAAAATTCAAAGATATTAAAAACCTTTTAAATCTTAAACGTCAACAAGATCTTGATAAATCTAATCAAGACGCTTTGAATAAAGCAAACGAATTATTAAAAAATATTAAGCAAAGTGACTTAGAAAATAAAGAAAACTTAGCAAATGAACTTGAAAATAAAATCAAGCAAAACAACAAAGACTTTGCTTCATCTGATTTTCCTACTAAGCAACAACTAACAAAAGACCTTTTAAAAGCTGTACAAGATACTGAACTAGCTTTTAGACAAAATCAATACAAGAAGTCAGTTGACGATGCTAACAATTTGAAAAAAAACTTGCAAAACAGTGATAATTTCTATCAAGACTTAATCAAAAAAGTTGACGATGCTTTGAAAAATAATAAACCTCAAGATACAACAAAGCCCAACGATTTTGAAAACGCTGTTAAAAACTTAAATAAAGCAATAGAAGATATTAAAAAACAACAACAAGATAGAGATAGCAATGAAAAAGTAACCTTTAATGCTAATTTATCGTCAGCAAAACAAATGCTTACTAGATTACAATCAATTGAAGAAAGCTATCGCACAAGCGAAATAACTCAATCAATTAACACGCTAGCAAATTTAATTAATAAATATCAAAATTCAACAACTAATGATGCTGCAAGTCTAAGACAAGCAAATAGCCAATTAAAAGCTGCTATCAATACTGCTGAGATTAACTGAAACAACCTAACTCAAGAAGCAAATAACCAGCAAACAAATCAAGCAAACAAATTGCGCAGTTTCATTTCTTCTTTTGATACACAAGCAAAACAAACCATAAGTAACTTAGACACACAAATTGCTAACACCACTTACACACAAAACACTAAAATCAATGTTCTATTCAACAATGTAAAACTTTACAAAAACTTATACAACAAAGCGACTTTATACAAAACTCTTTGACAGGATGCCTTGCAACCAACAAATGACTGATTAGAAGCAAATAAAGATAAAAATACTAACTATATTAACGATCTGAAATCTAAGTTACAAACCTGAAAACAAAATGCTATTTTGTACCTTGGCTACAAAACAGATGCGACCGCTCTTTACTCACAACTAAAGATTGAAATTTTAGATAATTTAAATAACGTGAAACAAAAAGCAAAAGCCGATGAACAAATTGCTTCATTAAAACCAACGTTAAATCAACTTAATGGCAATATCGCAACTTTAGTTAAATTAAATGCAGCCGAAGATGAAGTAAAACCTCAACTTGATAATGCTAAAACTAATGTTGAAAGCACCTTAAGCAGCTTGTCGAAAATAGTAAATGGTCAAATAACACTTTCAGATCAAAAATTTAATGAATTAACTCAAACAAGCGCAGAGTTAGTAACCCAAACAAGTCAATTAAGTGCTAAAACAAGCGCTTTTGTTGATCTCGTAAATTTAAAATCTTTCATTGCCCTAGAAAATACTAAACCTAAAACAAATCAATTGCTAAATTCAACAATTACAGCATATAATTCTTGATTTGGACACAATGCAGCCCTTAAGAGTGTTGCTGAATATCGATTATCACAAACGCAATTTAAAAATGCCCTTGATTTTGGTAACAAATTGAATACTGCTTTAACAACTATAGATGATACTAAAGAATTTATAAGCGAGTATGAAAGTAATTTTTATGGCGATGAGTATCCATCATACTACCAAAATCTAAAATCAACATATTCTCAAGTTAATACATTTATTGAAAATGTCTCGCAAGTCGATATCAC
Source organism: Mycoplasma sp. 3392 (assembly GCF_053851755.1). NCBI lineage: Bacteria > Bacillati > Mycoplasmatota > Mollicutes > Mycoplasmatales > Mycoplasmataceae > Mycoplasma > Mycoplasma sp. 3392. Next base: position 131,722 of record NZ_JBSQBF010000003.1, read on the forward strand.
TAAAAATGATAAATTGAGAACTGACAATCAAAATTTAGAAATAAACCTATTAGCAAGCAAAATTTATGATAAAGCTTATAGTCAAAGTAATAGGCCGATGACAAATACCGAGCAGAGTGTATACAAAGAAGGAATGAATAAATTTGCATCTAAAGTAAGTAAAATGAATTTTTTGAACTGTTGAAATTTTATGGGTAATAACCTTACCCTTGGTATCTAAAGTATAACACAAACGGAAAAAGAGTGTGTGTTTTTAT
>NZ_JBSQBF010000004.1:0-41756 GCF_053851755.1 Mycoplasma sp. 3392
GCTACTTCGTTCGACATGCATGTATTAGGCACACAGCCAGCGTTCATCCTGAGCCAGGATCAAACTCTTATAAAAAAATTGACGATTATGGTATTTATATCCAGTTTTCAAAGAACTATTTTCTTGTAGAACTCTCAAGGTCTACAAAAACAATTATAGCATAATTTGTTGTTTGTTTTAAAAAAAATAAATTATTTTTTAATTGTTTATCAACTTGTTTGAACTTGCTAAAAATTGCTTTCTAATTATACATTAAAAAAATAAAAAAAATAAAATCTCAGCGAGATTTTATTTACGAATGTTTAGTTCTTGAATTAAGTTTAGGTATTCGTTATAGTTAGTTCTTTTTAAATAAGCTAATAATGATTTACGTTGGTTAACTTTTGCCATAAATCCACGCATTGAGTGTAAATCTTTTTTGTTGTTTTGGAAATGAACTTTTAAACTTTCAATGTCAGCTGTTAATAAAGCAATTTGAACTGCTGCTGAACCTGTGTCTTTATCGTTTTTTCCGAATTTTTTAATTAATTCAAGTCTGGTGTTTTTGTCTACCATATTTTCTCCTTTACAACCCAGCAATAAATTTACTTTACAACCGAGCAATAAATTAATGTATTATTGATGCACTACATTATACTAAAAAATTTAAAGGCTTGTTTTATTTCGTCTTTGAAAACTTTGTCATCCGCCATGTGATTAATAAATCTTAATTGTTTAAGAATTTCAACAAAAGTTTCGACTTTGGGCAAATATTGTTTTTTAAGGTCTAGAAAAACGATTTCATTTTTTTCTAAACCAATTTTGACAATTGCATGATATTCAACATTTTCAATTACTACATTGGCCAAATAAGTTCCGGCATGTATTTTTTCTAAATTGTTAGGTCATTCAAAAGAATAATCATCAGTATTTAATTCAATAATAAAAGCATACTTTTCAATTAGCAAAGTATTTAGTAACTCGATTGAACCATCCTCAATGATTTGTCTAATTGTTGAAGAAGCTATTTTCATGCCATTAATTTTTTTAAGACTAGCAATCTGGCAATTAAAGTTAGCTTTTAAAGCATCAACATTACCTAAGCGATTGAAACCAAAACGAAAATCTTGGCCACAAACTATATCACTGACATTCATTGCTTTCAATTTATCAATAAATGTTTGGGCAGAAAGATTACGAAAATCTTGGTCAAAGTGAATAATAACAGCTTCGTCTATACCTATATTATATAAAGTATATAAACGCGTCTTGATTTGGAACATTTTCGCTTTTTGCTGATGTTTGTTATCAAACAAAAAGCAAACAATTTCTTTTTCAGGATTTTGAGCTTTTAAATTTTTAGCGATTTTGAATAGTTCATAATGACCTAGGTGCAAAGTTTCAAAACTTCCTAAAATAGCAATTTTTTGATTTTCAAAAGTTTTGTCAACTGGCCAATTATAAACTTTCATAATTATTTAATAAATCCTTTTTCTAGTAAGTAATTGTATGCTCCGTGGTCACTTACATCACCACAAACATCATCAGCTACTTCTTTAAGTTCTTCTTCGGCATTACCCATTGCAACACCTAGTCCAACTTCGCTTAACATTTCAACATCATTTGAAGAATCACCAAAAGCTATAACTTCATCTAGTTTAATATTTAGTTTTTCACAAAGAATTTCTAGTCCTCTAGCCTTGTTAACATCTCTTGCTGAAATGAAAACCCCATTAGTTCATTCTGCTAAAACTCACATGTCTAAATTATTTTTAGCAAAAAGATCATCATAAAATTCTTTAAGTTCACGGCTAGCATCTGAATTTACAGTAATTAAATAGTTTGTATCAGTAGAATTTTCATTATATTCACTAATGTCATAGAAATCTTTTTTGAAAGGTTCATAGAATCAGTGGTTAATGTCAAAAAGATTGTTGTAGTATCCTTTTTGTTTACCAACAAAAGTAAAAGGTAAATTACGAGCTTGAGTTGCTTCTAAAAATACTTTGTAATCTTGATAAGAAATTGATTTTTCAAATAAGTATTCATTAGTTTTTAAGTCAATAATAAATGAACCATTAGCTCCAATGAAATAATCAACATTAGGAGTCTCAATTCTGTTACCAACAGTAAAAATGTCTCTTCCGGTACATAGAACTGTAATGTATCCAGCATCTTTTAATTTTTTAAACATTTGCACAATAACTTGACTTAAGTCATTGTTTTTTTTACCATCTTCAAATGGTAGAATAGTACCATCAATATCAAAGGCTACTAATTTGAATTTTTTCATTATTCCTCCCTAATAATAGCTTCTAGTAGGGGTCAAAAAATTTTGATGACTTTTAATTGATCATCAAATATTTGCACTATTCCTAAAAAATTATTATTATGTTTTAATAAGTAATTAGCGTTTGGTAGATTGTATTTTTTTCTTACCACGCGCTCTTTGAAAAGTGTTTTTAATTCATCCTTGTTTAGGGTAACTATATTTATACCAAATAATTGCTCAATATTGTCAATTTCGCTAACTTTTCTTTGCTCATCTAAAAGTACATTTCCGACCTGAGTACGTTTTAAATCAACCATAATTGCATCAGTATTTAAAAGCAAAGCAACATCATGCACAATCGAGCGAATATAAGTACCTTTCGAAACAAAAGCTTCGAATGTAACTTCATCATTTTCTAAGTCATAGTTAAGAATTTTTAGTTCATGAATTTTAATCTTGTTTGGTTTTAGACTAACATCTATATTTTTACGCGCTAGTTCATAAGCTCGCACACCATTAATTTTTTTGGCGCTGAAAACTGGAGGTATTTGTTCTTCTGAGTTTTTAATTTGCTCGAAAGCTCGTTCTAATTGATTATGAGAAATTTCTTTTCATTCTAAAATGCTGACAATGGAGTCACTATCCCAAGATGCACTGTGGCGAAAAAGTCGCATTGTACAAATATAGCGTTTGTCTTGACTTAGGATGTAATTTAAGAGTTTTGTATCTTGATCAGTTGCAACAATCAATAGACCAGTTGCTAAAGGGTCTAAGGTTCCACAGTGACCAATTTTTTGAATGTTGTTTTGTTTAGCAAAATCTCTAATTGCTTTAAAACTTGACACACCTTTTGCTTTATTTATTTTGAAAAACATGTTAGTAAGTTTTTTTGATTGGAAATTGGCTTGAAAGTTTTAAAACTTCTTTTTTAATGATTTGATGTAAAGCAACATTATCAGGCTCACTTAGTGCTTTGTGAATTAAATTGGCAATAGTAACGAATTCATTTTCTTCAAATCCGCGTGATGTCATAGCTGCAACACCCAGTCTTATACCACTAGTAACTGTTGGTTTTTCACTATCGAAAGGAATAGCGTTTTTATTGGCAGTAATTGAAATTGAAGAAAGGATGTCAGCTGCTTGTTTTCCAGTTAAATTGTAAGAAGTTTTTGTATCAATAATAAATAGGTGGTTTTGGGTAAGACCAGAAACAACTTTGACACCTTTTGACATAAAAGCACGACAAAAAACATTGGCATTAAGAATAATTTGGTTAGCATAACTACTGAAAGCAGGACTTAGTGCTTCTCTAAAAGCAACTGCTTTGGCTGCGATTTGATGCAATAAAGGTCCACCTTGATATCCTGGGAAAACTGAGCGATTAATTTTTTTAGCCAATTCTTCGTCATTAGTTAAAATCATTGCTCCCCGTGTTCCTCGTAATGTTTTGTGAGTGGTAGTCATTACAACATCAGCATAAGGAAAAGGAGAAGGGTGAACTCCGGTAACAATTAATCCGGCAATGTGACTTACATCGGCAAGTAAATAAGCACCAACTTTTTTAGCAATTTCACCAAAACGCTTAAAGTCAATAATTTGTGAGTAAGCACTATATCCTGTAATAATCATTTTTGGTTTTACTTCTAAAGCTATTCTTTCAATTTCATCGTAGTCCAGAATTCCATCTTCATTAACTGTGTAAAAGTGTGGTTCATAAAATTTACCACTAAAAGAAATTTTGAATCCGTGAGTTAAATGTCCTCCCGATGAAAGCTGCAAACCTAAAACACGATCATTTGGTTCCAATAAGGCCATGTAAATTGCGGCATTAGCAACAGAACCTGAATATGGTTGTACATTTGCATATGCACAATTAAATAATTGACAAGCACGATCAATAGCAAGCTGTTCAATTTGATCAACGTATTCGCAACCATCATAATATCTTGCACCTGGATAACCTTCGGCATATTTATTAGTCAAGCAAGATCCTGCTGCTTTCATAACATCATCAGACACATAATTTTCAGAAGCAATAAGTTCAATATTAGTTTCTTGACGTTGCAATTCCTTATTAATTAATTCAGCAATTTCGTTATCTTTTAAATCAATTTTGCGATACATAGTTTCTCCTTTAGGGATTATGAATATAGTTTCATAATAGCTTTAAAATTATATAATATGTAACCAAAAAATGCTAGGCGACAAAAAGTCAAAAACTCAAAATAAAAGAAATTAGGTTTTTTGTTATATAATGAATTGTGTTTTCAGACTAGCTGTTGCTTTAAAAAAATAAAATTATTTGCAAAAGAAAAAATTTTATGTATAATATTAAAGCAACAAGCAAATGCGAGTGTAGTTTAATGGTAGAACTTCAGCCTTCCAAGCTGACTGTGAGGGTTCGATTCCCTTCGCTTGCACCATATGTTAAATCACCAAAAAGTGGCAAAAGGCCACTTTTTTAATTCCTTTTTGGCATTTTTGGTTTTTATGCCATACAATTCTAATGAAGAGAAAGGATGAAAATGAATAAAGTATTAGTTATTTTATCTTCAGTAAACGGACAAAAATCAATTACTAACCAAATGGCTAAGGTTTTTGTAAACAAATATCAACAACTAAATCCTCAAGATGAAGTGCAATATTTAGATTTAAATGAATTAGAAGCTGCTAAACAAAGTTTAAACAAGCAAAATTTTGTTCAATTCTTTGGTTCAGAAAGTGATGAACTAATTAATCAATTAAAAAGTGTTAATAAAGTAGTTATAACAGCTCCAATGTATAATTTCAACATTCCTGCAACATTAAAAAATTATTTAGATAGAGTTTTAGTAGCGAATAAAACATTTAGTTACAAATATTCAAAAAAAGGAGACGCTGTCGGGCTGTTAGATCATCTAAAAGTTCAAATCTTAGCAACTCAAGGTGCTCCATTGGGATGATATGAATGAGGAAACCATGTTAAATATCTTGAAGGAACGTTTAAGTTTGTTTATGCAGAACTGAATGAAAGTTTTTTAATTGACGGAACAAAAGTTGGTGAACTAGCAACCAAATCAGCGCAAGAAGTTGTTGCCATGCACCAAAACGAAATTGAAAAACTTGCTTCACAATTCTAAGACTGGGAAATTTTATTTTCTCAGTTTTTTTTTTTTTTTTTGCTGTTTTTTTACTTTAATGAGTAGATGGAACAATTACAACAAAAAACAAGAGATTGTGGTTTATTGTGTTTAAGTAAACTGTATAAATACTGGTATAAAAAGAGTTTGAATATTGAAAGCATGCAACAAGCCACAAATTATGAAGAAAAAGGAATAAATCTTTTGGAACTCAAACATAAAGCTAAGCAGTTTGGCTTAGATTTTAAGATTATGCAAGGTGAGTGAAATAGTTTTGTTAATCTAAAATTAGAGCATCCAATAATTATTGTCCTTGCAAAGCAAAATTTATTGCACACTGTTGTAGTTACAAAAAAGACAGATGATTATGTTGTTATTTTCGATCCTGCTATTGGTAAGTTAAAAATGAAGTTAGAAACATTGCAACAACAATATGCTTCAATAATCATTGATGTCACCAAAACTAGTTGTGAACAAAACTCATATCAAGAAAACAGTGTAACTTATTTCCAAACTACTTATAAATACACATTTCTAAATTCAATTATGAGTTTATTGGTATTTGGGTTGTCAATTCTTGCTTCACAAATAAGTAAATATCTTTTAAACAGTGCTCTTAAAGAAACAAGAGATTCCTACTTTTTGCATTTTTTAATCATTTTGGGTTTTTGCAGCTTACTGAAAATATCGTTTTCAACTATTAATGAATTTTGCACAAGAAAAATAGTGAATTTTTATCTTTTCCAGTATCAAAAAATATTCAATCATAAATTGCTGTATGGAAGGGTACATCAAATACAAAAATATAGCCAGCAAGATTTGATCAAAATTTATAGTTCTTTTGAGTTTTTAGCTTCGTATCGAGCATCTCTTAGCCTTCAAACTTTTGCTAATTTCGCTTTCATTGTACTATCAGGATTTTTTCTAGTCACAATCAATTTCAAAATCACACTTCTCATTGTTTGTGCAATAAGTTTTTTGTTTTTAGTTAACATTTTGGCTAATTACATGCGAAAAAAACCATGGCAAGAGCTTTTGATAAAGAACAGTGAAGTTGTTTCTGATACTCTGTTTGTTATTAATAATTTTCAACAAACTAGAATGCAAAATGTGCCTAATTTCATCTTCCAAACTAATACAAAAAATACTGAGAATCAAATAAAAGCAACAAATAAGTTTTTTTATTTAAATTCACTTTTTGCTACATTATCAGACGTTATTCTTGCTATTTGTCCTGTTTTAATAATTTATTTGTTTTGATATTCTCAAAATGACAATAAAAATGTTGGTGATTTCTTAATTTTTGTCAGTTATTACAACTTTTTAATTAATCCTGCTAAGCTGCTAGCAAACAATATTGCTCAATATTCAAACTTTATGCAAGCTAGTAAATTGTGAAATAGCTTTAACCATATAAATTTGGAAATTGATAATAAATACTTTAATCAGAAAGTTGAAATCAAAAATATTACTATCAAAAATTTAGCTTTTGGATATAGTGAATATAATCATCTATTCAAAATAGGTAACTTAGAATTAAAAGCTCAAAATCACTTAATAGGTAAAAATGGGTGTGGAAAAAGTACATTTCTTAAGCTTTTGTTAAATTTCTTTGACTATCATGGCTCCATTTTGTTTGATGGCGTTGATATTCAGAATTTAGATACATCATTTCTTAGAACAAAAATAAGTTATATCAATTCATCGCAATCACTTTTCAACAATACAATTGCTAACAATATTCATCAAAATAATCCTGTTCTTAAATCTAGATTCGAACAAAGTTTTATTGAATACAATCTTCAAGAATTTTTTGACTACTTTAAGTTATCTCTTGCGGACCAAATAGTTTTGAATGGTGAAAATTTTTCAGCAGGACAAAAACAATTCATCCAGCTTTTGAAGTTATTTGCTAATGAGAATGAAGTTGTGCTCTTAGACGAATGCTTTGAGAATATTGACTTAAACATTTTTGAAAAATTAAAACCTTTCCTACAAAAACTTTTGAGTAAAAAAATAGTCATTGAAGTTTCACACTCGCAAAAATATATTTTTGAGAAAGCAAAGGTGGTGAATTTTGATGAATTTAAAGCTTAAAAAATGAGAATTATTAATCTTGATAATAAGCCTTATTGTAATTTTTGCCATTATGTTTGTTTTAACAACTTGAAAAATGAAAGTAAAACAAGAACTCAAAATCATTAATTTCGATGAAAGACAAAATATTATTCAGTTCCAAAATTTGACAAATCATGAATTTGATTTTAATCAAACTATTAACTTGAAAATAAACAATAAACTTTGAAAAGCAAAGATTTTGTGAATACAACCAGTTGATTTAAACCTTTTTGAAGCAAAAATATCTTTCACTGAAGATGTTAACTTTACAAAAATCGTTAAGGCTTGCATTGAAATAACGGAAGAAACAAAAAAATATTGAGAGGTTATTTTCAGCAAATAAAAAACTGGCATTGCCAGTTTCTATGATTTTGTGATCTTAAAGTATTGTAAGCTTATTGCTGTTCGCAATTTTCGATTGATGATTTGATATAGAAACACTTTGTAATCATCACTTTGCTCTGGTTGAATGTACATTGACTTAGCAACTTCGTCACTACCGAAATATCATTTTTCAATGAAAGCAAAAATTCCTTGATTAGCTGGAGTGTAGTTGATGTAGTCAAAGTTTTCTACTTCAACCGCAATGTTATCATCTGTAAATGCTTCAGCAAAATAATCAGATAAAGCATCTTCATTTTCCATGTGCAATCCAAAAATTTTGTCAATGTCTTGCTGTGAAAATTGCTCTTTATCTTCTTTTAAAATATTTAAAATTTGCATACTGGTTTCATACAATGAGCTGTCTTCGTCCTTTATTTTTTCTAATTCTTCTTTAATCTCTTCATTTATTTCAGAATTAGAAATAAGAAGATTTTTCAAAGTGTTAATGTAACTTTGTTCAAGGTCTAAAACTCTAGACTGAGATGATTGTTGGGCATCAATGTTGCCAAAAACATATTCACCAATAGTTTTTTCTAATTTGATAGATTCATCATCAGTCATCACATTTGCTTGAATTCAGCCATCCATTAGTAAGAAATTATCCTTAGGTCTTACGTATCTTACCAATCCTTCTTCTTTTAAAGAACTAAAATTGTCAGCCGAATAGTAAGCATCAATTGCATCACCGTTATACATAACAGCAACATCAGCACGTCCTTCTTTTGGCTCAATAAGATTATTTGCTAGTTCTAATCCATCACCAATTAAAAAGTTGTGCTTTGTATCTCTAAGTGAGTATCCTGATGCTGCTTTTACATATTCTTCAAAACCTTTTATCGCTTCTAGATAGTTATCCTCATTAAAAGGTTTTAATTTGTTATTAACTACTCACTGTTTTTCGCCTTTATCATTTTCATAAAAAGCACCGATCATCATATTGTCGTAGTATGCATTATTTCATGCAAAAACTCTGTAATTGAATTTTTTTAGTGTTTCCATTATCCCAGTTCAAGAAAGGTCTTTAAAAATAATTGATTCATTTTCTTCATCATATAAACCTTCGTCAATCAATTTTTGTTTTTGTTCGGCCGAAAGTTTTAGGTAAGGTCGATTTTCATAATCAATACTATAAGCAATAACCTTGTCTTGAGTGTAGTAAGGAATTATGTATTCTCAGAAATGGTCTTCTTTTCCATCTCTGTCAACATCATATGCAACCATTTTCTTCGAAACAGGATCTAAAATTCTTTTAGCTTTGTATTCGTCATTAGCTGCAATGAGGTCAAAAATCATTTGATCATATTCTTTCAAGTGTTCAATTACACTTGGACGATAGACATTTGCCAACTGTTCAATCAAAGGTTTTGAATCATTTGTGTTGAAAACATTGGCAAAATTAAATTTTTTCAAACGATTTTCAATTATTAGTTGGGCTGCTTGAAAATCGCTTCCAACTCCACCTGCTGCTTTTCCATTATTTAAAGCAACAGTAAAATCATTTATGTCGTTGAATACTTTGTAATTATATCCACGACTCTTAACTTTGTCAATGATGTCTTTTTTCAAGTAAGAACCATAGTTATAAAGACTTGGTGAATATGGGTGTTTAGCTTTAAAACCAAAAGATAAAATTGCAATAAGTAAAATAGATAGAAATACTATGAATGTTACAAAACGTTTTAAATTACGTTTTAGAAATTCCTTAATTTTGTTTACCTGATTTCTTTGCAAAATATGCTTTGGTTTTGTTTTTTAGAAGTGTTAATGCTTTTGTTGCAGTAATAATGTAAATTAAATTAGCAACTAAAACAATCATTAAACATATTGCACCCAATGCTAAACTTCATGCTTGGAATTGTCCTTCGTAAAGTTGAGTTCCTAAAGTTTCTGTATTTGAGACAATTCTGGTAACAATGAAGTCATCGAAACTTAAAACCATTGAAACTACAAATACAAATCCAATTGAACCTAGCATATAAACAAAATAAGTCTTGAATCAAGTTCTTACTTTTGAATAACCTAAATCTTGACTAGCCTCAAAAATGTTTTTTGAAAACTTGTCAGATTTTGGCAACATTATCATAATTGCATATGGAAGAATGATTACTGTATGAGCTACAATAACACGAACAAATCCCTCACTTGTAGCACTTAAGACTCCAAAGAAGGCAGTCAAAACGATTGTTAGCGTTAAAGCAGTAACAACATCACTGTTGATTAAAGGAATGTTTGCTGTTCCTTGAACTACTTGTCTAGGTTTTTTGTTTTTTTGTCTTCACAAACCATAGACAGTTAGTAGTGAAATTGCTATCACTAAAACCGAAGCACACAATCCTATTAATAAAGAATTAATGAATGCACCAGCGTGATCTGCTGAAAAAAGTGCTTTATATGCAGCAGCTGAGGTTCTGTTTCAAGTTGTAACACTGAAGACACCTTTATCACTTGGTGTATTAAATGAATAAATTGTTCCAAAAACTATTGGAATGTAGAACAAAATTAAGATTATTACAATGTATGATCTTTTGAAAAAGGTAGAAAACTTACTCATCTTTACCTCCTTTGAAACGATACTTGTTTAAAAGTAAAGGCAGTAGATAGGTTACACTATACAACAACATTAAAATCGCTAATGTTATTAAAACAAGTGTTGAAGCAACAGCCAAATCAAATGGATTTGATGCATTAGCAAAGTTTTGAATCAAGTTACCGATCAATTGATTTTGACTTCCATGTGGAAGCAATCTGTCACTCAAAATAATTGAAGTTGCAGTTATCAAGAACACTGTGCTAAAACCTGCTAGCAATGCTTTCATGCAGTATGGAACTACAACTTTTCAAATTGTTTTAGCTTTTGAATAACCTAAATCTTCACTTGCTTCCAAGATATTTTTAGGCATATCTTTTAAAACTTGATATAAAGGCATGATCACGAAAGGTAAATACAAGTAAACAACCCCTAAAATCATGAAAGCTTCATTATTCAAACTATTTTCATCAAACATCACACTAAATAATCCTCTAAGTGATAATGCTTTTGAAATAGTAAAAATAAACAAAGGTGAAAAAATTAAACTTAAACCAACATTTTTTGTTATTTTTGATTTTGCGGTTGCCAGGATGTAAGTGTATGGAAAACCTATTAATAAACAAAATAGTCCACCTACAGCCCCTACTCAAACGCTTCTTCACAAAATTTTTCAAGTACTTTTGTCTTGAATAATGTGTCAGTTGTCTAACTGACCATCGATTGGACTGAATGCTTTTATAAAAACAAAGATTAATGGTAGAACAATAAATATTGAAGCAAATAATATGTAAGGTAGAATCAGCGATAAACGAAGATTAAACCCTAATTTTTTATTGATTTTCTTAAACATTAGACTTGTTCGTTATTTCATTCTTTAGAATCTTTGTTCATTAAGTGAATTGCATCAGTGTCTCAAGTTAGATAAACTTGTGTACCGGGTTCAAATTTTCTGGTTGTTTCAACATAAACGATTTTTCCGTCTACATCAACATCGATGAAATAATAACTTCCCTTGTAAACAATTTTTGTAACAGTTCCTGATAATTTACCTTTAGATTTATCACGTGAAATAATCATGTCTTCAGGACGAATTAAGGCATCTAATTGTTGTCCTGGTTCGAACTCATCGTGAATAGTCATAAAGTTTTTGCCCATAAAGTGAACTTTTCCTTTTTGCACAAAAGAAGCATCGAAAAAGTTTGAATCACCAATGAAATTAGCTACTCATTTGTTGATTGGGTAATCGTATAGTTCATGTGGTTTAGTATATTGTTCAACTTGCCCGTCACGGATAACTGCGATTCTGTCACTTAGTTGCAGAGCTTCATCACGATCGTGAGTAATAAAAATAAATGTTAGTCCTAATTTTTGTTGAATACTACGCAACAAAATTTGCATTTTTTCTCTGATTTTTGCATCCAATGCACTTAAAGGTTCGTCTAAAAGTAAAATTTCCGGTTCAATGACTAGTGATCTAGCAAGGGCAACACGCTGTTTCATTCCTCCACTAAGTGCATTAATTGGCTTTTGGTCATTTCCTTCTAGCCCTACCAGTTTAACAATGTCAGCAACAGCATTATCCATTTCTTTTGGACTAATTTTTCTAGTTGTGTGTTTCTTTTCAAAAGCTTCAGTTTTCAAGTCTACATAGTTTTCTCAGTATGAGTAGTTGAAATCACTATCATCAATTCATGATTGAATTTTTTGACGTTTGCTTTTGCTTAGTTTTTTGTTTTCTAAGTCTTTTTCGTACTCAGCCATTTTTTTGTCAAGTTCTTGCATTTTTTGTGCAGCATATTTTTTTCATTGTTGCTGTTGACGTTCTAATCTCACTAAAAGCTCAGATTTAGCTGTTTCACTTAAAGTGATGTGTCTTTTTTCAAATGCTTCAGTTTTTTGTTGCACATAATTATCTCATTCTAAGCATTCTTGATTAACAGCATCAATTTTTGATTGAATCTTTTGACGTTGACTTTGGCTTAGCTGCATATTTTGCAATTCTCTGTTGTAATCTTCTACTTTTTTATTTAATTTTTGTTTTTGCTGAGTAGCATGTTTTGTTCATTGTTTTTGTTGGCGAGCTAGTTTATCTAAAACCTCTGGAGTTGGAATATCTTTAGCAATACGTTTTAATTTCAATCCGTATTTAATGTTGTTTTCAACGTTTAGATGTGGAAATAGGGCATAATCCTGAAAGATGGTTGAAACATTTCTTTTGTGTGGTGATAAATCTTTAATGTCTTTTCCATCAAATTTTAATTCCCCACGAGTAGTTCATTCAAAACCACCAATTAAACGCAAGATTGTAGTTTTTCCTGATCCAGAAGGTCCTAGCAATGTTACAAATTCTCCACGATTAATTTTTAAATTAACATTGTCTAGAACTATTTTTTCGTCATATTCTTTAGTAACGTCTACTAACTCAATAATTGGATATTTCTTTTTGTCTTTTTTAATATCGTTATTAATTTCCATTATGATCCTTTACTTTGATTTAAAAATGTAAATTTGTAACCAAAATGAAACTAAATCGCGACTTATAAATTTGCCTTGATTTAATTTCAACTAAAGGAGGGCGAGATCGTACATATTTTGACTATATTCTTCAATTAGTCTCTTAAGAGTGCTAAAAGATAAGTGAAAAACTTCAATGAAGAAAATTCACTTGATTGCATTTTTTAGTTTTAGTTTAGTACTCTTTAGCATAAGTAAAATTTTACCATAAAAAACATAGTTTTTTGGGGCTCAAAAAAGACATAAAAATTCGCCCGATTTTTGGGCGAATAATCTTTCTTAAGAAACAGTTTTGTTGTAGTATTCCTGAATGATTTTGCTTCTTAGTTTATTGTCAGTAGGTTGATATATGTGGTGGTAAATTTTTGCACCTTGATTTTCAGAATTTTCTTCAACTTTATAGATATCTAACGCTTTTTCATCGTTAGTCATATCTTCATTTCTGAAGTAGTATTTCTTGATAAATTCGTATGTGCTTTTAACTGTTGGAGTGTAATTTATTGCATCAAAGTTAATGATTGAATCAGTGAAATCAAATGAGTCTGAAAATACGTCATAGTGGTCTTGGAAAAATTCTTTGTTTATTTCAGAGTTTTCATCTTTAGGATTGACATACATTGCATTTTTGACTGAGTTTTTAACTTCTTCTTCACTCAAGGTATTGCTTTTTTCACTCAAAATTTGCTCCACAACTTTTTTTTCAATTTCTTCGTAGTAAAGTTTTTCTAATTCTTTTACTGAGTATTTTAAGTCAGTGAACAAAATATCAGAAACATATTCAAGGAAATTGTCAGCTTCTTTTTTTGGAGTTTTTGTTGAAATGATTCAAGCATCCAAAAGAAGCATGTTTTCACTTGGACGAATGTATCCTACACTTTGCCCGTCTTCTAACGACGCAAAGTTATCATTTGAATAATATGCATCCAAAACATCACCGTTATACATTAAACCAACATCTAATTTAGTTGAGTCGGGATCGATTAAGTCTGTAACAAGTTGTAATCCATTCGAAATTAACTTGTTATTTTTTGTTTCTTTAAGATCATGACCAGTTGCTTTTTGCACGAATTTAGCAAACATTTCAATTGAATCTTTGTAATTAGTTTCATCAAAAGGAATTAATTGGTGATTTTTATCAATTCATTGCTTATAGTTAGGATCTGAGTGTGAAAGTGAATTTTGATAGAATGAACCTAGCATCAAATTATCTAAAAATGAGTTAGTTCAACCATAATTGTGGTAACCAGCATTTCTTAATACTTGATAAATTTCATTTCAATCAGCATAGTCTTTATTTTTGATTTCAAGCATTTTTTGTTCAACGTTTTCAATGTCTTTAATGTATGGCCTTGATTGCTTATTAATGTTATAAGCAACGATTTTATCTTGGTAAAAGTAAGGGATAACATATTGATAAAATTCGTCTTTTTTGTCATCTCCGTCAACACTGTATCCTACATATTGATTGTTTTCATCAAACAGTAAGTGCGGCTTAATCTTGACATTCTTAGGGTTTTTCTGCTCAATTTCTCTTTTGATAAAATCATCAAATTTAGCCATATGTTTAACAACGATATCATTGAAAAGTGACAAAATTTTTGCTTTATTATCTTCTTCTTGCTGTTTGGTTTTTACATCGTCTCAGTCTAATATGTTTTTGTTCAGTTTTGAATAATTGATTTTGCGAATTTGATTTTGATAAATTAATTGTGCAATTTGATAATCACTACCTACTCCTGCCAATGCTTTTCCTTGGTCTAGAGCACGGGTAAATTCATTAACTTCACCAAATAAACGATATGAGTATTTTTGGTTAATTTTGTGAATCAAATCTTTTGACATGTATGATTCATAATTATAAATACTTGGTTTGTAGCGTGAGCTAATTTTAAAACTCACTCCTAAAATAGCAAAAAGTCCTATGAATATCAAAATAAAAATCATTCATAGTTTTTTGAACTTAAATCGTATCTGTTTCACTAATTAATACCCCATTTGTGTAATCTTATCTTCTTTATCAACTCAGTCTTCACTGACTTTTACTCTTGTTTCTAAGTAAATCGCATGGTCAAAAAGCACTGCTAGTTTTTTTCTTGACTGCATTGAAATATTTTTAATCATTTGCCCACCTTTACCCAAAACAATACCTTTTTGTGAGTCTTTTTTCACAAAAATGGTGGCATGGATTACATAAGGCTTGTCTTCTTTTTCCTCAAAACTATCAATTACAACAGCAATAGAGTGAGGTAGTTCTTGTTTTAAGTATTTTAGAGCAGTTTCACGAATAACTTCCTTAGCAATGAAACGCATTGAAATATCAGTAAATTCTTCTGGATCGTAAAATGGTTCTTGATCTTGTAAACGGTCTGCGAATTCATGTTTAATTAGATCTAAAAGATGTTTGTATGATGGATCAATGTTTTGGCCAACTCCAACAACAATTTCAAAACCAAGTTGTTTAAGTTGTTCAGCTTTTTGGCTTGCTATGTCGTTATCAATTAGATCTAATTTTGTGATAACTGCAACTTTATTTTTAATGTTTTTAATTTTTTCAATAATGAATTTGTCACCCTTACCAATTTCTTCATTTCCTGGTTGTAAAAATAACACTAAATCAACATCTTCGAGTGAGTCATACGAAGCTTTATTAAGTTTTTCATTGAATAAGTGAGTAGCTTTATGGATTCCAGGAGTGTCAGTAAAAATTAATTGGTAATTTTCGTCAGTGTAAATTCCTTTAATTTGATTACGTGTTGTTTGAGCAACATTTGTAACAATTGCCAAATCATAACCAATTATTGCATTTAAAAGAGTACTTTTCCCAACATTTGGGCGCCCTACAATCGAAATAGTGCAAACTTTCATTATCTGTACACCTTGATTTTGTCCATGATTTTATCAACTAAAGCATTCATTTCCTCTTCCTCTTTTTCGGTTTGATGATCGTATCCAAACAAGTGCATTACTCCATGAGCAAAAATATAACAAAATTCTCTTTGAATTGAGTGATTATATTCATGTGCTTGTTGTCTTATTTTCTCATATGAAATAATAATTTGGCCTAAAAATTTGACATCCTCCATAAAATTCATCTCATCATCGGCAAAGGGAAAAGACAAAATGTCAGTTGGATAGTCTTTGTTACGGTATTGTTTGTTTAATTTGTGCATTTCTTCATTATCAACAATCACTAAATCAACAAACAAGGCTTTTCTAGTTTTTTGAATTTGAGCTGCTGCATCTAGAATTTGATGATATTTTTTTAAATATTTAAATTGATAATCAGTTTCGTTTGTTAATTCAATCTGATTGGTTTGCTCTTGTTTTAACATAAGAAAAATTATAAATATTTACAAGTAAATATTTCAAAAAAATATCAAAAATAAAAAAGAAAAACCAAGCATTTTTAGCTTGGTCTTTGGGCTTAATTTAAAGTGATTTTTGTTCCGGTTTTTTCTGCAATAATGTCTTCTAAATCTTTTAAGTCTCCGATGAATGCGGCTTTTCCGCCTTCTTCAACGAATTTAATAGCAGCTTGCACTTTTGGAAGCATACTTCCAGGTGCAAATTGATTTTCTGAGATGTATTTTTCTAACTCAGCTTTTGTTGCATGTTTTAAAGCTTTTTGATCTGGTTTGTTGTAATTTACCATTACATTATCAATAGCAGTTAAAACTACAAAGTAATCTGCTTTAGCTAGAGAAGCTAATTTTGCTAGAGCGAAGTCTTTATCAATAACTCCATCAACACCTTCAACATCACCATTTTCGTTGATGATTGTAGGAATTCCTCCTCCACCTCCAACGATTACAGTAGCACCTGCTTCAATTGCATTTTTCATTTGCTCAAATCCAACAAATCCTAATGGTAGTGGTGAAGCAACTACTTTTCTAAATCCACGTCCAGCATCTTCTTTAATTATGCTTCCTGGATTTGCTTCTTGTGCTTTTTCTAAACTGTCGTAAAAAGGTCCGATTGGTTTGGTTGGGTTAGAAAAAGCTTTGTCGTTTGCATCAACTAATGTTTGAGTAAGAATGTAAAGAGGTTCGTGTCCTTTTACACCGTGTTCTTTAAATGCGTTAGTAATAGCACTTACCATGTGGAATCCAATGTAACCTTGTGACATTGCTCCTGATTCTGGTAGCGGAATTAATGGAGATTTTGCATTTACTTCATGAGCTGAAACAAATCCGTTGAAAATCATTCCAACTTGTGGTCCATTTCCGTGCCCAATGATAACTTGGTGTCCTGCTTTAACCATTTCAGCAATTTTTTGTGCTGGAATTTTAACTAATTCTTTTTGTTCAGCAGGATTATTTCCTAGAGCATTTCCCCCTAAAGCAATAACTATTCTTGCCATCTTATTAGTATCCGATTGTAGCTAGAATAACTGCTTTAATTGTATGCATACGGTTTTCAGCTTGATCGAAAGCTTTATTGTGTTTTGATTGGAACACTTCGTCTGTTACTTCCATAGCTCCTGTAGCAACTTCTGGGTGTTCTTTTCCAAATTCAGCTTTAATTTTTGCTGAGAATTCAGTGTGATCATCGTGGAATGCAGGCAAGCAGTGTAGGAAAATAGCTGTTGGTTTAGCTGCTTTCATCATTGCCATATCCACTTGGTAAGCTCCTAATTGAGCAATTCTTGGTTTGAATAGTGAGAAATCTTCTCCTAGTGATACTCAAACGTCTGTGTAAATAACGTCAGCATCTTTAGCTGCTTCGATTTTGTTGTCACTGAACGAAACTGATCCACCATTACGTGCGAATAGTTTTTGAACCTCGTCGTAAACTTCTTTGAATCCTTCACCATTTTTAACTAAGTCGTGCATTTCTTTTGGTCCACACATAACAATGTGAGCTCCAACGAAAGCAGCACCAATCATTAATGAACGAGCAACGTTGTTTTTAATGTCTCCAGCGAAAACAACTTTTTTGTCTTTCATGTTTCCTAGGTGTTCTTCCATTGTCATGTAGTCAGCTAACATTTGTGTTGGGTGTTCAGCATCTGTTAGTCCATTTCATACTGGCACACCTGAGTGTTTAACTAGTGCATCAACATCTGATTGTTTGAATCCACGGAATTCAATTCCATCGTAGAATCTTCCTAAAACAGCAGCAGTGTCTTCGATTGATTCTTTCTTACCAAAGTTTGAACCTTGTGGTCCGATGTATGTAACACCTGCTCCTAGGTCGAAAGCAGCAACTTCAAATGCACAACGTGTACGAGTTGAGTCTTTTTGGAACATAATAGCAATGTTTTTACCAGTTAAAGGACGTGAATTTGTGTGTAGTCCTTGGTATTTTGACTTTTTAAGATCTTTTGATAGATCTAATAAGTATCTAATTTCTTCTGTTGTGAAATTTAGAGCTGTATCTAAACTTCTTCCTTTCAAATTAACAGGCATTTTGCCTCCTTTAGAAATTTAAAATGTATAAATAAATTTTTAAAAATAGCATATTTATATAAACCATATAAACATACCTTAATTTTACTAGTTTTGAATTTTTTGTCAAATATTTTTGTTGAAAATAATTGCTTGATTTGCTTAAAAATGTAAAAAACAAACAGGACACTTAAGTCCTGTTTGTCAGTATATTAATCAACTGTTTTAGTGTCAAAATCGCCGCGAATGCGCATTATTGGTTGAATGCTTATTCAAGCTTTTGGATCAATTTTTAAAATTTCCTTTTCCAATATTTGTTGTTCTAAGAATAAAGCAATAGTTTCAATTCTTTCTTTTTCCATACCAGTGAATCCGCTACGATCTTTAACAATGTTATAACCGTGTCAATAATTAATAGCCTTAAAGTGCTCACAAATTTCATTAATTTTGGTTGTATAAATGGTAATTTTGATTTTGCGATATTTAGGATATATAAAGGTAATTAGAAGATTGTAAACTCCAATGTAAAGAATTGTCGAAATAACTCTAACAACAAAAGTTGAAAGATTTCAAGGGTGATCTTTTACTAGTCCACCAAGCTCAACTCCACCAATCATTAAAATTGAAAATCCAGCAAACATGCAGGCTACAAAAAAGCTAACTTTACCAACTGACATTTTCTTTACTTTTGAAATGTAATAAATAATAACGTCGCTTCCGGCTGTTGAACCTGAATTTTTTCAAGCAATTGCTGCTGCTGTTCCACCTAGCAGTGCTCCTGCAAGGGTATAAATGATAATAGGTCAAGTTTCAACTGAAACATTGAAGTTTGGATTTAGAGCACTAAATTCTTTTCAACCTTTTAGTGAGCCGCTTGCGTGTATGATGTTGCCACTACTATCTTTTATATCTGAAACTAATTTTCATGATTTTCAGGTTCCAACAATTTTATTACCAAATTCATCAACTTGCCCATTATAGAAAGTTCCTGAATAAACATTTCATGCTATGTGAGTTTCATTATTTTGTCCAAGTGAGTGACGGGTATAGAAAATACTAAAATCATTATCTAATCATTCTTTGATTGGATAGTTTTGACCAACACCATTGAATATTAGTTCACTAATTACTTGAAAAATTAGTCAATATGTTGTCAAAATCATAAATAAACGAGAATTTTTCTTTCAAAAAATAATGATGAACGGAAGATTTAAGCACAAGTAAAGTAAAGCAAAGTAACTTCTTAAAAAATCAAGAGTATAAGTTAAAGATTGAATTAAGGCACTGAAACCAGAAGCAACTGTGGCTGCTTTTCCTAAGAAAAAGGCAATCCCAATGTTAAATAATAAAGCTGAAATAAACATTCAAGCCAGTTTTTTAGGAAACTTTTTTCAAACATTCAAAAAATTGACATTGTAAGGATTTACATCAAAATAACTAGGTACTTTTTTTGCCTTTTTAGCTTTTTTGGCACTCTTCTTATTTATTTCTTGATTGTCTGCGTCTTGAATTGTTTGCTCTAACTTGCTCATAATTACCTTTCTTACTTCTTAAAAATACTTGAAAATTATACAAAAAAACATTGCCATTAAGACAATATTTTAATCGATCGAGCTAGTATTAAATTTTCCTTTAACTTCACTTATCGGAACTACACTAATTCAAGCATATTTGTCCACTGAGTGAATTAAAGAAATGATGAAATCTTTTTCTAAATACAGCGATGTAATTTCAATTCTTCCAATGTCTTTGTGTGTTTTACCACTAGTTCCATAGTAAATATTTCATGAGTGAGCAAAATCTGTTTCACGCAATTTCATTGAAATCTTTTCAAGTCTTGTTGAATATATTTCAAATTTGATTTTTTTGTATTTTGGATAAACTTTATCAACAACAACATTGTATAGACCAATGTATAGAATTGTTGCTATGACTCTAACTATAAATCTTGTTTGTGGCTGATCTTCAACTCTTCAAGGGCGAGATTTAATCAAATTACCAATTTCTAGTCCACCTAACACAATAGTTGAAAATGTGGCAATACACAAGTTGACGATGATTCCAACTTTACCTACCGAAATCTTTTTAACTCTTGAGATATAGTAGATGATAATATTAGAACCAGCAATTGAACCCCCACCTTTTCAAGCAATTCCAGATGCTAAACCATCCAAAGCGGCCCCAATAAATGCATAAGCAAAAATAGGTCAAGTTTGTCCATCGTATACTCCATTTGCTGCTGCTCCATCATAATTAAATGCTCTTCAGTAGGTTTTTGTACCCTCTTTAAGACCATCAATGTGCGGAGAGTAAATGGTAACTTCAGCCTTAATGAAATTATCAATAACTTTGATATTACCGATAATTAATTGGATAATAACTTGGAAAATCATTCAATAAATTGTTAATACCATGAAAAGTCGAGGATTTCTTTTTCAAAAGAAAAAGATGATTGGTAAGTTTAAAAGCACATAGAAAAATCCAAAGTATCTTCCTCAGTCCATTGTATAAGTAATAATTTGTGTAAGAGCAGAAACTCCAGTAGAAACAGCTGCAGCCTTACCTAAAAATGTTCCGACAGCTAGGTTTCAGAAAAATGCCGAAAGAAACATGATAATTACTTTCATTGGGAATTTTCTTCAGACATTGATCATGTTGACATTGTATGGATTCATTATTGCTTTTCATTCAGCATCAGCAAGCTGTTTTTTTTCGCGGTTAAGAATCTTTTCGGCCTTTTTTTCTTCTTTTGTTTTTTTATTCTTAGATTGCGAACTTGAAAGGCTTTGCTCGGTTTTTTTATTTTTTAAAAAGTGTGATTTAGGCATTCATCTCCTTTCATTTATTAAGTTTTAAAAATTATTTTCTTGAGTATCTTTGTCTTTAAATTTGTTAGCTTCACGGAAGAAAAGAATTTCTGCTTCTCCTGTTGCACCGTTCCGGTTTTTTGCCACAATGACATAAGTTAAAGATGCTTCAAAAGTTAAATTTGAAGAACTGTCAACTGTAAGGGTAAAGGTTAGTGGTGATTGCTTTGATGTAGAAGCTGTATCATTAAAATCACCAAGTGAATTTGCTTTTTTATCTAAGCGATAATAATCAGGACGATATAAGAATAAGACACTATCGGCATCTTGCTCAATCGATCCTGACTCACGTAAATCAGAAAGTACTGGTTTTTTGTCTTCACGCATTTCAACTCTTCTTGATAATTGACTTAGCGAAATGATAGGACAAGCCAATTCTTTAGCTAACTGTTTTAAAGAGCGTGATATCTTAGAAATTTCTAACTGACGATTGTCTGAACTTGTTTTCGAATCAGTAATTAATTGCAGATAATCAATAACTATTAAATCAATCTGCCTCACACGACTGAAACGACGACAAATAGCAATTAAATCATTCAACGTTAAAGCTGATTTGTCATTTAGGTAAAAATGTCAATTTTGAAATTTTTCAGTCGTTGCATCAATCTTGATTCAATCTTCTTCAGTGACGGCACCAGATTTCATATTCGATAACTTTACTCAAGAATTCATTGAAACCATTCTTTCAACAAGCTGCTGGTTAGTCATTTCTAAACTGAAGAAAAGAACAGTTTTATTTTGTTCTGCTACATTACTTGCAATATTAAGAGCAAAAGCAGTCTTACCCATTGAAGGACGCGCAGCTAAAATCACTAAGTCTCCCGGATTGAAGCCTAGTAACAAAGCGTCTAAATTGCGGTATCCAACTTTTAGACCAGTTGATTCTAAATTATTTTGACGTTGGTGCAGAATGGTTGTAGTCTCCTGGACTACTTCTGAAAGGGATTGATAATGAGCTTTATTTTCACTCAGATCAATGTTAATCAAGCTTAGCTGTAATTCGCTTATTACTTTTGAAACTTCCATTGGACTTTGCAAGTTTTGTTGTGCCTTTTCCATCGCTAAAAGTAATTGTCTTTTTTTAGCAAATTCAGTTAATGCTGAAATATATTGCGAAATTAAATCTTTGTATCCGGCATTTTCGATTACATAATTAAAGTAATCTTCACCTTTTATGTCTTCAAATTCGTTTAGTTTTTCATAAATCTTATTTTTGATTAAGAAGGTAGTGATAACTTCAATATCGTACGCTTCATTGATAGTTGAAATTTCACACAGTGCTTTATAAATTAAAAGATTGTTTTTAGAATAAAAAATATCATCAGTGATTGAATCATTGATGTCACTTAAGACTTTGTAATCTCTAATCAAAATTCCTAGTAATGAAATCTCATTATTAAGAATGTTATTTAACTCTGATTCACTGAATGACATTTTTCTCCTTTACTACTTTGCTTCGTTGATTCTTACTTTTAAGAATGCTTTAACTTCAGGGTGAAGAGTAATGGGAACTCCGTGGATACCTAAAGTTGCAATTTTCATTGATGCTAATGAATGAGCTGGAAGTTTAATATTATGTTTTTGTTGTAATTCTTTTTCAATGTTTTTCGTTGTTATTGAACCATGAACTACATCTTTGTTAACTTTTAGCTCAAATTCTAAAGTTACGCTCTCGATTTGTGCTTTTAAAGCCTCAGCTTCTTGAATTCTTTGTTTTTCAGTTTCAGCTAAATTTTTAAGCACGTTTTTTCGGTTTTTTAGAGTTGCATCATTTAATGGTTGGGCATAACCATTTTTAACTAAGAAATTTTTAGCAAAACCATCTGCTACATCGATGATTTCATTAACTTTGTATTTTTGATAAGGTTTAATTATTATAACTTTCATTTTTCACACTCACTATTGCTTGAATTATATTATCGACAAATGTTTCCATTGGTTCATTTTCATCGCTAACGGCTGCTGCAGCTGCAAAGTGTCCTCCTCCATTGACAGCTTCAGCAATAATTTGAACATTAGTATCGATTCCTCTGGCTGACATTTTATATTGTTTCATTCCTGGGATTTTAGCAACCACAAATGCTGCTTTTCTTCCTTGAATTCTTAAAATTTCATCGGCTGCTATAGAAACAACATCGCTTTCCACATCACCTTCATAAGTTGCCAAGAAATATCCTGGTTTTACTTCTCGTAAATTACTCAAAATTTTGCTTACTATTTCATAAACATTTTCATCCATTTTAAGTGTTTCTATACTTGTTGCACTTGAAGCCCCCAGTTCTTCTAAGAAACTAGCAGCGAAGAATGTTCTTGATGATGTTGTTTTTAAAAATCTATTGGTATCCATGTAAATACCATCTAAAAGCATCTGTGCTGCTTCTTTTGTTATTGCTTTTTGTTTATGACTAAACATAATGAATTCAGTCACTATTTCTGATGCACTTGAGGCTCCGGTATCAACATATAAATTCTGTTTTAAAACATAGTCAGGACTACGACTAATTCGATGGTGGTCGAAAACAAAAATATTGTCTTGAGAAACGTTTTTAAAAGCATTTTTGTTTTCAATTCTATCTTCAGTAGCACAATCGACTACTAAAACCATGGTTGAATCACTATTAAGCTTAGTTGCTTGTTTTGGGGTGATAAAAATATTTTGATTTTTGTTTAAATAGCGGTTGATTGATCGCTGACAAGTAGGATCAAAAGTTTTATTTTGAATAAAGGCTCTTTTGTTTAAAGAGTGAGCAATTAGATAAAATGCGTATGCTGAACCTAAAGCATCCAAATCAGCAAGTTTGTGACCATAAATTAAAACGGTATCTATCTTGCTACTACGCATTTTTTCCATCACTTCAGCAGTAAAGTGGGCCATTCTTGTTCTATTGGTAGTGTGAGCAACTTCGTAACGCGACCCAAAATAAATTGGTTTGTTATTTTTTTCGATTACTGTAATCTGATCGCCACCACGCGCCTTAGACTGACTTAAAGCATCTTTAGTTTTTTCAGTTAAATCATTTAACTTTTCTAAGCCATAAGCAAAACCTACTGAAATTGGAATTCTTATATTTTTGTCACGAATATCATTACATTCGATATTAGTCAGTTGTTTAAAGTCTAAAGACATTAATTTTTTTAGTGTTTCATTAGTTGTAATAATGAAAAAATTGTTATTTACATACCGACGATAAACAAAATCATGCTTTGCGGTCAAATCATCTAAAACACTAACTACAGCATTATAAATTTTAAAAATTTCTTCTTCTGAATAAATCGATTGATATAAAGACATATTGTCAATTTCAACTTCTCCAAAAGTAATTTTTTCATTGTCGTAAATTCTAAAAACGTTCAATTCATCAGTCACATCTTTTATAACTGCCACATTCTTAGTCAAGTCTACATTCATTTCATAGTCAAAATCTTCGTAATTTATCTTACGCGAAAATTGCTCTGAATCAATGTTGTCAAAATCGACATAATTTTTTAAATTTTTACCGATTATTGACGAACCGAAACGCTGACTTATGAATTTTGACACTCATATAATTCTGGTTCTTTCGTCAAAAATTACTACTCCTACCCCTTCTTTAGCAATTTCATTTTCAATATGATAATTCAGTGTGTTTTTGATCAAACTATTACGCTGAAAAATGACAATCAAGTTGTAAATTAACAGTCCAAGACTCGCAATCATCATTGCTGAAAAAATTGAAATAAAAACTACGCTTAGTGTTTGGTTAGTGCTATAAAGACTTTTAAAAACAAAAAATAGAATAAAAGGAATAACAAAAAGCAATGTTATTCCCAATCATATTCTGATGTTTTTTCAAGTTTTAGATCTACTCTTTTTGTTCATGTCTATATCTATATTATTATAGTCCAAAAAAGCTGGCTTTTAGTTAGATAACTAAATGGCTATTTTTTCTTTGAGTGATTCTAGATTTTTTTTGTTTTTTGAACTTACAAAAATAATATCCATGTCTCTGTACAGTGTTTGAATATCTTTTTTGGTTTGGTGCAATTGTTTCTGATTCGCTTTGTCGATTTTGGTGGCTACTAACAAGATTTCAAGATTTAATTCGGTGCAATAATCAATCATTTCGCTGTCAATTGGAGTAATTCCAATTTTTGAATCTATAAGAACACAAATCTTAGTTAAATTTTTTGATTTTTCTAAGTAATTGGCAATCATTTTCGAAATATGCACTTGCTCGCTTGCTGACATTTTTGCAAACCCATAACCTGGTAAGTCGACAATAATTTTTTGATTATCAGTTTGAAAATAATTTAATAGTCTTGTGCGTCCAGGAGTGGAAGAAACTTTGGCGATTTTTTGATTTGCTAGTGCATTTAACAGCGAAGATTTACCAACATTTGAACGACCTCAAAAAGCAATTTCTTCATTGTTATGTTGATATCAAGAATCCATTTTGTCAGCACTTTTAATAAAATTTCACATAATATAACTCCTTAAAACTATTTAAATTGTAAAGAAAAAGAGCCGAAAAGGCTCTTAAAAATTATTTTTTGTTAGCTTTGTTACTTCCAATGAAAGGTAGTAAAGCAACAAGTCTCGCTCTCTTGATTGCTGTAGCTAAATTTCTTTGGTGACGAGCACATGTTCCTGTAATACGTGAAGATAGAATTTTTCCGTGTTGGTTAACATATTTTTCAACCAATTCTCTGTCTTTGTAATCGATGTATTGGTGATCTGAAAGACAGAATTGACATGGACGACGACGAACAAAAGGTTTTTTAGAAACTACTCTTGCCATATAAAAATCTCCTTATTAATCTTCGTCAAAAACGTTTTGGAAATCGTCAATATCAAAATCAACGTGTTCTTCCTCGTCTTGACTAAAACTTTCATTTTTAAAAGAAGTGTTAGTTTGTTTTTTATCCATTTCGTAGGCATTTTCTAGATTAATTCCTACTCTTTGCTGGGTTTGTTGGAAGCTTGGTCTTGGATTATCGTTGTTTGTTTTGTTACGACGTTTTTCAGCAATTTCTCTTGTTTCAAGGAAATCAAAGCTATCAACTAAAACTGAATAGTTTGTAATTCTTTGCCCATTGGCAATTGAAGAAGTTACTTGTAAAGAACCTTCGATGCTTATTAAGGCCCCTTTGTCTAAGAATTTGTTGATGCTTGATGCTGTTATTCCAAATGCAACACAAGAAATATAATCTGTTAGTGGTGGATTTGGTCCGTATTGACGTCTTGTAACAGCAAGTGTAAATCTAGCATACTCACGATCACCAGCTTTAGTTTTTCCGCCTTGTGGATCGTCAGTTAATCTTCCAATTAATAAAATTTTATTCATAACACCCCTTATTAGTTAAAACTACTCAGCTGAAGATTCGTTAGCGTCTTTTTTGTCACGTGGTTGTCTGTTTTCCACTGGTCTTCTATCTGCCTGTTTTTTTGGTTTTTGGAACTTTTTAGCACTGTTAACTTTTGGTTTTCTTTGTAATGCTCTTTCTGTATCTAGATTAATTACTAGGTTTCTTAGAACTTGTTTTTCTAGATTTGCACGACGTCCAAATTCTTTAATTTCTTCGCCTTGAGCATCTACTTTAACAACAAAGTATTGTGCAGTATTTTGCTTTTTGATTGGGTAAGCTAATTGGGTTTCTTCTAACTTAGTAACTTCAGCTTTGTTTTTGAAAACTGAAGATAAAAGTGATGACAATACACTTTCGTTAGCAGTTGAATCCAATAGTACCATAATTTCGTATTTTGCCATTGTTCTCCTTTTGGACTTTAAATTGGATCTAATTTTAGATCAAGGAGTTTAACTTACCTTGATTGTTATTTATAAAAAATAACTATGTTATTATACTTGAAAAAGACTTATTTTAGTGCTACTTTGCTAAGTTTTTAGCATCAGTTGCAATTACTAATTCTTCGTTTGTTCTAATTACATACACAGGAATTTCACTATCTGGTGTACTAATTAAAATGCAATCGTCAAATTTTTGGGTATTTGCTTCACTCAATTTAACGTTATATGAGTGAATTCTGTTGATAATATTTTGTCTTGTTAATGGGTCATTTTCACCAATTCCGGCTGTGAAAACAATTGCATCTGGTTTGTTAGCAATTTTGTTCAAGTAAACCGCTAAATAATCAGCTACTTTTTGGGCAAATAAGTCTAGTGCAAAACGTGCATTTGGATCAACTAATTGTTTTGCTTCTAGATCGCGCATATCGCTTGAGATTCCACTTACTCCTAGAAGTCCTGACTCTTTGTTAAGAATGTCAGTTGCTGCTTTTGCGTCAATTTTTAGTTCGTTTGCTAAATATGCTACGATTGATGGGTCTACATCTCCAGAACGTGTTCCCATCATAACCCCTGCTAATGGTGTGAATCCCATCGAAGTATCGTATGATTTTGAGTCACGAACAGCACATAGTGATGACCCGTTTCCTAGGTGTAAACTAACAAAGTTAACCGGTTTTTTATTTAAAATTTGCTCTAATCTTTCAGTCATGTAACGGTGACTAATTCCATGGAACCCATATTTACGGATATTGTGTTTTTTAGCAATTTCACGATTAATTGGATAAACGTGGTTAATTTCTGGAATAGTTGCGTGGAAAGCAGTGTCTGTATTCATTGTTTTCTTTGCATTTGGTAATAACTTATCAAAAGCTTTGATAGCTTGAATTGCTCCTGGGTTGTGTAATGGAGCTAATTTTGTGTATTTTTCAATAGTTTCAACTACTGAATCATCAATTATCATTGATTTCATCAATTTTGGACCAGCGTTAACAACTCTGAAACCAACAACATCGATTTCATCAATTGATTCAATAACGTGATTTTCTTGTCATTGAACTAGAGTTTCACGAACTGCATCTTCGTGATTTTTTAGTCCAATTTTCTTTTCAAATTTTTGTCCTTGGTATTTGCAAATTAAATTACCATCAATATTAATTCTTTCAGCTAATCCTGAAGCAATTAATTCTAATTTATCTTTTGTAAAAAGTGATCACTTCATCGATGAAGAACCAGCATTAATAACAAGTATTTTTTTGCTCATATAATATTCCTTAAAAATGTGTTTTATAAATACTTTTTAATTATAAGACTTTTAATTTTTTTTAACTTAGAAAGTCAATAGTTGATTTGAATTAAAATTTTTTTTGTGAAACCAAACTACTTTAGTCATGTTTTTGGAAAGTAAAAAGTAACAAAAAGACAGGTAAAACCTGTCATTAATTAACTTTTTAGATAAGAGAACAAGCTAAGTGTTTGTAAAGTCAATGAGTATAAATTGGTGTACAAATCAAAACCAAAAAATAGTCCAAGATTTCACATGCTAACGTTGTCTAAGTTATTCTTAGTAGATTCAGTTGCTAGTCTTATTGCTCTAAAGTTGATACCTATTGATATTGTTGCAATAACAATAAATAAAACTGATAGGAGAGAATAAGCTTTTTGATTTCTAAAAACAGTGAACATTGTTGTTATCATAACTATAAAGCTAGCAACTAGACAAACAATTATAATAGGTCACAGTTTTTCAAATTTGATTATTCCGAAATATCCTAACAAACCAGTTACAACAAAAATTGCAAATGGTATTAAGAATGAAAGTGTTAGTGTTGATCCATCAAGATAACCACTTCATTTCAAAAAGGTGGCCATGATAGTCAAAATTATGGTTGAAGATGCTACATAAATTGCATACCCAACTGCAAGTCATACTGTTTTGATACTACCTAATTTTTTAATATTAAAGAACGATCTAATAACTATTGATACACCAATCTGAGCTGCTAAAGCAATTAAAATAACTAATCAAGGTTGAAAAGTATCTTTGCTTTCAGGCCGAACAATTAATTTTCCTAAAGCCGGAATGTATGAAAATAGTCCGGCAAATAGAAAAGTGATAAAAATCCCCAAACTAAATCAAAGCAAACTGATTGAAAGTAGTTTGTTTTGTTTCTTTTTTAACAATTTAGTTGCTTCTGATTGAGCAAAATAGTTAGTGTTATCATCAATTCTTGAACCAAAATCCATGTTTATCCCTCCTGATTATTTAAGTAAATTTTTGATAGCTTTTTCAAATAATAATACAATGTTGATTTTGACTTTAATTCGCCATTTTGCGACATTAGCAAAACTAAGTCACTTAGACCTAAATCTAAATTTTGTTTTTTCAGTTCGAAAAAGTCTAACATATCTTGAGTAAATTGGTTAACTAAATTATTATCCAAAATGAATTGATATTGCACTAAAAAATCAGTATTTTTGCTCGCAAGTCTTTGCTGGTTGTAAAAATCAAAATTAGTTAAGCGATTAACTGCATTAGTATAGTCACGATTGATTTTGGCTTCCTCGAACTTCATGTAAGCATTAATTGCACCTATTGCTTTAAGAAAATCGCAAATGCTTTCTACTTTTTTGATGTATAGAATAAATTGTTTTTTTCTTTCAATTAATCGAAAACAAATGTCGTATTTTTCCAAAAAATTCTGAATCATTTTAGCTTTTTGTTGGCTTGAAAACTTAACTTCCAAGTGGTACATGGTTTGACTTACATCACTAACACTGCCTGTCAATAGAAAAATAGCGGCAAAGTAATCATTTTGTTTGACATAATTGGCTTTTTTAATATCTTTTGGCACTACAAAACTAATTTGATTTTTGCGTGGTTGACTATATTTAATTTGCAAGGTTTGTAAAATTTGAAAAACAAATTGTCTTATATATTCTTTATTTATTGTAAAGAAACAGTTTTCATCTTTTTGTGTTGCTAAAAAGCCGTGAATAAAATTAACGGCAACATTTTTAGTGATTTTTCTACTAATGATTTCTTGTTTAATTTCTGATGTAAATGTTTCTTTCATTTTTTACTCCACTAAAATTTTAGCCTTGCAATTGCAAAAGTAATAAAAAATGGCCGGTAGTAAGGGATTTGAACCCTTGAATGTATTGCTACATTATTTGTTTTCGAGACAAACCTCTTCAGCCACTCGAGCAACTACCGACATATATTTGTAAATTATAGTTCAATACTTAAAAAAGATAATAAAAAAAAGCGACGCCCTATTTTCCCTTGGAGGTATCGTCGGCGCTGAAGGGCTTAACTGCTGAGTTCGGAATGGGTTCAGGTGGACACCTTCGCTTTGGTCGCTATGTTTATATTCTAGCACAAAAAAATATTATTTGCAATTTTTTATTTTTTGTTTTTCGTATTCTATTTAGTTCATAATTAATGGATATGAAAAAAGATAAATTATTGCATGATGCTTATTGATTATCCTTATACCAAACTGACAAAGGTTTTGTTTATGCCCAACGTCGTAATGTTAATTCAGTAGCGGTTTTATTATTTAGAAGAAAAGGAAATAACGAATTTGAATTTTTAATTCGTTATCAACCTTTGCCTGAAATTGTTGAAAAACAGAAATGAGATGATTGCTTCCCTTGCCCAATAACTGGTGGATTTGAAAACAATGAAACTGATAGTTTGAAAGTTGCTATTCGTGAAGTTGAAGAAGAAGCGGGATTTGTTGTTAACAAAAATAATGTTTTTGAAACTTTTAAGTTTTTAGCTTCAACACAAGCAAATGAAATTGTTTTTGGTTACATTTTTGATGTTACCGGCTTAAAGCAGCATGAAGCTTTAGGGGATGGAAGTATTTTCGAACAAATAAGTTACAACCGTTGAGCTAGTGAACAAGAATTACAAAACATAATTAATAGTGGAATGGTTCTTACTGCATTAGTGCACTGCTATTATTTCTTCAAACAAAAAATGAACTTAATATAATAAAAAAGGCCTCAGTCATAACAACTGAGGTTTTTTACATTTTGTTTCTGAATTTATGTATTGCCACAGTTTCATTTGCTATTAATGAAACAGTAAGAATTAATGTAATGATTGAAACTTTTATTAAAGTAGTGAAGTTATTTATTTCAACTATTAAAGCTATCGAAAACAATACTCTCATCACATGAGTACTGGATCTAGAAAATTCATTTTTAATGAAATGCTTTTTTATTAGCTATTTATAACTTGTAGCAAATTTTTTGATTCTTTCTCAGTCATGGAATCGAAATTTCAGTACTGTTAGTATTGCGTGTGCTCATGTTGTTCAAGTGACAGTTGTGATTCACTCACCTTTTGTTTGTAAAGTTTAAAGCTTAAAATTTTGGCCACACATTCAATCGTTATTGATAATACAACAAGTGTAATACTTGAATTTAGTAAGATTTAGAACTATTTTACTTGTTTGTTATCTCTCTATAATGTACGAAAATACAACTAAAATAAGTGTAGTACTGGTTTTAAATAGGCCTTTGCAACAAAGAAATAAGTGAAACCACTGCTCGAAAACAAATAATAGAAAACGTCCAAAGCAGAAAATAATTCACTCTAATTTGTGTCTTTTTCTTACATCCAAAATTTTAATGATTGCAAGGAAGTAAAAGATTTTTCCAAACAAAAGCCAGTCATAGTTCAATAAGAAATTCAAAATTTGACTCAAAATTAGCAAAATAAAAGCACCCAATTTCTAAGTGCTTGTGAAAAGTTATTATTATTTTGCTTGTTTCATTGAACGCATTACTGCCTTGATTTGTGCTTCAGATGGTTTTCTTCCCATTTGCATAAACATAGCACGAATTTGTTTTTCACTAATTGGCGGATTTTCTTCTAATTGTTTTTTAATTTTTCTTTGTGATATTCACATACCCAAAAAACCACCAATTAAAATTCCTAATGCCACCATTCCTAGTGCTAGTGCAATGATTGCTCCTGTTGACATATAAACTCCTTTTCGCTACTTCTTTCTTCTAATAATACGTGTAGCAATAAAATATATTATAAATGGTAATATTAGAACCACTAATATTGAAATTATAAATATCTTCATTAACGTAATGTTATATTTACGTTTTTCTTTTGCAATTTCATTGAAATTAAAGGCCCCTAAACCCATAAAAGATTGAATAGAAGATATTTTTATTTTTCTTAAGATTGAAAAAACAATATGGATTAAAACAACTACTGCGATAATTGCAGAGAACAGTCCAATTCATAAATTAGTGTTAGGGAATGAGTTGTGAATTCAAGTTTTGAAATCCAAGACATATACCTGTGAACCATCAGCCCTAGTTGCACCATCAAATTTGATTCATTGAGCATCCTTCAAAGCTCAGAAAATAAGAGTGAAAATACCAAAATAAAATACAAAGGCGATTGTAATTCAATTATGTGTTACTTGGTTAAACATTAGTTTGCGGTATAGTAACAAAACGAATGCCGGAACTTCTTGTGTACCTTTATTAATGGCATCGCGATACTCATTGATGCTTCTTTTTAAATTCACTAAACTAATTGCATCAATTATTAATTTTCAGGTCAATAGTATTGAAGCAATTGCTAGTAAAACGTATCAAATTCAAGGTGAAGAAGGATTTGGATTTTTCTCTGTTGCCTCGATGAAAAGTGTTGGCTTAAACGCAAACAATAAGCACAAGATAAAAGCAACAAATAAAAGCAAAGATACACAGATGATATTAAAAGTTTTAACTCTGATTTGAGAATTGAAAACACGCATTATTCCATTAGGTATGACACCTTTTTTATCAATTCTCTTTGAACTTTCAAATGTTTTTTCTTCAATTGTTGTGTTTAGTAATATTGACTGAGTGTTTTGTAATGAAGCACTATTGTTAGGTAGTGCATTTTCGGTCTTAATATTGTTGTTCGAATTTTGCCCAAAAGGTTTTAATCCCATTCTTTCTCCTATTTTTTCGATGTGTCTGTTTTCAATATTGCTAAGAATGCTTCTTGTGGTACTTCGACACTTCCGATTGCTTTCATTCTTTTCTTACCTGCTTTTTGTTTTTTCAGTAGTTTTTGACGTCTAGTAACATCTCCACCATACAATTTAGCAGTAACGTCTTTACGATATGCCTTAACAGTTTCTCTTGCAATAATTTTACCACCGATAGCAGCTTGAATTGGAACTTCGAAGTTTTGGCGTGGAATTACATCTTTAAGTTTTTCACACAACTCACGACTACGCACATATGCTGAATCACGGTGCACAATCATAGCCAAAGCATCAATTTTTTCACCGTTTAATAAAATGTCAACTTTTACTAAATCACTTTCTCTTAATCCGATGAATTCATATTCAAATGATGCATACCCTTTTGAATAAGATTTCAGTAAATCAAAAAAGTCAAAAATTATTTCATTTAGTGGCAATTCATAAATTAATCTACGGCGATTATCATCGATATATTCAAGGTCAATATATTTTCCTCTTTTGTCTTGACACAATTCCATAATTGCACCTAAATAATCTTGTGGTAGAAAAATACTTGCTTTTATATAGGGTTCTTCAATCGTTTCAATATAGTTTCTGTCGGGCAATAATGATGGGTTAGTAATATTTAAGGTTTCACCATCAGTCTTAGTTACATAGAATTCAACGCTAGGAGCTGTCGCGATAATATCTAGACCGAATTCTCTTTCTAAACGTTCTTGCAAAATTTCCATATGAAGCATTCCTAAGAATCCAATTCTAAATCCAAAACCCAAGGCTTTTGATGTTTCAGGTTGATAGCTAATACTTGAGTCTGATAGAGAAATTTTTTCTAAGGCATCTTTTAAATCATTAAAATCGCGAGTATCAACTGGGTAAAAACCAGTGTAAACTACCGGCTTCAGTTTTTTATATCCCGGCAAAGGCAATGGAGAAGGTCTTTTAGCCAGTGTTATTGTGTCTCCAACTTGAATATCTTTAGCATCACGAATAGAAGCAGCAATTCATCCTACTTCCCCAGCTTCTAAATATTCCTTTTTAATTTCCTTTGGAGTTCTAATTCCTAATTCAGTCACGTGGAATTTTTTGTCATTATGCATTAGTAAGATTTCATCACCGACTTTTAAAGTTCCGTTAAACAAACGAACTAGCAAGACAACTCCGCGATATGGGTCAAAGTATGAATCAAAAATTAAGGCAGTAAGTTCCTTTTCAGGATCTGCTTCTTTTGGAGCGGGAATGCGACTAATAATGGCATCAATAATATTTTCAATCCCTAGTCCAGTTTTTGCTGAAACTAATATAGCATCACTAGCATCGATGCCAATAACATTCTCAATTTCTTTTTTTACCATTTCCGGATCAGCTGAAGGTAAATCAATTTTGTTAATAACAGGAATAATTTCTAAATTGTGTTCAAGTGCTAAATAAACGTTGGCAAGTGTTTGAGCTTCAATACCTTGGGTTGCATCAACTAATAACAAAACACCCTCACAAGCAGCTAGCGAGCGAGAAACTTCATATGTAAAGTCAACGTGGCCTGGAGTGTCGATTAAGTGAAAAATGTAATCCTTGTACTTAATTTGGACTGCATTGAGTTTGATTGTAATTCCTCTTTCTCTTTCCAAGTCCATTGTGTCTAAGTGTTGTGCTTCAAGATCTCTTTTTTCAATAGTCTCAGTTATTTCAAGAATTCTGTCAGCTAAAGTACTTTTTCCATGGTCGATGTGGGCAATAATTGCAAAATTTCTTATTTTGTTATTAGTCATAGTTTATTAATTTTATCAAAGAGCGCCATTTTTTTGTGTGTTTATAAAACACATAAAAAAGAAGTAATATTTTTTAGCAAACATCTTAATATAAAAAGATACTTATTTTGAGTGCTTTTTCAGTCTTTTTTAATTCAGAATATGAATTAAAAAGAAGGCTTGTTTTTAGCCTTCTATCATTTATTGATTACTCAAAAATTTCTTTGATTTTGAAAGCCACTGACTCAGAAACCACTTTTTTCAATTCTTCAATCGAAGCATTGTAAATTGCTGAATAAGAACCGAAATGAGTCAAAAGCTTTTCTTCAGTTTTAAAACCTACACCAGGTATTTTTAATAAACTTACTTCTAAACTTGAAGAAATGGATTTTTTTCACTGATTTGCTTTGGCATATCTGTCAACTTCTTCCTGAATGTTGGCAAGAAAATTGTACAAATCGATATCATCTATTTTTATCGCTAACTTGTTGGCATTTATTATGTGGTCAGTTTTGTGTTTGTCATTTTTTACTAAACCTATCAAATCGACATCTTGTCAATTGTTTTTGGCTAGCACCTTTTTAGCCTCATTAATTTGGGCAACGCCGCCATCTACAATCAATAAATTTGGTTTAGAGCCATTTTTTGTCATATCAATAAATTTTTGAACCCCTTGTTTCATATACTCAACATCTGCCTTGCGATAGTCGACCACTTCCAGATTAAACTTACGATACTCACTTTTGTAAACGTTTCCATCAATAATTCTAATCATTGCACTAACAGGATTTTGATTGCCAAAATGAGAGTTGTCAAAAACTACGATGTCTCTTGCTGATTTGATATTGAGTAGTTTTTGTAATTTTTCAACGTTAGCAACAGTTTTAGTTTCATATTTGTTTAATTTTTGAATTTCATTGTCAGCTTTTATTTCGACATTAGTTTTGACATTTTCCATAATTTTTTCAAACTGACCTTTTTGTGGATATTGACTTTTGATTTCATGGCTTATGTCAAAATCAAAATCTTTAAGTTCAGGATTAAAAAATATTGTTTTTGGTTTTTGGTTTTTGGCATAAAAAGCATTTAAAAATGCATTGATGGTTTCTTCGAAATCAAAAACTATGTTAAGAGCACCAGTTTCGCTATTTAATAATGTTCCGAAGCGATATACTTGAATTCCTCAAACTGCATACTCATTTTTTCTTGCGAAATAGAAAATATCAACATCTTCATAATTTTGCAATTCAACCAACTGTTTATCTTGAATTTTTTTAACAGTTTCAATCAGTCTTTTGTAGCTAGCGGCTTCTTCAAAACGAAAATTATATGCGCTTTCTTGCATATTAGATTCTAATTGCTTTAAAAAATTCTTCTCTTTAAAAAGTAAAATCGATTTTATTTTATTAAAAGCATTTTTTCAATATTCATAACTTTCATTTTCAATCAAAAAACCGTTTCGATACAAAACTTGACTTTCTAAATATTTTCTTAAATCACTAGAACCATATCCCGGTGGTAATGGTCCATAATAAATTGTGTTTGGTTCTTTTTTGTATTTTCAGGCAATTTGAATATTAATCTTATTAGTTAAAGATATTTTTAGATATGGATATTTTTTATCATCTAAAAGCAAGATGTTATAACGCGGTCTGAACTTGGTAATTGATAATTGTTCATATAATAGGGCTTCTTTTTCATTTTGAAAGGTAACAAATTCAAAAGAAGCAATTTCTTCAACTAATTTAGTAGTTTTATAAGAATTAAGAGCACCTAAAAAATACTGACGCATTCTTTTGTAAAGATTTTTTGCTTTACCAATGTATATTATTTCGTCATTAGAATTTTTTCAAAAATAAACTCCAGGCAAATGTGGAATGTCGTTTAGGTCGCTAATTGTCATGTTGTCTCTTTAATAAAATTAACAATGATTTTTCACAACTAGCTTTAAATTTATCATAGTCAACATTTAAACATTTGGCAGCTTTAATAATTTTTCTTTTTCGTTTAGTTTTGTCTAAATAATTCTTGTATTGTTCTACTAGCTCATTTTTTTGTTTGTGAGATTCTGAGTCATTATCTGAGATTAATCACTCATTTTTTAAGAGTAATTCAACAGCTTTTTTAGAAGATTCTTTTAGATCGCTTAAAAGTACTTTTGCATTACCCCTATCCATGATGAAGAAAATTATTAATGCAAGTAAAATGAAAAAAGCAAAAATACTGCATGAAATTACTCATTTTAAATAACTTAAATTTGGGTAATTATCATCAATAAAAGATTGTGACACCTGAGTAAAAGTCGCACCTACAGCAACGTTTGTCAAAATTGAAAGTGTTGAAACTGCTCTTGAACTACGAATATCTCTAATAAAACGATTATTGTCTCGAAGAATTTGATCTATTTTGTCATGGTTTACTATGATTCTTGATTCTAAACTATCGATTATTGATTCTCTTTCTAAAACATCGTGAATTTCTTTCTTTATTTTTTCAATATAGAAGTCACTATAAAGTCTTTCATAAAAATGCTGTTCGCGATTGTCATTAGACACAAATCCAAATTCAAGAGTGCTTAGTGTTTTGTGAATTTTTAGAGCATCAAAACTACGTGTTTTATCAACCAATTTATTATTTACATTTTTGTTTTTACCAAGGTTAGAGGATTTCACTTTCTTAAATGAAGATATAAGATCGTCTAAAATATTTAGCGCTTGAGTGTAGCCTCATTTTTGCACTAAAGCAATGATAAACAAAATTTTATAATCACTTTCAAATATGTTGTAGTGCGTCGAATGTTTTGTCTCATCCAAAGAATAAAAATATGTAATGATTGAATGAGCCTTAGTAATTATCGCCTCTTTTGTGTTCGCTAAAACTTCTGTATTTCCTGGATCATAATTTCAAAAATTTCATGCCATCATACGAGCATCTTCATTATTGTGATCATTAATTGACTCTATATCTTTTGTTACATTTTTATTGACATACACAAATGCATAAGTAAAAGCATTTCTCACATAAGTTAATATGGTATTTAATTGATTATTATGTTCATTTTGTTTTTTTTCATCTTTTTTATCAGCAACTCATTCCTGAAACTCTTCTTTTAGGCTGTTTCTAAACAAAAAGTTTTTTGCAAAAACATTATTTATAAGAAAATTTTGAAAGTTTATGTAATCATGATTCTCTTCATCAAATAGAAATTCACGCGTTGCAGAAGGACTTGAATCATTAAGAATCGATTTTTGTGCTTCTTCGATGCTTTCGTCAATTTTATAATTTGGGAAGTCAAAAGTAGCCTTTATCACTATGAAATTTACATCAGTTATATATCGTTCTAGCCTAAATTCATAGTGATAAGTATATTCAGTTCCATTGTAGCTATTTTCACCTTTTAGCACATTAATAACTTTAGTTCTTTTAAAGAATTCCTTGTTGTCTCCATTGTCTGTAATAAACTTTCGCAGTGAATTAGTTAAATAATAAATATTATCTTTAAGATCGTGCACTTTATACTCAGATTCTTTGTCTTCTTTCAATTTTATATAGTCACAGCTATCAAAATGAATATATTTGTATACAACTAGTTTTTTTGCCTTGTCTTCTGTTTTATTATTTTCTTCATTTGTTGTCATCAAAAACTCCTATCTTGTTGCGTTTAAAGTAAAAAAGACTGCAAAAGCAGCTTTTATGTGTTATTTTTTGAAAATTTTGTTACCCAATTTAATGTAAGTATTAATTTTTTGTTCTACATTTTCAAATGCCATTTTGTAAACTTCGTCTGAATAAATGTCGACTCCGGCATCTTTTAAAATTTGTGCAGGTCAATCTCTATCTCCGGCTGAAAGAAACTTGTCAATGTATTCGTTCAGTGCTTTTTCACCTTCTTTTTTGTACTTGTTGTAGAAAACATTTGCTACAATGTAGCCTAGAGCATATTTGTAAACATAGAAATTGTAGTAAAAGTGTGGCACAGTAACTGAATAAATATTTATATGATCGCCAGGTTTTGATTTTTTATCACTCATTGCATACTTGTTAGCAATATCAATGTAGATTGATTCTAAGTCCTTGTATGAAGCAATAGGTTGTTTTTGATCCGTTGCTTGATAAAGATTGTACTCATAATTAGATCATTGAGTTTGACGAATAACAGTTCCGACAAAATCATTAATGCTTTCACCTAATAAATAAAATTTTTCCTTGTCGCTTTTAGCTTTAGAAATTAAGTAATCGTTTAGCATTAATTCATTAAAAATGGATGCTATTTCTGCTAAAAAGATTGGGTATTGACTTCTTTTAATGTCCTGTGTAATGTCTGAAAAGTATGAGTGCATTGAGTGGCCCATTTCGTGGCATAGTGTTCCCACTGAATCTAGTGAACCATTAAAATTCATCAAAATGTATTTTTTGCCTAGACCGTATGAAGCACCAATTGAATAAGCACCACTACGTTTGTTTGGCACATTAACAAAATCAACTCAGTTTTCTTGCATTGCTTTTGTTGCAACTTGTGCATAACGAGTAGGCATCACCGACATCAAGTCAACAAAAATTTGCTTTGCTTCTTCAACAGAATATTCATTTTTAATATCCACTAAATCTAAAGCACTATCTCAAACTTTACGTTCTTTTTTATATTTAATTTTGAAGAATTCTTTATTGGCTTTATTGAAACGCTTAAACATTGCCATATTATTAGCAACATT
Source organism: Mycoplasma sp. 3392 (assembly GCF_053851755.1). Taxonomy (NCBI): domain Bacteria; kingdom Bacillati; phylum Mycoplasmatota; class Mollicutes; order Mycoplasmatales; family Mycoplasmataceae; genus Mycoplasma; species Mycoplasma sp. 3392. Next base: position 39,425 of record NZ_JBSQBF010000004.1, read on the forward strand.
GTTATAGATAATTTCTAAAAGTTTTGGGTCGATGTTGTCATCCGAAAGCAAAGCTTCAATTGATGAGTTGTATTTTCTTAGTTTTGCACTAGTTGAGTATTCTTTAAAGTGTTGAATTAGCAAGTTAGCAAAACTTTCTTTGTGTTTATAGAAACCTGCTAAGTAGTTTTGATAAGCTGTTTTACGGGTTTGCTCATCTTTTGACTTCGCTAGTTTAATTCTAGTTCCACGAGTAATTTTTTGTTTGTAACCTTTTGAAGAAATAGCATAACCGAAATCAACTTCACTTGATTCTAAGATGCTAAAAACAGCATGTACTGAAGGGTGACCACTATTTGCCTCTGTTAAGTAATTTTCAACTTCATCACTTAACTTGTGATCTAGTGCACTTAAGGCTTCTTCAAAGTCTTTTTTAACTGCTGCAAAATCTTTATCATTTACTCATTTTTCAATTTTTGCTCTGTGTTGTTTTACTCTGTTTAATTCAGAACCTAATCTTGCTGCACAATCATCATCTTTATTTGAAAAATCAGCAATCAATTTATTAATTTCAGGATCAACAACGTTGATGTTTCTTTTATTTGATAAATAGTTTCCGATTTTAAAATCTACTTCAAGCTTTTTGTCATAAATTTTTAAATAATCTAAATAAGCTTGTTTAGAGCTGTATTTGGAGTCTTTAAGTTCAATAATTTTTTCGTATAAATCAAAATACTCTTTTTGTAATTTTTCTAGTGTTGTCCCTTTAAGAATATCTTCTAAATCTCATTTGTAATCTTTAGGAACTTCATTGTATGAATTGTATTTTTTCATTATTCTCCTTTGTTAATTTTGATTAGTGATTCAACTGGAACTTTTAGTCTATTTCTTGCATCAAATCCATCTAATTCCATCAAAACAACTACTCTTAAAACTTCCACTTTTTCTCTTTCTAGAAGTTTAATGATTGCTTCTAATGTTCCTCCAGTTGCCAAAACGTCATCTATAATTACTGCTTTTTGTCCTGGTTTAGTGATTCCATCTTGAATTTCTAAAACATTGCGCCCATACTCAAGACCATAGTCACAAGACAACACAGGGCCAGGCAATTTACCTTTTTTGCGCACCATAATAAACGGTTTTTTTGTTTTAGCAGCTACTGGTGTCCCAAATAAAAAACCACGTGCATCAGGTCCAACGATAATATCGGCATCATTGGTAAATTTAGCTATTTCATCAATTGTGTAATGTAAAGCTTCTCCATTAGCTAACAAGTATGAAATATCTTTAAAAACAATTCCTTTTTCAGGAAAATCGTACACTGTACGAATCAAATCTTTTAGTTCTTTCTTATCCATAATACTAAAATTATACCTTTTGGCTTACTTTACTTGACAAAGCAATAAAAAATACTGCTAAGCAGTATTCTAAAAATCTCCTTTTATTCTTGAATCATCATTTTGATTATTAACATTATCAAATGAATCCAAATCAGTTTTGCTTATTGAATTATTATGCAAAACAGCAATAACTCTGTTGGCTCTTGCTCAAAAAATTCAAACCAATATTAAATTTGCAAAACCAGGTAAAAAGACTGACAAAATGAGTCAAATTTTGTGTTTTTGTAGACTCTTATGTTTTGCTACAAGCACTTCAGTAGCTGATATTTTGATTTTGGTGTTGTATTCATTTTCATATTTTCAATACATCAAATAACCTAATCCTAAAACCAATAAATTTAGCAAAATCCCGCAAATAATCATTGCATTTCTAGCAACAATAAATGTTTTGTCTCATGTACCCATGTAAATACCAACATAAATAAACATACTAAAGAATCACGAGAAAAAATACAAAAATGCTGCTGTTTGTAGATAACTAATCAATTTGTTGGGACTAAAATAATTCATTATTTGCTCCTTATTGAAGTTTAAAGTGAATATACTTCTTTTTTTCACAAATATTGTAATTCGAAAACAAAGTTGTTTCTAGTATTTTTTTTACTTAATTTGGTATTGTTTTTAGTCGTTTTTTAGTTTTAAAAAAGCAGCAGCCAAACCCGGCTGCTTTTAAACGAAAAAATGAGAATTATTTGATTTTAAAAACTGTTATATAAATTAAATTTGAAAAAAAAAGAATAAAAAAAATGGCGATCGCGGCGGGACTCGAACCCACGACCACATGCTTAGAAGGCACGTACTCTATCCAGCTGAGCTACGCGACCACTTTTTTTTCGTAGTCAAGTGCTTTTGGCTACATTTGTAATTTTACTATTTTTAAAATGAAAAAATCAAAAAAAATAACAAAACATATTTATGTTAAATAAAAAACAAGAACAAAAAAACATGGAATT
>NZ_JBSQBF010000006.1:0-1285 GCF_053851755.1 Mycoplasma sp. 3392
CGAACTGAGATCGGCTTTTTGAGATTTGCTCCACATCACTGTCTTGCGTCTCTTTGTACCGACCATTGTAGCACGTGTGTCGCCCCACTCATAAGAGGCATGATGATTTGACGTCATCCCCACCTTCCTCCTGGTTACCCAGGCAGTATCTCCAGAGTCCTCGGCATAACCCGTTAGTAACTGAAAATAGGGGTTGCGCTCGTTGCTGGACTTAACCAAACATCTCACGACACGAGCTGACGACAACCATGCACCATCTGTCATTCCGTTAACCTCCACTATGTCTCCATAGCTTTGCGGAAGATGTCAAGAGTGGGTAAGGTTCTCCGCGTATCTTCAAATTAAACCACATGCTCCACCGCTTGTGCGAGTCCCCGTCAATTCCTTTAAGTTTCACTCTTGCGAGCATACTACTCAGGCGGATCATTTAATGCGTTAGCTGCGTCAGTGAATTTTCCACCGACTAATGATCATCGTTTACGGCGTGGACTACCAGGGTATCTAATCCTGTTTGCTCCCCACGCTTTCGTCCCTCAGCGTCAGTATAGACCCAGTAAGCTGCCTTCGCCTTTGGTGTTCTTCCATATATCTACGCATTTCACCGCTTCACATGGAATTCCGCTTACCTCTATCTCACTCTAGCTTGCCAGTATCTAAAGCGGGCTGGGGTTGAGCCCCAGGCTTTAACTTCAGACTTAACAAACAGCCTACGAACGCTTTACGCCCAATAATTCCGGATAACGCTTGCGACCTATGTATTACCGCGGCTGCTGGCACATAGTTAGCCATCGCTTTCTGATCAGGTACCGTCAGCTCAGCGGCATTTCCTCCGCTGAGTTTTCTTCCCTAATAACAGCACTTTACAACCCGAGGGCCGTCATCGTGCACGCTGTGTCGCTCCATCAGGCTTTCGCCCATTGTGGAATATTCCCTACTGCTGCCTCCCGTAGGAGTCTGGGCCGTATCTCAGTCCCAGTGTGGCCGGTCAGTTTCTCAACCCGGCTAAACATCATCGTCTTGGTAGGCCATTACCCTACCAACTAACTAATGTTCCGCGCTCTCATCTTCCAGTGAAGCAAATGCTCCTTTTATGACAATTTCATGCGAATTTGTCACGTATCCGGTATTAGCAATCGTTTCCAACTGTTATCCCAATCTGAAAGGTAGATTAAGCACGTGTTACTCACCCATTCGCCACTAAGTAGCAAGCTACTTCGTTCGACATGCATGTATTAGGCACACAGCCAGCGTTCATCCTGAGCCAGGATCAAACTCTTATAAAAAA
>NZ_JBSQBF010000007.1:0-780 GCF_053851755.1 Mycoplasma sp. 3392
GTCCTACAACCCCAACTTCAATGTTGGTTTGGGCTCTTCCCCGTTCGCTCGCCGCTACTGAGGGAATCATTATTTATTTTCTTTTCCTGTTGGTACTAAGATGTTTCAGTTCTCAACGTGTCTCGCGCTTCCAGCTATGTATTCACTGGCAAGGCAACTAGAGATTAGTCTAGTTAGGTTTCCCCATTCGGAAATCCCCGCTTCGTAGCTTATTTCCAGCTCCACGAGGCTTATCGCAGGTAATCGCGTCCTTCATCGACTTCCAGACCCAAGGCATCCACCAAAAACTCTTACTTATTTAATAGTATGTTCCTATTGTCTAATTGTTATTAGATAGATATGATGTATTCTATAGGTTGATCAAAACGTTTGAATATTAATATATACAAATGTCTTTTCTATTCAGTTTTCAAAGATCTATATATTTGAGAGAATAGAACTCTCAAAACTGGATATAAATTACCATAACCTTAAAAAAAGATTGATTGTTTTGTGAAACAGACTTTATAAGTCTTTAAAAAATGTTGTACTGTGTACTCCGTAGAAAGGAGGTGATCCATCCCCACGTTCTCGTAGGGATACCTTGTTACGACTTCACCCCAGTCACCAGTCCTACCTTAGACAGTCGTCTCCGAAGTTAACTAACCGGCTTCGGGCATTACTAGCTCCCATGGTGTGACGGGCGGTGTGTACAAGACTCGAGAACGTATTCACCGCAGTATGGCTGACCTGCGATTACTAGCGATTCCGACTTCATGAAGTCGAGTTGCAGACTTCAAT